>DASYZH010000141.1:0-12703 GCA_035946435.1 Puia sp. | reverse complement strand
TGCCGTTGTAGAGCTCGGCGCGGCTCATGATATTCGAAATACCTACCCCATCCCGCCGCATCCGGGGATCGAATCCCCGGCCGTCATCCTCGACCAGCAACCGGATCTGCTCCCGTTGCTTATTGAGCTCTATCGAGACAGAACTGGCCTGCGCATGTTTTAAAATATTGTTCAATTGCTCCTGGATGATCCGGTACACATTGATCTTCTGCTCGGGCAACAACGCATTCTCCTCTACACCCGAGATCGTCAGCCTGATCTTCATCTTCTTGACCATCTGGATACTCCGGATCAGCTCCTTGATGGACTGAATGAGTCCTAAATCGTTTAAGCTAGGGGTGATCAGCTCCTTCGACAACCGGCGGATCTCCTCGATCGCCATCGAGATATTGTTCCGGCTCTTGGCCAGCAGCTCCATCCGGGGTTCACGCTCCTCGATCGCCACATCCAGATAAAGTTTGGACGTAGCCAGGATCTGGTTGATATTGTCATGCAGCTCCTGTCCCAGCTCGAACCGCTCCCGCTCCTGCGCGCCAAGCACCACCTCCGTGATCTGCTGCTGCTTCAATCGATGTTGCAGGGCCAGCTCCTTTTCCAGCCGGATCCGCTCGGTGACGTCATTCACAATCACCTGTATACAAAGCTTTCCAAAATAGTCGATGCGGTGACCCGTGATCTCCACCGTGATAAGCACCCCCGATTTGTTCCGGTGATGCCACAACCGTCGCTCGGTTATCGGCGCCGAATGCCGGATGCTGTCGAGAAAGGACTCGGCCTCGCCCTGCGGATACAGATCCTTCATGGTAAGCTGATAGAATTCGCTTTTATCAAAACCATATTTCTCTACCGCCGCATCGTTTACCTCCACAATACGCAGCGTATCGAGTTCGAAGATCCAGGTAGGATAAGGGTTTTTATAGAAGATCTGACGGTATTTTTCCTCGGAGGCCAGAATGATCTCCTCCGACCGCTTGCGCACCGTGATATCCTGGATCGCCCCGATCATCCGGATCGGCCGCCCGTCCGCAGAATAGATAATATATCCCCTGTCGTGCACATAGGCGTATTCACCATTGCTCTTCTTCAACCGGTATTCATCCTCCCATTTGCTGGCCGATCCCTCGCTGATCAACGCGGACAATTTTCCCAACACCCGCTCCTTGTCCTGCGGATGAATAATACTCTCCCAAAGATCCCCGGGCGGATAGGCATTGACCCAATCGTATCCAAACAGTTGCTTGTAGGTATCGCCCACCATAAAAACCTTATTCGTCACGATATCCCAATCCCAAATGGCATCATTGGTGGCCTTGACCACCGTATTGAAGCGCTCATTGCTCACACGCAGATTTTCAAGCGTCCGCTTCCGCTCCAAACTATACTGGATGGCCTTGGCCAGCAGTCCCTCCGTTAGCTCACTTTTGACGAGATAATCCTGCGCGCCTTCCTTGATCGCTTCCAGCGCGATATTCGTATCCGACATCCCCGTCAGAATGATCACGGGAATACGTTGAACTACCGGCTTCAGGTGAATGAAAGTATGCAGGCCAAAACTATCCGGAAGCGTGAGGTCCAGCAACACGACATCTATGGCTTGCATAGTCAGCAGGCCATAGGCATCACGGATACAGGAGGCGGAACACAGCTGGCGAACAACCAGGCCCGAGGATTTGATCATATGCTCCAGCAGAAATAGATCGCTGGGGTTATCCTCTACTGTTAAAATAGTAAGACCATTATTCATTGGCTTGGGTGATTATTTGGCCGGAGGCCAACAAAAAATCCCCGCTTACGGCGGGGATGCACTAATCAAATACCATAACCATTAAACCTTATCCTATTAGAATATGAATGTACTTCTTTTTTGAATCTCACGCAAAAATCTTCTGCGGTCATTTTGAAATCACTACGATACCCCATAAGCAAAAACACCTATATTTTAAGTAGTAAGAAACATCTTTATAACTCAGAAAATCACTAATCTGCAATGGGCTCATTTTCAGGCTTTTTTACCCATTTACCAGGATAGTGCAGGATGGTGGGAACGCAGAAAAATTGCACCAAAAGAGGAGGTTGTGGAAAACTTTTGACCCAAACACCGAAATAATTTTTTCCTCACTCCTGCCAGTGTACCCGAATGCCCCAAAAGGACAGGCCCCGGGTCCAGTTTCTACGCTGCATTGAAGGTAAACCCAAAGGAACTGCCTTCGCCCAACCGGCTGTCCACCCAGATCCGGCCTCCCTGCGCCTCGATGAACTCCTTGGAGATCGACAACCCCAGCCCCGTCCCATTTCGGTCATGCGAGCCCGGCACCTTAAAATAACGTTCGAAAATACGCGGCAGGTACTTCTCGTCGATGCCCCTTCCGTGGTCCCTGACCCGGAATTCCACCTTCCCGGCATTGCGAAATGCAGCCACTTCGATCTCCGATTCCTCGGGCGAATACTTGATGGCGTTGGTCAGCAGGTTGATCAGCACCCACGAGGTCTTCTCTACATCAGCCTGGATATACGGCAGATTCGCCGCCAGCTCGGTATGGACCTTGATCCGCCGCTGCTGTGCCTGGAAGGTTACCGCCTGTATGGCCTGCTGCACGATCGCTGCCGGGTCGGCCGGTTGCAGTTTCAGCTGGATATTGCCGGTCTCCACCTGCGACATGTTCAGCAGTTCCCCCGTGATTTTCAGCAGCCGGTCCGCATCATCGGTGATGCTCCGGATCAGTTCCTGCTGCTCGCCGTTCAAGGCTCCTACCCGCAGGTCCGTGAGTAACCGCGCACTCATCTTGATGGAGGATAACGGCGTCTTGAGCTCGTGCGATACCGTAGCGATGAAATTCGTTTTGGCCTCGTTGAGCTCATGGAAAGGGGTGATATTTCGCAGCACGATGACCTGGCCGATGACCGCCTGATTATTTGCTACGTCCAGCACATCCTTGCTGAAATAACCTTCCTTATTATCACAATATATCTTAAGCTCTCTTTTCATTGGATCCTCTTGCAATAACGTCCGCATCAGATCGTTCGCGAGCGCGACATCGGGCGCATACCGGCCCGCGATATCCTTTTCCTTCAGCCCCAGCAGCTTCTCGGCAACGGCATTCAAAAACAGGATGTGCCGTTTCTCGTCGAAACCAATGATGCCGTCCCGCATCTGGTTGATGATCGTCTCGATACGGCTCTTTTCGAATTTGATCTGCGCCAGATTGCTGCTCTCGTATTCATCCAGCTTCTCGGCCATGGTGTTGAACGCATTGGCCAGCTCCCCGAATTCATCGCCCTGCCGCAGATAGATGCGTTTCTTATAGTTCTTACCCGCAATCGCGCGGATGCCTTCGGCCAGACTGCGGATAGGATCGGAGATGATCCCGGGCAGGTTGAATATAAAAGTAAATGACAGCAAGGTCAGAATGGTAAAAAGGATCGTCAGCACCTCTTTCGCGCCCTCTGCCGTTTTCTGTGCACTGGCGTTCTTACGCACGATCGCCTGCTCGTTCACATCGAGGATCTTGTTGATGGACCGCCGGATATCCGCATAATTGCTTTGATCGCTGGGGTCTACCAGCATCTCGTTGAAGTTCTTGGTGAGCTCATCCGTGGCCTCCTTCTCCCCCACTTCGGTGATATTGCTCTGTTGTTTGACCAGGTTGTCCCGGAACACGTCAAGGGCCCCCTTGTTGATCTTCAGGTCCTCCAAAGCCTCGAGCATCCGGTTGCAGTAGACTATCGATTCGTGATTGTTCTTTAACACCAGCCGGCCCTCGTCACTAAGCCGATTGATATAGAACAGCCCGAGGATCCCGAACAGCAGGATCACGACAAACAGGAAAATAAGCCCCAGTGATAATTTCGTTTTCAGACGTATGCTCATGCTATGAAAGGATCACCACATCGATATCCGAGGCGGCGAGTTTGGTCAGCAGTTGATTAAAAACGGCCGTAGACAGGATCACATTGTACAGGCTCAAATGCGGCTTACCGATACATATCGTCGTAATAGAATGACTTTCAGCTGTTTCCATTATTCCTTTGGCAATATTGTTTTGTTTTAACCGGATCACCTCGGCCCCCAATTCCGTTGCTAATTTAAAATTATTGATCAAATGTCGCTGCGCAGCAAGGCCAATCTTATCGCCATCCTCGCGGGGGGTCTGTACATACAGCAGCCACCACCGGCTATGGTAGTAGCTCGCAAGCCGTGCCGTCTTCCGGATGACCTTTTTAGCGGTCTCATGGTTGCTGCCGATGCAGGCCAGGAACCGCTCGTTACGCAAATGGGCGCCCCGCGGCAACTCGGTCTCGATCTTTCGTTCCACCTGGCTCGCCACTTCTTTGAGCGCCAGCTCCCGCAGCTGCAGGATCTTCTCCGCCTGGAAAAAATTCTGCAGGGCGATGCCGATCTTGTCCGCCGCATAGATCTTACCCTCCTTCAGCCGGGTGACCAGCTCGTCGGCGGTGAGATCGATATTGACCACCTCGTCCGCCTCTTCCAGCACGCTGTCCGGCACCCGTTCGGTGACCTCGACACCCGTGATCTTCCGGATCTCCTCGTTAAGGCTCTCGATATGCTGAATATTGACGGCACTGATCACATTGATCCCCGCATTGAGCACTTCCATCACGTCCTGCCACCGTTTCTCATTCGTGCTGCCCTCGATGTTGGTATGCGCCAGCTCGTCGATGATCACCACCTCGGGATGCAGATTGATGATCGCCTGCACGTCCAGCTCATCCAGCTCTTTCCCTTTATAAAAAAGCTTCCTCCGCGGCAACACCGGTAACCCCTGCAGCTGCACTTCCGTTTCCTTCCTGCCATGGGTCTCGACATAGCCGATCTTCACGTCCACGCCATTTCGTAACAACGTTTGCGCTTCTTGTAACATCCGATACGTCTTTCCCACCCCGGCACTCATGCCGATGTAGATCTTGAACTTACCCCGCCTGCTCGCGCGGATCAGATCCAGGAAATGCTGTACGCTTGGGTCTTTATCGTCCGCCATGGCTTAGCTCATCTAATGCAATATTCAATTTTAAAACGTTCACTTTACTGGGTCCCAGGATACCTAACAATGGCCCCTGGGTATAACGATCAACGAGCGCATTTAGTTTATCCGGGTCGAGATGCCGGACGGCGGCGATCCGCGCCACCTGTATCTTCGCACCGGCGGGTGAAAGATCCGGATCCAGCCCGCTGCCCGAGTAGGTCACCAGCTCCGCCGGGATGTCTTCTTTCTTTACGCCGGGGTTATGTACCAAAAAGGTGTCGATATGCGCCTGCACATCCTTGAGATAGTCCGGATTTGAAGGCCCCTTGTTGCTTCCCCCGCTCCCCGCGGCATTATACGCTACCGCCGAAGGCCTGCTCCAGAAATATTTATCATCAGTGAATCTCTGTCCAACATTTGCGTAACCCACTACTCTGCCGTTCACGCTTACGGTCTCACCTCTGCCGCCGCCGGGGGTCAGTCTACCTACGGCCGCTATCAGCAGGGGATAGATCACCGAACACAGAACAATGAATACGGCACTCAGCTTCAGGCCCGGTAAGATATATTTTTTCATACTTTTCTTTTTACGGTTACATAAAAAATCCAAGGATCATATCGATCAGCTTGATACCGATAAAGGGGACGATGATCCCGCCCAGCCCATAGATCAGCAGATTCCGGCGCAGCAAGGCGCTGGCGCCGATGGGCCGGTACGCCACGCCCCTGAGTGCCAGCGGGATCAGGATCGGGATGATAATAGCATTGAAGATCACGGCCGAGAGGATTGCGCTTTCGGGGCTCCTGAGGTGCATGATGTTCAACGCCTGCAAGGCAGGGATCGAAGTGATGAACAACGCCGGCACGATGGCGAAGTATTTCGCCACGTCGTTGGCAATGGAAAAGGTCGTCAGTGTGCCCCGCGTCATCAGCAGCTGTTTGCCGATCTCCACGATCTCGATGAGCTTGGTCGGGTCGTTGTCGAGGTCGACCATATTGCCGGCCTCTTTCGCCGCCTGGGTGCCGCTGTTCATGGCCACGCCGACATCCGCCTGCGCCAGCGCGGGGGCATCATTGGTACCGTCACCCATCATGGCGACCAGCTTCCCGCCCTGCTGTTCTTTCCGGATATAGTTCATCTTGTCTTCCGGCTTGGCCTCGGCGATGAAATCATCGACGCCGGCCTTTTCGGCGATATACCTGGCCGTTAGCGGGTTGTCGCCCGTGACCATCACGGTCTTGACCCCCATCTTTCGCAGCCGCTGGAAACGCTCCTGGATACCGGGTTTGATGATATCCTGTAATTCGATCACGCCCATTGCCTTGCCGCCTTCGCTCACCGCGAGTGGGGTACCCCCGTTGGACGCGATCTCTTTTACCCTGGCTTCCATTTGAACCGGTATCGTCTGGCCAGCCCTGGTGACGAGGGTCCGGATGGCGTCGACAGCCCCTTTACGGATCTTCATGCCCGAGACATCGATCCCGCTGCAACGCGTTTCCGCCGTGAAGGGAATGAACCGTGCGCCGTTGACGCTATAGGAGGCCGGCGTCGCGCCCGCCAACTCGAGGATCGATTTCCCTTCCGGCGTTTCATCCGCCAATGACGATAACACACAGGCCTCTATAAAGCTCTTCTCATCTACGCCCTCGGCCGGCCAGAAATGCGTCGCTTTGCGGTTGCCGATGGTGATCGTACCCGTTTTGTCCAGCAGCAGTGTATCCAGATCGCCTGCCGTTTCCACCGCCTTACCGCTCTTGGTGATCACGTTAGCGCGTAGCGCGCGGTCCATACCAGCGATCCCGATGGCACTCAGCAGACCGCCGATGGTGGTGGGGATCAGGCACACGAAGAGAGATACAAATGCTGCAACAGTAATGGGAGTCTGTGCGTAGTCGGCAAACGGTTTGAGCGTCACGCACACAATGAGAAAAATAAGGGTGAAGCTCGCCAGCAGGATGGTGAGGGCGATCTCGTTCGGCGTCTTCTGGCGCGAGGCGCCTTCCACCAGCGCGATCATCTTGTCGAGAAAGCTTTCGCCGGGCTCCGTGGTCACCCGCACCTTGATCTTATCGCTCAATACCTTGGTCCCCCCGGTGACGGAAGATTTGTCGCCACCGGCTTCCCGGATCACCGGGGCACTTTCGCCGGTGATCGCGCTTTCATCGATGGTAGCGAGTCCCTCGATGATCTCTCCGTCCATCGGGATGATGTCGCCGGCCTCGGCGATAAAGACATCTCCTTTCCGCAATTGCGAAGAAGGTACGATCTTCACCTCGCCGACATAGATCTCGCCGACCGCGAATACTTTTTTGGCAGGCGTATCTTCCCTGGTCTTTCGCAGGCTATTGGCCTGGGCCTTGCCGCGGGCCTCCGCGATGGCTTCCGCGAAATTGGCGAAGAGCACCGTGATGAAAAGAATAACGAAAATGGCGATATTGTAAGCTAACGCCCCCTGCGTATGTTCGCCGCTCATGATCCAAAAACAGACGAAGAGCATCACGATCGTACAAAGGTACACGGTGAACATCACGGGGTTCCGGAACATCGACCGTGGCTTCAGCTTGACAAAGGACTGTTTCAGCGCCTCCGAGACGATCTCCCGCGGAAATAGAGATTTATTATTTGACTTCATTTTCTTAAGCTTTAAGACTAAAATATTCTGCGATCGGCCCCAGCGCCAGCGGCGGGAAGTACGACAAGGCAGTGATAATGATGATCACCACGAAGACCATGATCCCAAAGGTCAGCGAATCCGCTTTCAGCGTCCCGGATGACTCGGGGATATATTTCTTGCCCGCCAGCAGCCCCGCGATCGCGATGGGTCCGATGATGGGTAGAAAGCGGCCCAGGATCATCACAATACCACCGGTGACATTCCAGAAGACGTCGTTATCGGCCAGCCCTTCGAAGCCACTGCCATTATTGGCGTTTGTCGAGGTAAATTGATACAGCATCTCCGAGAAGCCATGGTAGCTGGGGTTGTTGAGCCATGTCGAGGGCTTCACGGCCCAGGGAGCATTACCGTGGTAAACGTTAACATAGCAGGCCAGTGCTGTAAACCCTTTGATCAGGAAAGCGGAAAGCAACGTTATCAGGGCCGCGATCTTGACCTCGCGGGCTTCGACCTTATGTCCCATGAATTCGGGTGTTCGGCCAACCATCAGCCCGGCGATGAACACCGCTATGATGACATAAATATAATAGTTGAGGATCCCTACTCCGCAGCCGCCATAGAAGGCGTTGACCATCATCGCCAGCATCTGCATGAGCCCGCTTAGTGCCATGGAACTGTCGTGCATGGAGTTTACGGAGCCCGTGGAGATGATGGTGGTCATGATGCTCCAGAAACCCGAAGCCGCCGGACCGAATCGCACCTCCTTACCCTCCATGGCGCCCGTGGCCTGGGATATCCCCATTCGGGCTATCGCAGGATTGCCATGTATCTCCGTGATCATCGTGGGTATCAGCAGACATAACATCCCGATGGTCATCACCGCAAACGTGACATATGCGAATTTCTTCCGGTTGGTATAAAAACCAAGCGCGAAGATCATGCCCACGGGGATAAGCATCTGCGCAACCAGCTCGAGCATATTGGTAAAATAGTCGGGGTTTTCCAGTGGATGCGCGGAATTAGCGCCAAACCATCCGCCGCCGTTGGTGCCCAGGTGCTTAATGGCGATCATCCCCGCAGCCGGACCGCGGCTGACCTGCACGGTATCGCCCTGCATGGTGATCACGGTGTCTTTACCGTCATAGCTGGTGGGCGTGCCGTGAAACGCCAGCAATATCGCGATAACAAAGGAGATCGGCAGGAGGATGCGGGTCATGGTTTTGGTGAAGATGTCCCAGAAGTTGCCCAGGTTTTGCGTTGTCTTTTCTTTCAGGCCGTTCAGCAACGCAACGAGACACGCGATGCCGGTTGCCGCGCTCACGAATTGCAGGAAGGTGATCACGAAGAGCTGCGTCAGATAGGTGGCGCCGGTCTCCCCGGAATAGTCCTGAAGGTTACAGTTCACGAGAAAGCTGATCGCCGTGTTGAAGGTCAGGTCGGGTGACATGCTGGGGTTCCCATCCGGGTTCATCGGCAATTTTCCCTGAAAAAGGAAAAGGATGAAAGCATAAACAAACCATACCAGGTTGATGGTAAGCATGGCTTTCAGGAATTCCTTCCAGCCCATTTTTTTGGTAGGATCGATACCACAGATGCGGTAGATAAAGCGTTCCAGCGGGCTCATAAAGTCCAGGATCGTACGGTCACCTCTGTACACCTTGGCGATGTATCTTCCAAGAGGAAAAGCAAGCACCAGGACGATCAGAAAAGTGACGATCACGCCGGTTAATTCAGTAAACATGATTGAAAGCGTTTAGGTTAAAATTTCTCCGGTTTGATCAGGACGTACAGGAGGTAAACAAACACGGCAACAGATAGAATGAAAAGTCCGGTCATCATGGCTTGAAGATTAGATATTTTCGAAATAATCAATGGATTTAAAGAACAGGTAGAAACACACGAGACCTGCCAGGAATAGAATTACTGTCAGCATAGCTTATATTTTGCCTGGGGATAGCCAAAAGGGATGCCCGAAACGCCGCCGCACGCTGCACCCTGCGCCAGTCGGGGCTTCCGGCCGCCGACCTCGTTTCCCGGCCGCCGTCCTACCCTGTCAAAATGAAAGGCTTTTCGCCGAAATGGGGGATGCTGCAGCCGCACGATGGCCTCAGCGGCGTGTAACCCGTCGGCTCCGACCAGCGGCCGGCGCGAGCCTTTGGGCGATCCCCTTAGGCGTCGTAAGAGAGCTTGTATTCTTCGATCTTCCGGTAAAGCGTGGTAAGCCCGATGTTCAGAAGGCGGGCCGCTTCCGTCTTATTACCACGGGTGTGGTTGAGTACCCGCTGGATATGCAATTTTTCCACGGATGCCAGGTCGAAAGCGGAGAGTGGGCCGTTGGCTTTAGGGCCGGCGATCTGAAATTCGGTGGGAAGGTTGTCGAGGGTGAGTTCATGGCCATCGGCGAGGATCACGGCCCGCTCGATGATGTTCTTGAGCTCGCGGATATTCCCCTTCCATTCGTGCTGTTGCAGCCGGTCGAGGAATTCCTTGCTCATGCTGTCGATGTGTTTATTGCTTTTGGCCGTGAAAAAGCGAAGATAGAACTCGGCGATCGCGGGGATATCTTTTTTGCGGTCGCGGAGCGAGGGGAGCGAGATGGTGAAGACGTTGAGCCGGTAGTAGAGGTCATCGCGGAACCGGCCTTCGTCCACTTCCTGTTGCAGTTCGCGGTTGGTGGCGGCGATGATCCGCACGTTGACGCGCGTGGGTTTGGTGTCGCCGACCTTGATGAATTCGTTGGTCTCCAGTACCCGGAGCAATTTGGCCTGGAGATCGATGTGCATTTCGCCGATCTCGTCGAGGAACAGGGTTCCCGGGTTGGCTTCCTCGATCAACCCCTTTTTATCGCGCGTGGCGCTGGTAAAAGATCCCGCCTTATGGCCAAACAATTCGCTTTCCAGCAGCTCCTTGCTGAAGGCGCTGCAGTTGAGCGCAATAAAGGGTTTGTTCACCCGTTTGCTGGCGTTATGGATCGCCTGCGCGAAGACCTCTTTGCCCGTCCCAGTTTCGCCGAGCAGGAGTACGGTAGCCTCCGTGGGGGCCACCTTCTTGGCCAGGGCCATCGCTTCGGCGATCAGCGGGCTATGTCCGAGGATGGCGTCGAAGGTATAGCGTTTCCCGACCTGCTGTTCGAGCTGACTCACCCGTTTCTGCAGTTGCACCTTCTCCAGCGCGCGTGAAAGCAGGGGAATGATCTTGTCGTTATCGTCGCCCTTGGTGATGTAGTCGAAGGCGCCGTTCTTCATGGCCGCAACCCCGTCGGCAATATTGCCATAGGCCGTCAGCAGGATCGCTTCGACCAGCGGATGCCGTGTCTTCAGGTCGCGGACAAAGTCCACCCCGTTGCCATCGGGCAGTTTGACATCGCAGAGGACCACATCGATATCCTCTTTTTCCAGGAGTTTATTGCCCGCTTTTATCGAATCGGCCTCCAGCACCGTCAGGCCCTCGAGCCGGATGATCCGGCTTAGCAAAGTCCGCAGCTTCTCCTCGTCGTCGATGATCAAAACAATTCCCGTTGACATTTCCAAACCAAATTAGGGGGCAAAACTATTCCTTTTCAGCCAATCCGCCCTCACCCGCCACTATCCCACCCCGAATTTGGCCACAATTCATGATTTTTTGCCGCAAAAGCTCTATTTTTGCGTCCCGCTGTCCGAATGGGCTTCCTGCCCCGCCAGCAGCGCATCCCAACCGCCCGCGCCCCCGCGCGGCGCCCCAATGGAGAGGTGGCAGAGCGGTCGATTGTGGCGGTCTCGAAAACCGTTGTGCGGGCAACCGTACCGAGGGTTCGAATCCCTCCCTCTCCGCAGAGCCTCATAGGATATTGTCGAACAGTATGCTATGAGGTTTTTTTATTGAGGCGCATTTCTCCTGAACCTATGCATTAAATTCACACAAATTGATGCAAAATATATAAAGAAGGTTCGCTATTCGGTTCGTTAGTGGTCACCTCCTCGGACGAACCGAATGAAATAATTTGAATTGTTTTGACTATTAAGAGATGTAGTGTTGGTGTTCACTATATCTCTCACAATGCACATCGTCCACATATCATTTACTTTTCCTACCTTGAATTATAGCGTTTCTCATATGTCAACTCTTCAGCAAAGTTTCGGCAATATTGATATCTACCTATTTGATCAATTGCTAAAAGGCACCTATGATAATTGCCGCAAGGTTTTAGATGCCGGCTGCGGAACTGGGCGCAATCTTGTTTATCTCTTACAAAACGGTTTCGAGGTTTATGGGATCGATCCCGACGAAAGAGCTGTTGAGGCCGTACAGGCGGTATCCGTAAAATTATCGCCTGGCAATCCTTTGGGTAACTTTAAAATAGCTTCCATCGAAGATCTGCCATTTGAAGATGCTTACTTCGATTTGGTGATCTGCAATACCGTCCTTCATTTTGCCAATAGCCGGAGCCATTTCGACCAAATGATGCGGTCATTATGGCGGGTGCTCAAGCTCGGTGGTTATTTTTTTGCCCGGCTGGCTTCTGATATTGGCATCGAATCACTGGTTCAGTCCTTGGGTAATGGCCGCTACCATCTGCCCGATGGTTCCGATCGATTCCTGGTTAATCAACAGTTTTTATTGGATTATACCCAATCTCTCGGCGCCCAGCTTCACGAACCCATAAAAACTACAAACGTTCAGAATAAGAGAGCAATGACGACATGGTGTTTGAGGAAGGTGTTATAATTCTTCAGCTGTTTGAAAACCGCTGACTTTATACATAGCGAGTGAAACAACAAAATGTAAGCAGCTTCCTCAGCAAAGGCCAACTATTCGAGGTTGTTTATTTTTTGGTCGATCTCAAGTAGCCTGCCTATCCCACCCCTTCACGTCACTTTTTTTCGGAGCTTCGAAGTCCATGCCCATGTCCGCCATAAGTAATCCGCAATTGGGGCATTTTGCCCCTTTCGACGGCGCTTTGTCCTGCCTTCCAATATCAATTAAAAGCTTCCGCTTGAACATCATACGACAGTGAAAGCAAGCATAATGTGGCTTATATGTCGTCATTGCATATCTGCACATAGGGGAATTCTTTTGAGCTTAATACTTTTGGGGATCGATCGCCGATCGGTTGCCAAAAGGACATAG
>DASYZH010000140.1:0-25147 GCA_035946435.1 Puia sp. | reverse complement strand
TTCGAGGGGCCGGACACGCCTTCCAGGCTCGATGCCTGCCTGTTGGCCGAAGAGGCCATCCAAAAAGCATATGGCCAGGCGCTGGCTGAACAAAATAGCCTGCCCGAACGCATTTACCAATTAATAGAAAATCAATTGTGGGCCCTCGAGCGGGCGCACCAGCAACTGTTGAATCTTCACGAAAGCCATAATCCCATCACATGATCAACACCACCGACCTCTCCGAGTTCGAGATCCTGCTCCCTGGTTCCTGGGTACGCAGTGGCTCGGGGGAGACCTATGCGTTTACCGCTGACCAGATGGAGCTTCGCGACGAACGCCTGTTCAAAGAACTCTATATTACCGATCCCAGGGACGGGTCGCGCCGTTCGCTGCCGTATGCGCTCACCATCGAAAACGATTACTGCGGCATCCTCGCAGGGGATCAGGAATTTATTATCACAAGCATCACCAAACATCCGGATGGCTCGATGGATATGGAATGGAAGGATAGGGTGAATACCCTGATCTCCTTCCATCGCAGGGCGTGAACCATGATTGGCGCCGCGCCGCGATCACCCATGCTTGAAGTATTGGATGGCACGTTCCTGCTTTTTCGCCGCTTCCATACTGTCGAACGTTCCGAGATTCCTTCTTCTTCCCGTCTTCTCATCTTTCTTCCGCGAATAGATGCGGTATTGTCCAAAAAACCGGGCCCCGTAGAAACGGAGCCCTTAATTTATTCTTTCAGGTTTATTGACGGAGTATACCTAAAAATATTATGCCAGCGGACAGGCGCATTCTTGTGCAATATTTTCCTCATCCCGAACCCGCTCCGTGGGAACGGAAACTGCCCGCTTTCGCGGCCCCGGTGGCTAAAAAGAATATGTTTATGCCTGATAATGAAACGCTCCCGTGTTTTTCAGGGACTCACGCGGTTACGCCGGATGCCCGACCAATAAGTGGTACTGATTTTGGCAAATAAGTGTTAAAAAAGCATAAATATGTTGCCCCAATCCGATCTGCGCTTTTTGCGAGAAAAAATAGAAGACCTTAAAAATGCACTTTTTTTTAGCGAGAACACCTCAGTATTGAGAATAGCGACTACGATCGTCTCCGTGCTGAAAGTCGATGAGCTGGGGGAGATGTGGTTTTTTGTATCGCGTCCCCGGCAGGCCTTGCATGAGTTCGACCGGGAATTCCCCGTAAAGCTCGAGTTCTTCAGGAAGGACAGGGATTTCTTTGTCCATGTGTTGGGTAAGGCCTTTATCGTAAATGACCCGGAAGAGATCAATAGCCTCGTGCACGACGATATCCGCGAACTGGCGGCAGGTCATCTTGTGCTGATCAAAGTGAGGATGTTGAAAGCAGATTATTTCGAACGTACGCCTACGGCCTCGCATGCCGGCTGGTGGCGCGACCTGAGGAACCAGCTGCATACCTGGATGTTCAACACGCGCCCCGGCTACAAACCATATTATCTCGCCGATGCGCCGATATCCATACTGTCTTACCGGCCCGTCGCTTAATCGTCCCGCCCAATCCTCCCTGGCCAACCTTTTTTTGTTCCGTACCCTATCTCTTCCCCCAATATCCCCGACATCCGGCTCACCCTTTCGCTCCGTCGCATGGCACAGGAATTGAAGTCCTAGCAGAAAATATTGAAACTGAAAAACAGCCAAAATGAAAAAATTATCCAATTGTTGCCTCGCCGGTGCATTCGCCCTGTTCCTTTTCAGCTGTGGGAATGGTGGCTCTTCGGATAGCACGCAGGCGGCGAAAGATTCCAATGCCGCAAAGATGGACAGTGCCCATGCTGATTCGACTAAAGCGGCGATCCCCAGTACTGTTTCAAAGGCCGACCAGGACTTCGCGGTTAATGCCGCCAACGCGGGCATGACGGAGATTCAGGCCGGTGAGATTGCCGAAGCGCAGGCTAAGGCAAAAGATGTGAAAGAATATGGCGCGATGATGGTAAAAGATCATACCGCGGTAGCGAACAAATTGAAAGCTGTCGCCGAACAGAAGAATATCACCTTGCCTGCGTCGATATCGTCCGACATGCAAAAGAATATTGACGATCTCAAAGCCAAGTCCGGGAAGGATTTCGATAAAGCTTATATCGATATGATGATCTCCGACCATAAGAAGGTGATCAGTGCATTCGAAGATGAAGCCAAGAATGGCTCCGATGCGGATATCCGGGCATTCGCGGACAGTACCCTGCATGGCCTTCATCATCACCTGGATGAGGCGGAGAAATGCAAGAAGATGGAGAAAAGCATGTGATCAGATACTTCCTAAAGCCACCAATGGTGGCTTGTCCACAAGGACGGACATTAGCGCGATATAACAACACACTCGGGCGGGAGCGATTCCGCCCGTTTCGTTTTTGGGTGCCCCTGGAAATTTTTTTTGACCGCCTGGATGTGAAACCAAAAGGTTTCCTATATTTGCAACGTAAAGGTTGCATAATGGCGGCTCGCCGCCTTCACCTGAAATCTTCAGCTATGGCAGAAAAAAAATTCGTTCTATCCGCCCACGACGGCAAGTTCTTCCAGACCGCCGATTCCACCGGCGTGTATTTTGAAAGGATACTCGAACACCCGGTAGACCGGGTCTGGGCCGCGCTCACGGAGCCCGCACATTTGGCCCATTGGCTTGCTCCCACCGAGATCAAACGCGGGAAAGGTGGCACCATCACCCTGCGACTCACGGGTGGTGTCATGGGTGGAACCATCACGGAATGGCGCGAGAACGTTGTGCTGGAATATGCCTGGTATAACGGCTCTACGGTGCGCTGGGAACTGCTCAGCGAAGGCAAGAACCGCACCCGCCTGCTCTTTACCCATTGTCATGTTAGTCCCCGGCAGATGGTCGACGCGTCCAAGGGCTGGCATTATCATCTCGATCTCCTGGCACTGGAGCTCGATGGAGCGCCGATGCCGCATAATCCTGTGGAATTCTGGGATGAGATCACCCGCGAAGCGACGGCGCGTTATAATGCGGCGGTGGCTGTGGTTGCCCCAGAGCCCGAACCGCTTGTGCTGGAACGCGTGTTCGACTCTCCTCCGGAGCGGGTGTGGCAGGCACTCACCGGTAAGGAGGAGATCGGCCACTGGTTTATGACGGTCGACGATTTCAAGCCGCGCCAGGACTACGAGTTTACCCTGGTGGCGGAGCACAATGACAAGCGGTATATCCATCTCTGCAGGGTCACCGAGGTAGTGGACCGGCAAAGGCTGTCTTATTCCTTCAGGTTCCAGAATCATCTCGGCATAACCTATGTCACCTGGGAACTGTTCAAGGAAGGCAAAAAGACCCGGGTGAAATTGACACACCGGGGCCTGGAACGGATCGCGCATGCCGGACCCGAATATGCGCGGAATAATTTCGTCCAGGGCTGGAACATTTTCCTTGGCGAGCGGCTGGTTTCCTGGCTGCAGCAAATGCCGGTCGTCACGGCTCGATAAGCCGATGGGTCGCTACTCCGCTTTCAAGCTTTTTGCGGGATTGGCCTGTGCTGCCTGCATGGCACGTAACCCTACCGTAAGCATGGCGATCGATACCGCTATAGCCCCTGCGCCGAGGAAGATCCAGGCGCCGGTGGGCGTCCGATAGGCAAACCCCTCGAGCCACCGGTGTGTCGCATACCAGGCGAGCGGCGTGGCGATCAGGATCGCTATGACCACGGGTTTGATGAGGTCTTTGGAGATCAGCAGCACGATACCGGCGACACCCGCTCCGAGGACCTTGCGGATGCCGATCTCTTTGGTGCGTTGCCCAACGCTAAAGGTCACCAGCCCCAGCAGGCCGAGACACGCGATGAAAATGGCTAGAACGGTAAAGATCAGCAGAAGGCTGCCCTGCCGGCGCTCGGCATCATACTGCCGGGAGAAATTCTCGTCGAGAAAATTATATTGAAAGGCCCCTCCGGGGTCGAAACGGTGATACACATCGGCAATATGTTTCAGCGCCTGGGAGACCCGCGCGGGGTTGACACGCACCGCGACATTATCTTCCTCCATCAGCACGGGGGGCATCTCCAGCACTATCGGCTGGATCTTATATTGCAGTGAATAGATATTGAAATCGCGTACGACACCCACGATCCTTGCGGTACCCAGGGTATCGCCGGGACCGATCTTCAACCGCAGTCGCCTGCCGACGGCGCTGGTCCAGCCCATTTCTTTCTCCAGCGTCTCGTTGATGAGCACACTGCCCGCGACATCGGTAGGCTGTGCGGCAGAAAAATTTCGGCCTTCTTTCAAGTTGATCTGCATCGTAGGCAGGTAATCGGCATCGACATAAAAACTCTGCGCGAGCTTGCTCTGATGCGAGAAGGCGCCATCCTGTTCGAAATACACCGGCATTGTGCCGATATAGTTTTGCCCAATGGGGTTGCTGGCAGCCGCCGCGGCTTCCACACTAGGGTCTTCTTTCAATTGCGCCTTCAGCTCTTCGATGTGCTGACGTACGTCCCGGTTGCCGATGTGGAAGGTCAGCACCTGGTCTTTGTTGAAGCCGAGATCCTTGTTCTGCATATAATGCAGTTGAAGATAGATGACAGCGCTGCCCGCGATCAGGAAGATGGTGATGACAAATTGAAAGGTCACCAGCGATTTACGAAATAAGATCGTATTCTGCGGATTCCCCTGCAACCCCTTTAGCGACGGGATCGTCTTGAACCCCGAAAGGAAGAGGGCGGGGTAGAGGCCACCCGCCAGGCCGATCGCGATCGCGAATAATGCCAGCGCCGTCAGCGTGGGTCCCCAGCCATAACGGGAAATTGTAAGTGCTTTGCCGGCCAGGGCATTGAATGCCGGCAGGAACAAGCTGGCCAGCAGGGTTGCGATGGCGGCGGCAAGCAGTGCGAACACCACGGATTCGGTGAGGAATAGGGCCATCAGCTGTTGGCGGCCCGACCCGATTACCTTGCGGACCCCGATCTCTTTCAACCTCGCGCTCGATCTGGCGGTAGCCAGATTGATATAATTGATGACGGCGATGCCGAGCACCAGCAGCGCGATAGCGGCGAAAAGCCAGATGTATCTGATATCGCCGTTGCGGCTGAGCTCATAGTCGAGATGGCTGTGCAGATGGATCCAGGTAAGCGGCTGCAGATCCATATGAAAAGTGGCGCCCTTGCCTAGAGGGGTTTTTAGATACCTGTCGTAAAACTCCGGCAGCCGGGCTTCCAGCCGGTGGACGTCCGCATCCTTGCGTAGCAGGATATAGGTATAGAGATATGCCCCAAGCCAGTTGTTGTTGTCGCTGGCGATTGGCGGCATGGCGCGCAGTGCGCTGGGGCGAAGATGGGCATTCTCCGGCTGGTCTTCGATGATACCGGTGACCAGGCTCGGTTGGCCATGTTCGATGCCCACCGGTTTGCCCAGCGCGTCTTCTGCATTGCCAAATAGCTTTTCCGCGAGGGTCCTGGTGAGAACAATGGAGCCCGGTTTCGTCAGCGCCGTGTTCGGATCGCCATAGAGAAAGGCAAAGCGGAACACGGTGAGGATATCGTTATCGGCAAACACCATATCGCCCGCGCTGATCTTTTTGTCGCCGTTGATAAGCGTTGCGCCGCCATCGGCGTCGATGCGTGCCGCGGCTTCGATCTCGGGGTAGTCCCTTTTGAGTGCCGGCGCAAACGGCGGCGACGTGATCGCCAGCTTAAAGCTTCCGCCGCTCCAGGTCCCGGATTCCACGACACGATAGATACGACCCGAGTTTGGCGAGGCCCGGTCGTAGCTCAGCTCATCGGCGATATACAGACCCATGAGCCAAAAAACGGCGAGTCCTACGGCCAATCCGGCAATATTGATCACCGAATAGATCTTATTGTTGCGCAAATTCCGCAGCGCCACGCGGATATAACTTTTAAGCATGACCAACCCTCAGCTTATTTCATGCCAAGTTAGCCAAATCTCTGGGAAGCATGAACTTCCGTTTTGCGCCCATCGGCGCCGATGTCCCATTTCTATACAGTCGCTGTCCGGTTTCGATACACTGGCAAATAAATTTTTAAAAATTATTTGCCACGATTTAATTTAATTTTACAAACTCAATTTTGACCTGTGAAGTATGAATATTATGCGGCAATTAAAACAGCAGATGATCTGAGTTTCTTCGATTTTGTAAGCACTGGTAAAAGCGGGCGATTCGTCAAACGCATCGTTTTTATGCCCACCGAAATAGATGGGATCTATAACCTCGCCTTTGGTGACATCATAGAAAATGGGGAGATAGATGATTATTGCATTACGGACAACGGTGACCGCAACAAGATATTGGCGACGGTCTTCGATGTGGTCAATACCTATACCGCCAGGTACCCCGAACGGATGATCTATTTCCGCGGCAGCACAATAGAGCGGACCAGGCTTTACAGAATAGCGATCGGCCTTAACCTGGAAGAATTATCACGGGTATTTGACATCTATCGAAGCCTTCCTTATAAAAAGAAAACCATTAAAGCACCCAATATGAGTTACAAAGAAATTTTCCTAAATTGCGATATGAAGAAGCGGGAATCTAAAGTAAAGACGCCCTGGGGACATGAACTTACCCTAACTGTTGATGAAGAACTCAACAAGTTGAAAGGGAAGGTGTTAGCCCCTAAGAAACTCGACGAAGCCAATAAGCGCCTTCGCCGGATGAAGGGTTTCCCCAAGTAGGCGTTCCCCTTTCCTAAAACCCCTTCGGATGCTCCTTGTTATACGGCGTCGCATCCTGAAAAGCCTTCGCAAAAGCCAGCAGCTGCGCTTCCCCATAGAGCTGACCGATAAAACTAATACTTCCCGGCAGACCGCCCGGCTTATAACCCACCGGCAGCGTCACGGACGGATGACCCGTGAGATTCGTGATCGCAAGCTGGTCGCCGGTCTCCGTTGGCGCAATGATGATATCATATTGCCTGATCCATGGATCGACTTTTTGCATGATAGCCGTTCGCATCCGGCAGGCATTCACATATTCCACGGCGGGAACGAAACGCGCCGTGCGAAAAGTGTTGGGCCAGCGGTCCTTGTTCTGCTGGACCATCTCGTCGTCGGCATTCGTGCGGGTGAGTTTGTCGAAGGCGGCGGCGGCTTCCACGCCGATGATGAGGCTGAGGATATCGTTGCCATGAAGGTCATCCGGGAAGTCCACCGGGATCAGCTTTACACCCAGCCGGCGAAGGATCGCCAGGGTTTGTTTCTCCGGACTGTCCTCCGGCAAAGTATCGATATAATTCCGGGTGTAGGCGACGCGCAAGCGCGACAGATCGACCTTGCCGGTATAGTTGAACGGCATAGTCCGGGAGGAGGCATCGATACTGTCACCACCGTGGATGTAAGCAAAGACGATGGCCGCGTCTTCGGCGCTGCGGCAGATGGGCCCCACTTTGTCCGAGCTCCAGCAGAGGGCCATGCAACCCGTTCGGGCGATGCTACCGAATGTCGGCCGGAGACCCGTGGCGCCGCACCGTTGTGAGGGATCGACGATGGAGCCATAGGTCTCGGTTCCGATGGCAAAAGGCACCAGACCCGCCGCCGTGGCGGAAGCCGATCCCGCCGAACTGCCGCCCGAGCCCAGCGCCAGGTTCCACGGATTGCGCGTCAGCCCGCCAAACCACACATCGTCCATCGCCAGCTCACCCAGCGATAATTTGGCCACCAGGACCGCGCCGGCCAGCTTTAACTGTTGCGCCACATAGGCATCCCGCTGGATGACCTGGTCTTTGTAGGGTGGCGTTCCCCAGGTGGTATGCGTGCCGCTCACGGCAAACAGATCCTTGATCCCATAAGGGATACCCTGCAATGGGCACCGGTAGATGCCCCGGGCCAGATCTTTATCGGCATCCCGCGCCTCTGCAAGCGCGCTGTCTTCCCGGAGTTCTATCACGCAGTGGAGGACCGGCCCGAAACGTTTTAGCCGGTCGAGGAAAAAGGTCGTAAGCTCCACAGAGCTGATCTTCTTGCGTTTGATCAGCGAGGCCAGTTCGGGTATGGAATAAAAGGCCAGGTCATTACGGTTGGCAGGCAGCTCCACGGCCGGCGGGATATTCCAATGGAGCGGGAGCTGTTTCCGGTCGTAAGGCGTACCCGGCAATAGCGGATCGAACACCAGAGACAGCGGGACACTGTTATACAGATCGTGCTCATGCAAATATTGATAAAAATGGAGATGGTCCACCAGCCCGCTGAGGATAGAGTCCTCTTTCACCGGCGTGAAATGGAGGTCGAAGAGTTTTTCCGCAGCCTGCAGATCCGGCAGACCTATGGGATCCTGTGCGGTCAATGAACAGCAGGGGAGAAGAAGAGCAATGGCCACCAGGTAGTTGTGCACGCGCATGTCGGTCGTAGTTTTAACGGTATAAATTAAGCAAAAAAAGCGGAGCAGGCTGTAACATTGGGTTTGGCGTCCCGTCAACTTAGAAGCAAATGTCAGCCGAAACATTCAAACAACATATTCTGCCCCTGAGAGACAAGCTGTTCCGGTTTGCCTTGCACCTGTTGCAGAACGTGCAGGAGGCCGAAGACGCGGTTCAGGATGTGATGGCCGGTATCTGGGCCAGGCGGGCGGATTGGCCGCAGTGGAACAGTATCCCTGCCTACTGTATGACTGCTACCCGTAACAATTGTATGGACCGGCTTCGACGCCGCCGCATAAACGCCATACAGGTTGAAACGGCGATAACCCTGAAAAACCCCGATGGGGACCCATACGAACAAGTGACAAGCAAAGAAACGATAGCGAGGATACGGCAATGCATGGAGGCGCTGCCACCGAATCAGCAGCAGGTCGTCCGGCTGCGGGAGATGGAAGGTTTTAGTTATAACGAGATCGCCCAGGTGCTGGATATGCCTCTCGACCAGGTGAAAGTCAATCTGCACCGGGGCCGGAATGCCATAAAAAAAACGATTATAAAACAGGAGGCCAATCAATGGAAAAAGCTGCAGTGATAGCCCTGCTGGAAAGATACTGGCAGGCGGAGACGACGATAGCCGAGGAACAGACCCTGGCCGCCTATTTCCAGGGAGGGCATGTCGATCCCGGGCTGGAGGCCTATAGGGATGTGTTCTCCTACTTCCACGAGGAAGCCCAGGTCTCGGCCGGCCCAGACTTCGGCAACCGCATTCTGCAACGGCTGGGACTGCCGCTGGATGGGGAGGACGCAGGTGCCGGCGTCCCGGTGCACGGGCAAAACCCCGCAACCGGCCCAGATGCGTCGGCGCACGAGGCTCCCGTGGTTCCGATGACCCGCCAGCCTTTCCGCCTGGGGGTGATGGGCGCGGCGGCAGCCATCGTCCTGATCGTCGCGGGCTTGTTCCTGCTGAGGCCCATCGGGCAACCTACGATGCTGGCCGACACGCGGGTGACGTCGAAGGCTCAGGACACCCCACGAAGAGCGGACATCGCCGATACGTATGACGACCCGCAGCAGGCCCTCGCTGCCGTCCGCCGCGCTCTGCTGGTCGCCTCGAGAAATTTGAATCAGGGTCGCCGGGAGATCTCCGGTACCTCAAAATAAACGCCCATGAACACATATAAAAGCCCCCGGAAGAGGCTTCGTCCAACCGGCACATCACTCCGCAAATGCCTCTTCCTGCTGCCCATGCTCCTGCTGGGTGCCGGCGCCCTTGCCCAGGAAGACGCTATTGGCCAGTTCTTCGGTAAGTATCTCGACGACCCGCGGTTCACGGTGATCTCCGTGAGCCCCCGGATGTTCCGCCTGATGTCGAAGGTTCGCTGGGATACCGTACCCGGCGATCTTAAACAAACGGTCGCCAACCTGCACAGTTTCCGCGTGCTCAGCACCGACTCGACGCCGTTGCGGTTTTACAAAGAAGCCCTTACGCTTATCGACCGCAAACAATACGAAGAGCTGATCACCGTGCGTAGCGGCGGCAGCAAAGACAATGTCCGCTTTATGATCAGGGAGAACGGCGACAAGATCAGCGAGCTGCTGATGATCGCCGCCGACGAGGAAGGCTTTACGCTGATGAGCTTCGTAGGCGATATCGATCTGGACAAGCTGTCCCGCCTTTCCGCCGACATGGACATCAAAGGGATGGAGAAATTGAAAAATTATAAACACAAATAAATGAAAAAGCTAACCTTCCCCCTGCTGATACTGGCCTTCACCTTCTCCGCCTGCGCCCAGCAATCTCACCTGGACAAATTCTACCGGCAATACCACGACACCGATGATAACCTTGGCCTCGACCCGACCTTTCTTCTCTCCGCCAGCTTCGGCGGCCACAGCGGGCCAGACGGCAGCGAGGACAACAGCAGCAATAACGATCGCAACAGCGGCGACAGCAACGACAAAGACAGCAATTGGATGCACAAGATCACGGCGATCCGCTGTATGATCATCGATGGGAAAAAAACGCCGAACGCTGCGAGGGAATGGTCCGACCTCACCGGAGCACTACGGGCCGACCATTTCGAGGAATGGTTCTCGATCCGTAAAGGCACAGGCCGCGTTCAGCTGTTGTCGCG
Source organism: Puia sp. (assembly GCA_035946435.1). Lineage (GTDB taxonomy): Bacteria > Bacteroidota > Bacteroidia > Chitinophagales > Chitinophagaceae > Puia. The sequence continues at coordinate 14,677 of DASYZH010000140.1, read as the reverse complement.
TGATAAAGGCGATCGGATGGAAGCGGTCGCCTGTCTCATCGTCGGCGATGATGGCAGCGGGCTGTTCTTTCACCTCCGCGGTCACTTCACTGCAGCGGATAGGGCACGGATGGAATCGGCCTTGCAATCGCATGACAGTGAATGAGTGGTTCTACTTTGATAATAGTCAAAAAAATCATTTGTAGGGGTTTTCACTTAACACCTCGAGGCCATTTTATAAACAATTACCTTTATCTTGTCGTTGGTTCTATTCTCCGGTTATCGCTTTCCGTTCTGATCTGTAGCATTCCTTATTTTTCTGACCTGTCTTACACATTATTGGTGGCCGGCGCCGGAGAGGCGCAGATAATTAACATAACGACAAGCTTATGATCAGAATTCTTTTGGCCGATGATTATACGATCATTAGAAAGGGGGTGAGGCAGATATTGACACAAGCCTACCCGAATGTCGAGATCGAAGAGATCGAGGAAGGGGAGGAGCTCACCGATAAGCTGCGCGATACACCCTGGGACATGATCATCTCCGATCTCCCCGGCCCGGATAGGGGAGGGTGGGCTGCCTTGCAGCGCATCCGGGAGGATTATCCTCATCTGCCGGTACTGATCCTGAGCCTGTATACCCGCGAAAACGATGTTATATTAGCCCTTCGGGCCGGGGCTTCCGGTTATCTCGGCAAGGATGCCGCGCCCGATGAGCTCATCTGGGCCGTCCGGCAGATACTGGAAGGCAAAAAATACATGGCCATTCCCGCGAGCCAGAACTAAGCAAACGTTTGCGCAATTCCGGTTAGTTAGAAATCCCCTAACTTTAAAAGGCCAGCCGCCTGCTAAAAAGTTGGCCTTCCACTATGCGTAAAAAGGTTCCGTCACACAACGATTCGCGTCGCCGCTTCCTGAAAAACAGTCTGATAGCCGCTTCCGGCTTGTACATCGTACCCCGCCACGTACTGGGCGGAAAGGGTTACACCGCTCCCAGCGACAAGTTAACGATCGCCTGCGTAGGCGTAGGCGGCAAAGGGGAGTCGGATATCGACTATCTCTTTGGTACCGGCAAGACCAATATCGCCATCCTCTGCGACGTGGACGACCGCCGTGCCGCGGCCACCGTGAAGAAGTTCCCGCAAGCCAAATACTATAAGGATTATCGCCAGATGCTCGAAAAAGAGCACAAACACATCGACGCGGTCACCGTTTCGACGCCCGACCATATGCATGCCGTTATCGGGATGTCGGCCATGCAGCTGGGTAAGCACGTGTACATTCAAAAGCCGCTGGCCCATGATATCTACGAGGTCCGGATGCTCACCCAGGCGGCTCCCCGGTATAAGGTCGTGACCCAAATGGGCAACCAGGGCGCCTCCGGCGACGGGGTCCGGCTCCTGGTCGACTGGTATCGCGCCGGTGTCATCGGGGACGTGACGGAGGTCTTTTGTTTTACGAACCGGCCGGTATGGCCACAGGGCATCCAATGGCCCGCCGCCAGCGCCTCGATTCCGCCCGAACTGGCCTGGGACCTATGGCTGGGCACCGCTCCCCAAAAGGATTATGTCGATAACCTGGTGCCCTTTAACTGGCGCGGCTGGTGGGATTATGGTACGGGGGCATTGGGTGACATGGGGTGTCATATCATCGCTCCTGCTTTCCAGGTGCTCGACCTCGGCTATCCCACGGAAGCCCAGTGCAGCGTCGGCAGCGTCTTCACCGGTGAATTCCAGCAAGGTTATTTCCCGGACAGCTGTCCGCCGTCTTCGCATATCACGCTCAAATTCAAAGGCGCGTCCGGCAAGCCCGACGTGAAGCTGCATTGGATGGATGGCGGCATCCAGCCGGAAAGACCCGACGAGCTCAAGCCGCAGGAGATCTTCGGCGATGGCGACAACGGCACCCTGTTCATCGGCACCAAGGGCAAGATGATGTGCGCCACCTATGGCCGTGACCCGCAGCTGCTGCCCACCGAACGTACCGCCCAGACCACCGTTCCGCAGACCATAGCCCGGGTTCCGGGGGCGGACATCACCGGTCATTATAATGCCTGGGTAGAGGCCTGCATGGCCGGCTACGGCAGCGACAAGGAAAAGGACCTGAGCTCCAACTTCAGGGTCGCCGGTCCGCTGGCCGAGACCGTGCTGATGGGCAATCTCGCCATCCGCAGCTATGATATCCGCAAGCCTGCCGCCGGCGGCGGGACCGGGCGTCAGGAATACGACTGGCCGGGCCGGCATATTAAATTGCTGTGGGATGGTGCAAACATGCAGATCACCAATTTTGATGATGCTAACCAGTTCGTTCGCCGCACGTATCGTTCCGGCTGGACACTGGGGAGGTAAGCTGCCCCAGGTGGTCGCGACCCGAACGTGCGCGCCGCCGCTTACGCCGTCTCGGGCCCGGGGCTGACGACCGTCCACCCGCCATCGACCACGAGGGTCTGCCCCGTGATGTGCCGGGCGCCGGGACCGGCAAGAAAAAGCACCGCCTGTGCGATGTCCGCGGGTGTCGCGGGCCGGCCCATGGGTGTCAATGCCGACCACGTTCGCTCATAATTGGCATCGGCCGCCGTGCGTTCCGTAAGCGTGGCCCCGGGTGCCACCGCATTCACCGTAATACGGTAAGGGGAAAGCTCGACCACCAGCCCGCGTGCCAGCATCTCGATGGCAGCCTTGCTCATGCCATAGGCCGTAAGATGTTTATGGGCCTGGTGACCGGTAACCGAAGAGGTGAACACGATGCTGCCGCCATCGCCCTGGGCGCGCATCTGAATGGCGGCCGCCTGCGCGAGAAAGAACGTCCCGCCGAGGTTGAGCCGCATGACTTGTTCGAATGACGCCGGCGTATAGCCGAAGAAATCGCCGAATAACGTCAGGCCTGCGTTGGCGACGACGATATCCAGCCGGCCGAATGTCCGCACGGCAGTGTCGACCATGGACCGGATAAACACCGGATCGCCCGCGTCGCCGGCGAGGGCGATGCAATGGGGAGAGGACCCCGATCCGGCATCCCCAACCTCGGCCGCCAGCCGTTCCACCGCCTGCGCGGCCAACCCGCCATCACTATCGTTGAGCAATACCCGCGCACCCTGCGCGAGCAACGTCTGGACGATAGCATAGCCGATGCCCTGTCCGGCGCCCGTGACGATCGCTACCTTGTTGTTCAGTGTCATGCTTCCTGGTCAAAATAGATTTTATAATAGTGTTTTTGCAGCACTTCGTCATACCCCTTCTCGATGAGCTCGCGGTTCCCGTGGACATAGATATGAAAATTCTTATCCAGCTTGATCACGCTTTTAAACACCCGCGCCTGCCGTTTCACCGCCTGTGGCGAGATGCCGAACTCGCCCACCGTCTCGAGATCGTTGTCCCGCCGATGCTGCTCATCGAAATTCCGGAAACTCCGGATCAGGTCGTCATGATGCAGCACCTCGCTCTCGAATTCCTGCCGGTCGAAATTGCCGTGCGTCTTGAAGTAGTCCATGCTCCGGTTGAGGATATCGATCTGCTCGGTTTTCGAGACTTCGAATTCATCAGGCATCTGCTGGGTGACATAGTTCTTGGTGAGGGTCAGGAACTCCTGCGTGCGCAGGAACTCGTTTTGCTGGATCAGCACGCCCAGGAATTTATCCTTCCAGTATTGCGCTTCCTCGCCCTTGCCGTTCGAGTCATAGATCAACAGCTCGAAACCCTTTTCTTCTCCGCGATTGAGGATCAGGCAACCCTTGTCCATCCTGGCCAGCTCGACGCCTTCCTTGAGTTGCAGATCCAGGTCGTCGTCCCCGGGGACCAGGTCGGCAAAGAGCGATTTGGTCTCGGCCTTGAACAAGCCGATGGCTTCGACAGCGTCCTCATCGTCGAGGATCGAGTTGAAAATGGCAACGTATAATTCTCCCGGCTTGATCTTAGGGTGTAACGACGATTCGAACAAATGCCGGGCAATATTCACCGATTGTTCGTAAAAATTCACCCGGTCCGCGAACAGCGTCCGGGCAAAACTGTATACTTCGTTGAATTCCAGCGAACTGGCATGAGTGAAGGAATAACGTTCATGGCAATTCGTAAACCGCTGTAACAAGGCCTCCCGCAATCTTGCTTTTAGCTCCTCGTTAAGCCGCTGCTCCTGTTTCGATAAGAGTAAACCCCCGCCATTTTGCTTATTTCCCGTGTAGTGTACCCCCAACCGTTCCAAATTTGCATCCGTGAAGATCATACGCTTATAATAACTATAAAATCCGACAAAAATACCAAGAAAGACAAATCTCTTATAAGCGAATGATTTACATACTTATATAAATATTCATGCTTAGTGAGGCTAAATTAATACAGGTTTCGATACAATAAAAAGCATTTTTTCCGCTTTATAAATAGTAATTATCCGATATCCAATTAGAAAAGATCAGCTAAAACCCAATATTTATGCAACCCAAACCCTACACTACCTTTATATCGCCGTGGCGTTATGCCATGAAGTGACAAGCAGGCATCGATTCCTACCATGCCGTCTTCCCAACATCATCTGTGAGGTGACTTGTCACGATATTTCCGCACGTTACCATACGATCTTGTTGTTTTGACGCACATGGGCCTGTAAAGGGAATGTCGGGTGTAATCTCCGTGTGCTATGATCTCGAAAAAAAATATGGATAGTGGATCGACAGCGGCCGGCACGAGTGCCCGGCTCTCCCTTTGGGGACCGCTGCTGCTGAGCTTTGGGCTGCTGCTGAGCGCTTTCCAACCGGTTGTCGCCCAGATTTATACGCCCAGCCCTCAAAAGGATTATTCGGTCGCCCCCAGCGGTTTGGACATCGTCGCGATCACAGAGACTCCGACACCTCCCAACGGTACGATACAAACGTTATACGTTTCTATAAACAATTCCACCTCCCTGATCTCGGTGACTTTGGTGAACGGAGTGGGTAATGTCCAGTTTTCCAATCCTGTGGGAAGCGTTCCGGTAAATATTTATACTAACCCGGATGGTGACCCTGCCAGTTTAGTGGGCAGCATCACCATGCACTTTATCGCGGCACCGGGCCCGCCCTCTCAGGCAACAAGCTATTTTACCGTCGCGACCAATAACCAGGATGCTGATGGCCAGTCGCAGGATGTGGTCGAAGCTTTTCTTTTTGACCAATACGGTAACCCCGTTAATGGCCCGAGCGATAACGCCTCGGTCACTTGGTCCATACCTGCCGCGAACCCCACGGCCGCTTTTGTACCCGCAGTCGGCCCCACTGGATCCGTCAACAACTCGGGAAATGCGAGTGTCCCGCTTACCGATACAAAGGCCGAATCCGTCGCCGTGACGGCGACATTTACCTATACGGATCCGGTATCCGGTAACACTTACACCTATCCGCTTACGGATAATATTCCTGCCGGACCAACCTTTGTCCAGCCGCAACCCAATACCACTCCCGGAATAAGCTATATCGTAACGGTAGTCAGCCCCAATCCCGCGGATGGAACCGCCGAGGACGAAGTTCAGGTGTATGTCCAGGACCAAAGCGGTCATGCCATGCCCGGCGTCGCCATCAATTTTACCATTCCCGGCGTGCTTACCCTCGACCCTGCCTCCAACACTACGACAAATCCCAGTGGCTTTGCAACGCTGTATCTCAAGACCTTCACGGCGGGTTCATACCAGATTCTGGCAACGGTGAACGGTTTGCCTCTATACGACCTGAAAAACAATGCCAATAATTATGTCACCGTGGTGTTCTACAACCCGCCACCCAGCCCGACGGCAAGCTATATTACACCATTGATCCCGTCGACGGCCGTGGGCGGCCAGGATGAAGTAGAGATACATTTGGCCAGCGCAACGGGCCCATTGGTGGGGGCCACCGTAACACTCAACCCTCCACCCGGAGTCACGGTCGTAACACCGGGACCATATGTGACCGACAATAATGGCAATGTCGACGTCTACATCACAAGCACAACAGCCGGGGCTTATGATATAGGTGCGTCGTACCAGGATCCCGCCCCAGGAGGCCTGCTTTATACCCTCGACGACGAAACCATCACGTCGCAACCCTATTCGATTATCAAGTTCGTCGCCGGCCCTGTCTCCACGGCAAACAGCTATATCGTCGTCACGCAGGACAACGCGACAGCCAATAACAGCGCCACGGATATCGTGACGGCCTATTTGTACGATCAGTATGGCAACCCCATCGATGCCAGTTCCAATCCAACCCTTACCTGGGCCGTCTCGCCGACCATCCCGACCATCCAAACTACCACATCCAGCCCTAACAGTAATGTGTATACGGTAGCTTATCAAAGCCCTACGAAGGGCCCCTACTCGGTTTCGCTGCAGGTCAATGGCGTCACAGTCAATGAACAGACTACCAATAACCCTTCCGTTACCATCCATTTTGTCGTCGGACAACCCGTGACGGGTGATCCCGGCGGCCCCGGCGACGGCGGCGATCCCGGTGGCGGCAACCCCGGCAATGGCGGTAATCCTCCCCCCAACAACGGTGGCAACCCCGGCAACGGCGGCAACCCCGGTGGCGGTGGTAACCCCGGCGGCGGCAGCGGCAGCGGCGGCGACCCGGGCACGAACAATGGTTTTACCGAGATCTACGTTTTGCCTCAATATAATTATCGCCTGTCGGACGGCCAGCAGCAGGACAGCGTGTACGTATACATCACCGACGCTAACAAGAATGCCGTCCCCGGTGTCACAGTGACCTTCTATATCCAGAACCCCGGCGGTACGATCACCTCCGGCGAGCAGTGGACACCGAGTCAAACAGCCACTCCGATCACGGTGACCACGGGACCCGACGGCATCGCTAGGGCTGCAATTACGAGCACGGCGCCAGGTTCGGTGTGGGTGTATGCAACGATAATCGACCCCACTACCAATGCACCCGCCCTGGTAGCCAAAAGCGACGTCGAGGCCGACTTCGTGACCAAACCCGATATCACCAATATCCAGACCGCCCTCACGGTGATCGTAGGCGAGGCAATGGCCGATGGCACGCAGCAGAACGTCGTCAAGGCCCACGTGGTCGATCTCGATGGTAACGTGATGGTGAACCAGCAGGTCTACTTCGCTATCGACTCGGGCACCGGAACCATCATCACCCCGCAGCCGGTAACGACGGATGCCAATGGTGATGCGTTTATTCAGATCACCAGCAAGACCGTAGGTTATGTCCTGATCACGGCTACCGTCGACAGCGAGAAGATCGTGTTCGGCAGCCCGGCACGGGTCTACTTTGCCATGATCAATATCTATGTGCCGCGGGCCTTTAGCCCGAATAACGACGGGACCAATGATATCCTGAAGCCGATACTCGTGGGTATCAGCACCTTCCACTATTTCAATATCTACAACCGGTGGGGTAACCTGATCTTCACGACCCAGGATCCTAACCAGGGCTGGGACGGCACCTTCAAAGGCGTGCCGCAACCGGTAGAGACCTATCTGTGGATCGCGGAAGGGATCGATGAGAACGGCCATAAGGTTGTGCAGAAGGGTATGACCAGCTTAGTCAGATAAGTCCGATAACAAAAAAACAACGATACAAAATCCAATATCCAGATGAGAAAGATTTACACACTATTGATTTCCCTCGCCTTCGCGGGTCTCGCCCGCGGTCAGGAGATCAATTTTTCGAGGGTGCAGGATATGACCATCTGGTATAACCAATCCCTTAAAACGGATAAACAGAATACGCTCGACCTGAATTACCGCAGCGTTAACTTCGGCGGTCAGATCGCCTATAATAGCGTCGCAGCGCTCTTTTCCATGCCGCTGGTGTCCAAGGCGGCGAAAGAAAAACCCAACACCGGCTATCTCAGCGTCAGCGTGGGTGCGGCTTCCGATAAAACCAACGACGGTATCCTCAACAACGACCTCGGTACCCTCGGACTTTCCTATGCCGTGCCCCTGGGTCGTCATGAGACCTACCTGGCGGCAGGTTTCCAGGCGCAATATTATCAAAGCAATTTCAACGTAGCCGGCGTTACCGGCGCCTTCGGCGATCAGTTCAACAACTACGGCCCCATCGAAGGTGCGCCGAGTGCGGACAGGCTTGCCGCAGGCTGGTCCTATGGCCACTTCAACCTGAATGTCGGTGTTTCGGTGTTCAGCAATGGCCGCAACGACAAATGGTATGTCGGCGGATCTGTCATGCAGACCAACCAGCCCTATGCCTATAAGATCAAATCCGATTCCACGCGGTTGAAGCCGATCATCGGCATCCAGGGCGGCTACAAGTTCACCACGAAGGAAGACGATGAGATCGCGTTCTATATGGCCATGAACTGGGAAGGCCCGGCCTACCGACACTATTACGAACTCATCTATACCAAGCCTATTCCGGGTGTCGCCGGTGGTGCGGCCGTAGGTGTAGGTCTCGGCTACCGCTATGACGATGCCCTGGTCCCTAATATCGAGCTCCGATACCAGAAGTTGACCCTGGGTGTATTATACGATGTAAATATTTCAACCATAAGCGCGTCCGGCATTGCTCGTGATGGTCTGGAGATGGCGATAAAAATGGACTTTTAAACTAACCCCCATGAAGAAGATATTCGTTTGTTTGCTTGGTTGTTTTCTGCTGGCCCTGACGACGGTCCGGGCGCAGGACACCGGAAATAAAGGAGCGGACTCCGTGATCCAGCTCGGACCGGATACGACCACCCAAACACCTGTACATAGCACGATCTCGCGCGATACCACACGGCAGATCCCCGATACCTCGTTCCGGTATCACGGTGATACGTCTGCGGCTACGCCCAGCGTAACGCCTGCGGCGAGCCCTGCCTCCCGCTCGATCGGCGATTCGACCACACCCGCAACGGCAACGACCACACCCGCGACGGCAACGCCCGCGGCAGGCACAACAACATCATCGCCCGCGGCAACGCCGCAGCAGCGGACTCCCGACACGCTGATCACGCTCACCGACGCGCCCAATCCCCAGAGCACGGTAAGTAACGACACCCTCACGACCAGGAAGACGCAGGGCGGCCATACAATCGAGATAAAGACCGTGGGTGCGACCATCGATACGACGCAACCAAAAGATCAGGTGAACACCGACGCAGGAACCAACACCGACGCAGGAGCCAACACCACCGGCCAGGCCAGGACAGACCAGCAGGCCAGCGATACCGCCAGCCAGCAGGACAAGGCCCAGGAGACGACGCATCGCCTTGACCCGCGCTGGTTCCTCGGTATCAAAGGCCAGTTCCAGGATTTCGCCTTTCTCGAGAAGAACCGCGAAGGCTATCTCAGCAACGCGAATACGCTGCCGTTCTCACAGCGTGGTAACACCTCGGTCGCCCTAAGCGCTTATAAGAATCTTACGGGAAGACTTTCGGCGAGCGCCGATCTTGGGTTGAGCTTCGGCCATGTAACCAGCAATGATGTCCTGATCAGCCAGACAAAGAAGATGACCTTCAACGAGCTGAACATAGCATTTTATTATCATCTGCTGCCCGCGGCCTACCGACTGCAACCCTATGTCACCGTAGGCTTCAACGATATAATCAACAACGGCTCTTATCCCTGTGTTCCTATGGGTATCGGCGCGAAATTCAATAGCAAAAAGGTCATGGTCCTCGGCCAGGTAACCTACGGGCAAAGCGTGTCGCATAGCATCGCCAGCACTACGATGTATTCCGTGGGTGTGTATATCCCGCTGAAGAGCAAGAAATACAAGAACCTCGATACACTGGATACGACGCCGTATAACCGCATGGATGCGAAGAAAAAGGATTCCACCGGCAAAGGCGGCACCGTGATCAACAACATCTATGTCACCATCAATATGGACTCGATCCTCAAGGCCAAAGGCCTGCTGGACGACAACGGCAACCCCACCGCCGGCAATTCCAGGAGAGGGGACCACGGAGATGGCGACGGTGACGATGGTGACGACGCAGCAGCGCGTTCCCGCCGCCGCAAGAAACCCTTCAAAGACCTGGGACTCGACGATTTCAACGATGACGATTACAAGATCGACTCCATCGATGGCAAGCCGGTGATCCGTTTCGTAGTCTATTTCGAATTCAACGAATATGGCTTGAACAGCAAGGCCTTCAACAGCATCGACAAGGTGATCCAGCACCTCAGGCGGTCGCAGGACTACTCCGTGGTAGAGATCAAAGGCTACACGGACAGTGTCGGTTCCGATCCCTTTAACAACATGCTGTCGCGGCGGCGCGCCAAGATGGTGCTCGATTATATGAATAGCCGGGGTATCCCTACCAACATCATGAAGGCACAGGCCTATGGCCGTGATAACCCGGTTGCCGATAACAGCGACCCCAATAAAGCCTGGCTGAACCGCCGCGCGGAGATCATCATTTACCGGAAATCAGACCTGGCGGTGCAATAAGGCCGCCGGGGGCCGGCGACCGGCGTCAAAAAAACGTTAAAAAGACACATTACCATAAAAAAAAATAACACAATAATGTCCCAATATGGGAGTTATTGTGTTATATTGCAAGTCAACCAAACTTGTAGAACTATTTTAAAATCCTTACATCCATGATTAACCCTGCTACTACCGCACTTTGGGGTCATCTCCCGCACAACATCAAGATCCGTCTGGTCGATGAATCAGGTAATTTTATAGATCCCCTGCAGATCAAAGAAGTAGATTATCTCTCCCGCTTTCAGAATAAAGCCGTAGTCAATAAGGTCTACCATCAAATGCTGGCCGACAACCGTTCCGGCATCATCGAAGTCTACCAGGACAAGATCATCATTAAAGACAACTGACCCGTTAACGTCTTCCCGTTATCTTCCCGATCTCTTGCACGTAGCCGCCGCCGATAGGCAGCTCCCGGTCCCCGATCCACACGGAATCGCGTTCGACCCGGGCCACCTTGTCGCTTGCGACTACATAGGATCGGTGTATCCGCACGAAATCAGCGGCGGGGAGCAGGGCTTCAACCTCCGACATCGTGAGCCGCGATAACAGCTTCTCCTCTTGTAGCACAAACTGCATATAATTCCCTGTACTTTGTATATATAGTATATCGCTTAGCCGCACCCTCACCTGTCCATAACCCACCTTGATAAAGACATGGTCCGGGCCTGCCGACGTTCCCCGCCTCAATTCGTACAGTTCATATGCCTTATTACAGGCTTTTAAAAAGCGCGCCTGGCTAAAAGGCTTCAACAGGTAATCGATCGCATCCAGCTCGAAGCTCTGCACCGCATGTTCGCTATAGGCCGTGGTGAAGATCACCATGGGTGCACTGGGAATACTCCGGATGAATTCAATGCCTGAGATATCCGGCATCTTGATGTCCAGGAATATCAGGTCGATGCGGTCCTGTTGAAGCCGCTTCGCGGCCTCGAAGGCATCGGTATAGACGCCTGCGATCTCCAGGAACCCGATCTTGGCGGCCAGGGTCTTGATGATCTCCAGCGCGATAGGCTCGTCGTCTATGGCTATTGCTTTTAACATTACTTGATCTTTTTGCCGGTGAAGGTCCTGCCGCGTTGCGGAAGCCGGACGGGCGCGCAAGACAGGGGCGCGCCGGTGGTCCGGCGGGTGCCCGCTTTCCTGTCGATCCAGCACTCCACATCGCCGTCCTCCTGTGTAACGAAATGGTCGTCGCCCACGGGCCGCAGGATAGAACGGGCGCCGGGGCGGTTGGCGCTTTGACCATACAACATGCCGTCCTCCACCCACAAGCGAAAGGTAAGGCCTATTTGCGGGAAATCGTACAGGCCGGCATAGGTTTGTAGCTGTTCCGGCGGCAGATGCCGGAACGTCCATTTTTTCGGGATGCTATAGGGCTGGTCGTACAGAATAGCGAGCAGGCTCCGGGCAATGTTCTGCACGGTGGAGGTCGATCCGCTTTTGTTGCTGAGCACCACGACACAGATATCGTCCTGGGGAACGCGTTCGAAGTCGCTGCCGAACCCGGAGATGGAGCCGCTGTGCGACACTACCAGCCGCCCGGCCATGGAGTCGATGGTCCAGCCATAGCCATAGTTGTTCCCCTGGAATTTCCGATAGGCCCTTGCCTGCCAATCCTGACTTAGCACCCGGCCGTCCTGCAACCCCAGGTGCCAGCGGTACAGGTCTTCGACGGTAGAAAAGATGGCCCCGGCCCCCGCGGGTACGCTCGAGTCGGTGATCTCATCGGGGATGGCGATGCTGTCGTCGAGGGTTTGGTACCCGATGGCTTTATCCGGACTTTTGAGCCGGATGAAGTCGAAGCCGCTGGCTTCCATATGCAACGGTTCGAAGATCGTCGTACGGACGGCATGAAAATAGTCGGTACCCATGATCCTGCCGGCGATAAAACCCAGCAACACATAGTTGGAGTTGCTATAACGCCATTGGGTGCCCGGCGGAAAATCCAGGGGATGGACCGTAAGGATGTCGATGAATGTTTTCTCTTCGGCCTGTTTGATCGGCGGTTCCCGCGTGAAGTCATAGATGCCGGAGGTGTGCGTAAGCATGGCCTCGATGGTCACGCTGTCGGCGAAAGGGAGCTGCGGATACCAGCGGCTGAGCTTATCCGTTAACGCCAGCTTGCCGGCGGCGGCAAGGCGCAGGATCAGGGTGGAGGTAAAGGTCTTCGTAGTGCTGGCGATTTGGTACCGCGTATAACCGGTACAGGGGAGCTTATGCGCTTTGTCGCGCCAGCCATAACCTTTGTCCAGCAGGACCTCGCGATCCCGGGCGACGAGCACGGAGCCATTGAAGCCGCGGGCCTCGGCATAGGCGCGGATAAGCTGATCCAGCTTCCAGCCTATGGTATCGCGGAGGTCATGGGGTACGTGCAAATGAACGGCAAAGGTCCGGGCAAAGAAAAGCTGCCCCGTAAGCGCCGCGGAGACCGCCAGCACAAGTAATATTCGCATATGAAAGATTTAAGGTTGTAACGTCAGCTGTACGAAGAATTCTTTTTCGTCCTGGTGCATATAGAATTCGTGGCGGTTGGGATAGAACAGCTTCAGCCGGTGCAGCACATTCTTCAGCCCGATACCGCTCCGCGCCTTTTCGGGGTCATCGCCTTTGCGGGCATGGACGCTATTCCGGATCTCGAAAAGGATACGATTGCCTTCGTTATACAGTTGTAGCTTGATCCAGGAAGGCTCGCGCAAGGAAATGCCGTGTTTAAAGCTGTTCTCGACAAAGGGTATCAGCAGCATCGGTGCGATCCGGTACTCGGGAAATGTCTCGTCGATGTTTGCCTCGATCCGGATAGACTCGGCGGACTCCGTCCGCAGCTCCTGTAGCGCGATATAGTTTCGCAGGTATTCGATCTCCTTGCTCATGGGGATCTCGGCCAGATGGTTCTCGTGGAGCATAAAGCGCATCATATCGCCGAGCTTCTGCACTCCTTCGGCCGTACGCCCGGCGCCTTCCTGGAGCGCTGTTCCATAAAGGGTATTGAGGACATTGAATAGAAAATGCGGGTTGATCTGCGACCGCAGGAACAGGAGATCGGCTTCCGACTGGCCCAGCGCCGTTTGCAGCCCACGTACCTGCAATAATTTGTCTTTGCGCTGCCGCCAGATCATCCAGGAGATTGGGGTGGTGACGGCCAGCTGCGTCAGCCAAAAGGCGAACCACACGGGCAGTATCGCCTTATTTTCTTCTACGCCATAGACCATGAAGGGGATGGGCCAGCCTGCTGTCGAGATCAGTAGCCGGCGGCGGGCCTGCGCATTCCAGCCACGCAGCAACTTGCCTTCGCCCTTTATCGGCAGTACCCAATAGAGGTTCGTATACACCGTGAGGATCACCGGCGGCAGGATGAGGAAGTAGAAGTCCTCCAGGCCGCGGGGGTCCCCGAATAGGTAGAAATTTGCCAGCACGGCGCCGAGGGCGTAATAGAGGAGGAAAAAACCTGCCGCCTGGTTGGTCACCGTGATCCAGTTCGCATATTTCAGCTGGTCGGCCTCCATCCGGCGGATCGCGATCTCCCGCCAGGCCGCATAACCGATATAGCCGGTCACCCAGCTAACGGTATGCCCGATGCCCATGCCGATGACCATCGCCCCGGACAAATGGTTGTTCACGATGTCCGGGAAATGAAGATACGAAAAGGCATCACCCCAGCCGATCCCCAGCAAAGCCGCGAGCAGAAAGACATTGACCAGACACCAGATGATCCTGCGGGGGCGCATCGCCAGGAGAAAGTAGGGCCCGGGCTTGGCCGGGGGAAGCCCGCGCAGGAAGTAGGGGATGATATAAAGATTCATCCAGCAATAGCATCCATAGAGCAGGATAAGAAAACCTGCCTTGGGAAAGATCACATTAAAATAGTAGTCGAACGAGAGGTGGGCGTCCGTAAAAGCCCGGCCATAATTTTCGATGAGCTGTCCGGCGCTCATTTCGAAAAACGGCCTTAAATACCCGCCGATAGCCACCAGGATCACGATCGTGACTAAAAGGAACTCGTGGGAACGCCACCTGATATGATAAAGACCCGGCTGCATATTGCGCTTGTTTTTGTGAGAACAAGATTAATGCAATTGCAGCCGGGCCGGTTCGAAAAGTGATGAAACGTTCGAAGTATGTGACGAATCCTATTTGCCTCCTTCGGACTTGCCACCGGTGCCGCTCTCGGCGGTGGATGCCGCTCCAAAGCCACCAGGGTGGCTTGTCCGTCAGGACAGACATTAGCGCTTTGTCGGGTATGCGCTATTTTGCAATGTCGCGCATACCCGACACATTATGGCTC
>DASYZH010000139.1:0-5305 GCA_035946435.1 Puia sp. | reverse complement strand
CTTTGTGGCCGGGAAGCTGGCCGCCTTCGCCGGGTTTGGCACCCTGCGCCATTTTGATCTGGAGCTCGTCCGCCATGGTGAGGTAATAGCTGGTCACGCCGAAACGGGCGGAGGCTACCTGCTTGATGGCGGAGCGCATGGAGTCGCCGTTGGGCAGGGGCTCATAGCGCATCTCGTCTTCGCCGCCTTCGCCGGTATTGCTTTTTCCGCCCAGGCGGTTCATGGCGATGGCGAGGGTGGAATGCGCTTCGTGGCTGATGGAGCCAAAGGACATGGCGCCGGTCGCGAAGCGTTTGTAGATCGCTTCGGCGGGTTCCACTTCGTCGATGGCAATCGACGGGCGGTTACGCCGGAAGGTGATGAGGCTGCGCAGCGTGGCGGCCTTCTCGCTTTGGTCGTTGACGAATTTCGAATATTTTTTGAACGTGTTGTAGTCGTTCATGCGGGTGGAATACTGGAGGAGGTGGACCGTATTCGGGTTGAACAGGTGGAATTCTCCTTTGCGTTTCCACTGATAGATACCGCCCGCTGACAAGCGTTCTACCGGGATGTCCTTGCGGCTGAAGGCAAAGAAATGTTTGGCGAGGACTTCTTTGGCGATCTCGTCGAGGCCCATGCCTTCGATGCGGGAGGTGGCGCCGGTGAAGTATTTGTCGACCACGCTGCGGTTAAGGCCGATGATCTCGAAGATCTGCGCGCCCTGGTAGGATTGCAGGGTGGAGATGCCCATCTTGGAAAATACCTTCAGGAGACCATCACACACCGCTTTCGTATAATTCTTCTTCAGCTGTTCGGCATCGAGCTCCGTTTGCAGGTGGCCGCTGAGTTTCATGTCGCGGATGCCGGAGAGCGCGAGATAGGGGTTGATGGCGGTGGCGCCGAACCCTATGAGGCAGGCGAAGTGGTGGACTTCCCAGACGTCGCCCGCTTCCACGATGATGCCTACCTGGCCGCGATAGCCTTTGCGGATCAGGTGGTGGTGAACGGCGGAGCAGGCCAGCAAGGAGGGAATGGGCGCGTGCTCGGAGTCGATGGCGCGATCCGTGAGGATCAATACCTCGAATCCGTCCTGCACGGCGTCTACGGCATAGCGGCAGAGGCGGTCGATACCGGCTTGAAGAGACCCGGGTTTGCCGTCGGCGCGGAAATAGGTCTGGAGGGTCTTGGCCTGGAAGATGCCGGTGTCGATGCTGCGGATCTTCTCGAGCTCGTGGTTGCTCAGCACGGGGTGTTTGAGTGCCACGGAGTGACAGGCCAGCGGATCTTCTTCGAGGAGGTTGGAATTACCGCCTACGAAGCTGGCGAGGGACATCACCAATCGTTCCCGGATAGGGTCGATGGGCGGATTGGTTACCTGGGCGAAGAGCTGTTTGAAGTAGCTGCTCAGGTGTTGTGGCTGATCGCTGAGGACGGCCAGGGGGACGTCCGTGCCCATGGAGCCAATGGGTTCTTTGCCGTCGATGGACATGGGAGCGATGAGGGTATCGAGGTCTTCGGTAGTGTAGCCGAAGGCCTTTTGGTATTTGAAGATCTGGTCGTGTTCGAGATGGGTAAAGAGGACCCGGGGTTCGGGCAGCTCTTCCATCCGGATCTTATATTTGTTCAACCACTCGGCGTAAGGTTTTTGGGAACAGATCTTTGATTTGAGTTCTTCGTCGCTGATAATGCGTTCCTGTTCCAGGTCCACGATGAACATCTTCCCTGGCTGGAGACGACCTTTTTCGATGATCAGGCTCTGATCGACGGGCAGGGCGCCGGTCTCGGAGGCCATGATGACGCGGTTGTCTTTCGTCACGCAGTAGCGCGAGGGGCGGAGTCCGTTGCGATCGAGGGTTGCGCCGATGATCTTACCGTCGGTGAAGGAGATGGAGGCCGGTCCATCCCACGGTTCCATAATAGATGCATGGAATTCGTAGAAGGATTTTTTCACCGGGTCCATCATGTCGTTGCCGTCCCATGCTTCGGGGATGAGCATCATCATGACGTGGGGCAGCGAGCGGCCGCAGAGCGTCAGCAGTTCGATGACATTATCGAGACAGGCCGAGTCGGATTGTCCTTCGCCGATGATCGGGAGGAGCATATCCATCTCTTCCTTGGTGAAATACGGTGTGGTGAAACCTTTCTCGCTTGTCTTGAGCCAGTTCAGGTTACCCTGGAGGGTGTTGATCTCGCCGTTGTGGGCGATATAGCGGAAGGGCTGCGCCAGCTTCCACGAGGGGAAGGTGTTGGTAGCGAAGCGGGAGTGGATGAGTCCGAAGGCCGAGACGACGCGTTTGTTAGACAGGTCGGGGAAATAGTTCCGGACCTGCGTGCTTGTCAGCTGGCCTTTGTAAACGACCGTTTTATAAGATAGCGAAGCCACGTAGAAGCCGATGGCGTCTTTTTTAATGGAGTTGTTGATCGTATGGCTGGCGTAGTTGCGGAGCAGGAACAGCTTGCGCTCGAAGTCGTCCGGGTTTTTGATGTGGTCGGGGCAGGCGATAAATACCTGTTCCATTTCCGGTTCGACGGAGAGGGCCGTGGGGCCGATGCCGTCGGGGTTCACCGGTACTTTACGATAGCCGAGGACCTCGAGGCCCAGCTTTTCCGCGCTGCGCGCGAAGATGTCGCGACATTCTTCTTTAAGCCGGATGTCCCGGGGGAAGAAGAGCATGCCGACGCCATATTTGCCATAAGAGGGGAGATGAATGCCGAGGCGGATGCATTCGTCGAAGAAGAACTCGTGGGGCGTTTGGATCATGATGCCGGCGCCATCACCGGTGTTGTTCTCACAACCGCACGCACCGCGGTGCTCCATGTTCTCGAGAATAGTCAGCGCGTCGGAGACGATCTGATGGGACTTGTTGCTCTTGATGTTAGCCACAAAGCCGATACCACACGCATCGCGTTCAAACTCAGGCGAGTATAGTCCGTAATTGGTCATGTTCGCTTAGCAATATTAGACGTTATTCAAAAAAAAGGTGGAAACGTTAGATTTCGTATGGCGTTGCAGCGATCAATTGTCTAAAATTACGCAAAATTTCTGATCCTAGTGAATTTTTGCTAAAAAATCTTGTTTTTTTTGATCTTTTTTGTCCACAAACGTGGTGGGTTATTCACAGGCGGATTATTCGGCTGGTCCCTCGACGTCAGGACTGAAGTCCTGACTCCGGCTAATGATGGCCCTTCGGGCGGTCCGCCCGTGGCGGCCCCTAGACAAGGTAACCAAACAGCGTGTCGTCTTTATTCAGTGCCGTATAGGTTATATTATATCGCTCCATGTTTTTCATGAGGGTCTCGTAATCTTCTTTGCAAGACAATTCGATGCCGACGAGGGCGGGGCCTGCTTCTTTGTTGTGTTTCTGGATATACTCGAAGCGGGTGATGTCATCATTGGGTCCCAGGACATGGTTCACGAATTCTTTGAGTGCGCCGGGGCGCTGGGCGAAGCGGACAAGGAAATAGTGTTTAAGGCCTTCGTACTGCAGAGATCGCTCCTTGATCTCCTGCATGCGGTCTATATCATTGTTACTACCGCTTACGATACATACAACGGATTTGTCTTTGATTTGTTCGGCGTAGTCGTCGAGTGCGGCGATGCTGAGGGCGCCTGCGGGTTCCACTACGATCGCGTTCTCGTTGTAGAGTTGGAGGATGGTGGAGCAGATGCGGCCTTCGGGAACGGTGCTCATTTCGTCGAGGACGTCATGACAGATCTGGTAGGTGAGGTCGCCAACGCGTTTGACGGCGGCGCCGTCGACAAACCGGTCGATATTATCGAGTGTAACGGGATGCCCGGCCCGGAAGGCGGCCAGCATGGAGGGGGCGCCCTGGGGTTCGATGCCGATGATCGTTGTTTTGGGCGAATATGTTTTGAAGAAGGCGCCCGTGCCGGAGGCGAGACCGCCGCCGCCCACGGGGACGAATACGTAGTCTATGTTGTCGAGGTCTTCGTAGATCTCGACGGCTACGGTGCTTTGGCCTTCGATGATGCGGAGGTCTTCGAAGGGCGGGATAAAGGTCATGCCGTGTTTGGCCGTGTACTCGCGGGCTGCGATGGCGCAGTCGTCGAAGGTATCGCCGATAAGGACGATCTCGATATTGTCCTCCCCGAACATCCTGGTCTGATTGACCTTTTGGCGGGGGGTGATGATGGGCATGAAGACGACGCCTTTGACGCCCAGTTTCTTACATGAAAAGGCGAAGCCCTGGGCGTGGTTGCCGGCGCTGGCGCAGACGACGCCTTTTTTCAAGAGGTCTTTAGCCATTGTGACCATCATATTATATGCTCCACGTAGTTTGTAAGAGCGTACGACTTGCAGATCTTCCCTTTTGAGGTAGACCTGGCAGTCGTATTTCTTTGAAAGGGTCGGGCTGTAGGTCAGCGGGGTACGGGACACGACTTTGCTGAGCCGTTTGGCGGCGGCGTGGAAGTCAAGTTCCCAGCCCCCCGGGCCCGGTTTGCGACCGGGCCCAGAGACGTCAGCGACGGGGCTGGGGCTTGTGGAGGTATTGTTAGGCGACTGGTTCACTCTTGTTGCTTGATTTCTGGGCGGGTTGATTTTCCGGGCGGAGGCTGCGGACGGTCTTGCCGGCCTGCCAGAGCTCGCTTTCGCGGAGTTCTTTGAGTTCGGCGTCCAGCTTTTCGCGGTAGTCGGCCTGGCTGTTGCTGTCGATGCTGCGTTGCGATTCCTTACCGGTGGCTACGCTTTCGTAGAGTTCGTTGAATACGGGCAGGGTAGCGTCGCGGAATTTCTTCCACCAGTCGAGCGCGCCGCGCTGAGCTGTGGTCGAGCAGTTGGCATACATCCAGTCCATACCATTTTCCGCTACCAGCGGCATCAAAGATTGCGTGAGCTCTTCGACGGTCTCGTTGAAAGCTTCGGAGGGTGTATGGCCTTTCTTGCGGAGCACTTCATACTGTGCGGCGAAAATACCCTGGATGGCGCCCATGAGGGTACCGCGTTCGCCGGTAAGGTCGCTGTATACTTCTTTGCGGAAGTCGGTTTCGAAAAGGTAGCCGCTACCGACGGCGATACCGAGGGCGACGACGCGATCTTTGGCTTTGCCGGTGGCGTCCTGGTAGATGGCGTAGCTGGAGTTCAGGCCACGGCCCTGGAGGAACATGCGGCGCAGCGAGGTGCCGGAGCCTTTGGGGGCGACGAGGAATACGTCGACGTCCTTGGGGGGGATGATGCCCGTTTGTTCATTAAACGTAATGCCGAAGCCATGGCTGAAGTAGAGCGCCTTTCCGGGGGTCAGGTGTTTTTTCACCGTGGGCCACAGGGCGATCTGGGCGGCGTCGCTGAGCAGGTAGCAGATGATG
>DASYZH010000138.1:0-34296 GCA_035946435.1 Puia sp. | reverse complement strand
GACGGCATTGTTGCTATGCTCAATGCTTACCTTGGCACAGCAAAGAACTGTTTCAGGAAGGGTGGTGGACGTACAAGGACAACCTGTCCCGTTCGCTACCATCAAGATTAAAGGCGCCAAAGGCGGCGTCAGCGCGGATGGAGACGGCAATTTTACCATAAAAGCCTCTCCCTCTCAAACACTTATCATCACCGGAACCGGCATCACCGCAAAAGAAGTTGCGGTTGGCCAGGACGCCACACTGAACATCCAGGTCGACCGCTCGGGCAAAAGCCTGGACGAAGTAGTCGTTACAGCACTGGGCGTCAAAAGAAGCCGTAACTCGCTGCCTTATGCAGCCCAGCAGATCTCCGGCGATGAAGCTAACAAATCTATTACTACCAACTTCGTCGACAACCTGAGCGGTAAGGTAGCCGGCCTCCAGATCACCGCCTCCAACACCATGGGCGGTTCCACTAACGCTATCCTGCGTGGTATGAAGTCCCTCACACAGAGCAACCAGGCGCTGTTCGTTGTCGATGGAGTGCCCTACGATAACTCGAACCAGAGTACTCCCGAATTCGATCTGGGAAATACCGCCTCCGACATCAACCCCGATGACATCGAATCGATAAGCGTGCTGAAAGGCGCCGCTGCTTCCGCACTTTACGGTTCGCGCGCCTCCAACGGTGTCATCCTGATCACTACAAAAAAAGGACTCAAGCACAAAGGCGTCGGTGTGAGCCTGACCTTTGGCGCAAGCGTCGGATCACTGGATAGAAGTACCTTGCCCACCTACCAGACCGAATATGGGGAAGGATATGGCAGTCTCCCCAGCGGAGGCGACCCGGGTGGCCCGAATCTTCCGGGTTTCTTTTATTATGAAGCCATTCCTGCCAGCAACGGGCAACCGGTTAAGATCGTTCAGACCAATGTCGACGCAGGCACAGGGCCGGCTTATGATCCTACCATCTCGGCCTACAACTGGCAGTCCTTCGCACCCGGCGACCCCCTTTTCGGAAAGCCTTCCCCCTGGCAACCGGCCGCTCATCACAATCCCACCGATTTCTTCGTAACACCGGTGACGTCCACAGTGAATCTCTCGGTCGATGGCGGCAGCGACCACGGCTCCTTCCACCTGGGGATTACGCATGATGACAACAAAGACTTCATGCCCAATTCCTCGGTTCATAAGAACCTGATCAACCTCACCGCTATCCATAATATCACCGAACGGCTGTCCATCGGCGGTACATTGAACTATTCCGATAATACCGCAACCGGCCGGTACAAATATCCTTATACGGGTACCACTAACGTCATGACGGACTTCCGTCAATGGTGGCCGACAAACGTCGACCTCCATGCGTTGAAGAACGACTACTTCAACACCCTGACCAACGATACCTGGAACTGGCAGGCAGGCGCCTTTACCTCCAACGTTGCGGGAAGCATCGGCCGGCCAGCCTATCACGATAACCCTTATTGGGACCGTTATCAGAACTACGAGCAGGATGAACGGTACCGGTATTTTGGGAACATCAATGCCAACTACAAGATCACCGATTACCTGAACCTGATGGCCCGCGTCTCCGAAGATTACTATACGCAGCAGGTCGAAACCCGAAACAACATCGGAAGCCAGGCGGTATCCGACTACGACCGGTACAACCAGACCTATGGCGAAACCAACTATGACCTCCTGCTGAACTTCAACAAGAATCTCGGCACCGACTTCAATCTGAAAGCCTTGTTAGGCGGAAACGTTCGCCAGGACAATATCCAGTCCGTAGAGGCCCAAACCAGCGGCGGTCTCATCGTCCCGAATTACTACGCCATCTCCAACTCCGTCAACGCACCCAGCGCACCCACGGAGATCACTAACCGCAAAGAGGTCGATGGGGTATTCGCAGGCGCCACCATCTCCTGGCGAGATATGTTGACCCTGGACGGTACCATCCGCCGCGACCAATCGTCCACCCTGCCCGATAAGCACAATTCCTACTACTATCCTTCCGTGTCGGCGAACTGGGTGTTCTCCAAATTACTGCAGAACCTGAACTGGCTTTCTTACGGAAAGATATGGGCCAACTATGCCCAGGTAGGCGGCGACGCGCCTTATTATTCGTTGATCAACACGTATAATCTCAATACGCCCTTTAACGGACAACCCATCATCTCGGGCGCCGCTACCAATAATAACCCCGACCTGAAACCGGAAACGAACAAGACCTATGAATTCGGCCTGGAAGCCTCTTTCCTCAACAACCGGCTGGGCTTCACCGCGGACTATTACCATTCGCAACAGATCAACGAGATCACACCGGCCGGTATTTCGCAGGCCACGGGTTATTCCGCCTTTTTCGTGAACGCAGGCACGGTTCAGAACCAGGGCGTGGAATTAAGTGTCAACCTGGTCCCGGTGAAGACCCGGGATTTCACCTGGGACATGGCCATCAACTGGTCCAAGAATGTCAACAAAGTGCTTTTCCTGTATGACAACCAGCCGGCTTATGTGATCTCTCCCATGCAGAACAGCATCCAGATCGTGGCAGAGGCCAAGAACGCCAGTGGTAGCACACCCAAGAACGGCTATGGTGTCATCCGGGGTACGGACTATGTGTATAACAACGGCCAGCGTGTGATCGATTCTACGGGCCATTACGAGATCGCCTCCAACTCCTTGACCGATATCGGCAATTTCAATCCGGACTGGTACGGTGGCGTCAACAACACGTTCACCTACAAGAACTGGGCATTGAGCTTCCTCATCGACGTTCGCAAAGGGGGCTCGCTGTATTCCCTCGATATGGATTACGGCTCCTCCTCCGGCCTCTATCCGCGTACCGCCGGCAAGAACAACCTGGGGAACCCTGTTAGAAGCCCGCTGTCACAAGGCGGTGGCATTATCCTCAAAGGTGTTCAGCTCGACGCCACTGGAAAAGCGACGCCCAATACCACAAGGATCGATGAATCGGATATCGGCCAGGGCCTCTATTCCTTTAGCTCCGCCTACGGCGAAGCCGACAAACAATTTGTCTATGATGCCAGCTATGTTAAGCTCCGTGAACTGGCGATCACGTATTCATTGCCGAAGCATACGATCGAAAAGATCGGTTTCCTCAAAGGACTGAATTTCTCCCTGTCCGGAAGGAACCTGTGGATCATCCATAAGAATCTGCCCTACGCGGATCCGGAACAAGGCCAGGCTCTCGGCAGCGGCACGAGTGGACAGAATGGGTCCATGGGCTTCCAGAACGGCGCCTACCCCACCGCGAGGACCATTGCCGGAACTGTAAAATTCACCTTCTAAAAACAACGTGATGAAAAGATTATTGATAACTATATTACCTGTATGCGCTTTGTTCGCCTCCTGCACAAAGCATATTACCGAGTTAAACGTGAATCCGAAAGGCCCCTCCAGCGATATACCCGCTACAGCGCTATTCCTTCAGGGCGAGAAATCACTGGTGGATGTTTATACGACATCCAGCGTCTCTACCGCCCCCTTTAGGGTCGTCGCCCAAAGCTGGACCGAAAACAACTATGTTTACGAAGCCCAATATAATTTCCTGTATTATCAGTCTCCGGATGGATTCTGGAACTATATCTATGCCGGTCCTCCTTTTTCTGCCGGAACTACCCCTCCCGGCACCGGTGTGCTGAACAATCTATATGCCGCCAAACTGGCCTGGCCTTCCCAGGAAGCACACCCTGCCGTGCTGCGTAATGATCTCATCATTTGCGACCTCCTGGAGATCTATGCCTACGACATGCTGGTGGCTACCTATGGAGATATTCCCTATACCCAGGCCGAGAATGCCAGCATCCCGTTTCCCAAATACGACGATCAAAAGACGATATACTATGACCTGCTGACCCGGCTCGATACTTGTATCGCAGGCCTGGATGTCACCTCCGGATCCATGGGGGTCGCCGACCAGATCTACGGAGGAAATACGGCGAGCTGGCTGAAATTTGCCGCTACACTCAAATTAAAAATGGCGTTGCTGATAGCAGATGTGGATGCTGCTACAGCGGCCCAAAAGGTTAAAGAAGCCGTGAATACAGGTGTGTTCGGAGCTAACGCGGATAATGCGTTGTTTACTTATGATAAGAGCGCCCCACTTAATTCAAACCCCCTGTGGAATGCGCTCGTCTACAGCGGCCGGCATGACTTCGTTCCTACCGCCCTGCTCGTAAATACCATGGATAGCCTCAGCGATCCACGGCTTCCGCTTTATGTCACCCAGGATCCTAACGGCAACTATTCCGGCGGGATACCCGGGGCCGGTAACGGATATGGCATCTTCTCCGATTTTTCCCCGGCTATGGAAGCGCCGGACTATCCGGGCGATATTCTCGATTACTCTGAAACCGAATTCTGGCTGGCGGAAGCCGCGGAAAGAGGCATGAGCGTAGCGGGAAGCGCCGAGACCCACTACGACAATGCCATCACGGCATCCATCGAATTTTGGGGCGGAACATCCACGCAGGCTCAGACCTACCTGAACCAGCCCACTGTGGCTTATTCAACTGCCGGCGGTACCTGGCAGCAAAAGATCGGCTGGCAGTCGTGGATCGCTTTGTACAACGGCAACTGGGATACCTGGACCGAGATCCGTCGCCTCGGTTATCCTAACCTCAATGTGGTTAGCCCCCCGATCCGGGCGCAAGGAAACCTGCCACTTCGGTTTACCTATCCCACCAACGAGCAGACCTCGAACTCTGTAAACTGGAATGCTGCTGCTAAAGCGCTGCCCGGTGGTACGGATGTTGTTTCCGCAAAGCTCTTCTGGATGCCGTAGTGGTGACCCGAAGGAATCGACCGCCATAAAATAAAAGGACGTCGAAAGACGTCCTTTTGTATTTTTACCGAAAATCTCCCAACAAAAATCAGGATTATGGCCGAGCAGCAATTACCCGCGGGTCAGTTGAACATCGAGATCAGTGAAGAAGTAGCCGAAGGACAATACGCAAACCTGGTGATCATTACCCATTCCCACGCAGAATTCGTCATCGACTTCGTCAACGTAATGCCCGGAACACCCAAAAGCAAAGTGAAATCCAGGCTTATCCTCACCCCCCAGCACGCTAAACGTTTTATGAAAGCCCTCTCGGAAAACGTGGTCCGTTTCGAGGCCGCTAACGGAAAGATCCAGGACCTCGAAGAAGTACAGGTGCCAATGAACTTCGGCGGACCCTCGGCCCAGGCATAAACCTCGCGCCAGCCGCATCCCGGTTCCCTGATCCACTAACTCAACAACCCCTCATCGGCAAAGCTGAAATGCCCGCCTTCCCCGATGATCACATGATCCAATAATTTGATGTCCATCGTCCGCGCCGCCTGGCTCAGCTTTTGGGTCAGGTGCTCGTCCGATTTGCTCGGCCGCAGACTGCCCGATGGATGGTTGTGAAAGACAATTAGACTTACCGCCCGTAATTCAAGCGCGCGCCCGAGGATTAGCCGGATATCTACGGTAGTGCTGGAGATCCCTCCCTTGCTATTGATCTCGAAACTCCTGACCCAACCAGCCTGGGCCAGATACATCACCGCAAAACCTTCATGAGAAATATTGCCCAGCCACCGACGCGCATAATCCACACTCTCCCGGCTGTCGCGGATCAAATGCCGTTCGGGCAGCACTTCACCCCGCTTACGTCGACTCAATTCCAACGCCGCGAGGATCACGGTTGCCTTGGCCTCGCCGATCCCCGGAATATTCATCAGCTGCCCATGCGTAACTTTAAGCTCACCCCATGAGCCATGCCGATAGAAGACCTGCCGCGCCAGCTCCACCGCGCTCTGTCCAGGGCCGCCCCCGTCCCGCAATAATATACCTAATAATTCTGCCTGGCTCAAATGCTCCGCCCCGAGCCTGAACAATCTCTCCCTTGGGCGCTCCTCCGGCGCCCAATCCTTGATCGCCTTCCTGCTGGCCCTCCACTGTAGCTTTTTTACCCTTCCCATCCCCTTTCTGCCCCGCCCAGCTGTCTTTTTCATGGCTTTTACCGATACTTCATTCGCAGCCTTCGCCCGCGCTGCCATCTCAATGACTACACCCATATTTTTTCCCTCCCCTCTTGCAAATTTCCCCCTTTTTCCCTATTTTGTAAAATCATTTCCCCCCCGAAAAATAAGCTTCGGCCTATTTCGTTATAAGGGTGTTTGGGAACCGTATATCTTTTGAAAACTAATCTTAAAATCCAATGAATCGATCCACTTTTAACGCCATTGGCGGCTGGCAGCCCTTCTTGTTCTGCGCAGGAATGTACATTGTAGCCCTTTTCTTTTCCATTTTCGTTTGCTCCTCGATCTTTTATGCGTTCAACGCTAAATCCTCGGCCAAAACAGCCGAGAAAACGGCCATGGTTACTACGGCAAAACAACAGCTGGTAGCCGTCAACCGCTAATCGGGGCACAACATTAAAAATACTAGCCAAGGCTTGTTCCCGCTATCCGCGGGACAAGCCTTTTATTGTTTCTTAAGACGCGGGACGCGTCTTGTCCGAAGGACAGACATTAGCCGCATTTTTTTTCCCGGAGACCCCCAAAACAGAGCCTTTTAATTTATTCCCTTACTGTATCTTCGCCGCATATTTTACCAAATACTACTATGGATCATATAGCCAAGATTTTTTCCGGCACGGGTTCCCAGTACCTTGCCGAGAAGATAGCTCAGCAATTCGGCACCCCCTCCGGAAAAATTACCATCCAGCACTTCAGCGACGGTGAAATTCAACCTATTTTCAACGAAAGCATCCGCGGCGATATGGTCTTCCTGGTCCAGAGCACCTGCGCTCCCGCCGAGAACCTGTTGGAACTGCTGTTGATGATCGACGCCGCCCGCCGGGCCTCCGCTTACAAAGTCGTGGCCGTGATACCCTATTACGGCTATGCCCGCCAGGACCGCAAGGACAAACCCCGCGTAGCAATTGGTAGCAAGTTGATAGCCAATATGTTAGTTTCCGCTGGGGCGGATCGCGTTATCACGATGGACCTCCACGCACCCCAGATCCAGGGCTATTTCGACATCCCCGTAGACCACCTGGACAGCTCCGCCATTTTTATCCCTTACATTGAACAACTTAAAGTAGAAAATCTTACCTTTGCGGCCCCTGACGTGGGTAGTGCAAACCGGATACGGGAGATCGCCACCTACTTCAATGCCGAGATGGTCATCTGCGACAAACACCGCAAAAGGGCCAACGAAATTGCCAGCATGGTCGTGATCGGGGACGTAACGGACAAGGATATCGTACTCATCGACGATATCTGCGATACCGGCGGAACTCTGGCAAAAGCAGCAGGGTTGCTCAAGGAAAAGGGGGCACGCAGCGTAAGAGCCTTATGCACACATCCCGTACTCAGTGGGAAAGCCTACGAGAACATCGAGAACAGCGTGTTGGAGGAATTGGTGGTATGCGATACGATACCCCTCAAACGTCCGAGCCCCAAGATAAAAGTGCTTAGTGTGGCCGAGCTCTTTGCAGTAGCCATCCGTAATGCACACGAGAACCGAAGTATCACGGGACTGTTCATTCATTCCCAGTTGAGAAATAAGTAGTCATTAACAACTATTAAATAAAATGAAGACAATTACAATCGAAGGACAACTCAGGACCGAAATTGGCAAACAAGCCACCCGCCAACTTCGCTCTGAGGAAAAAGTGCCCGGTGTAATTTACGGGGGTGCAAAAGAGGTGAATTTTTCAGCTCCTTTGACGTCGTTTAAAACATTGGTCTACACACCTGATTTCCAATTGGCCGAGATCAAGGTAGAAGGTAAATCCTACAAATGTATCCTCAAGGACCTGCAGTTCGACAAGGTTTCCGACCAGCTGATCCACGCGGATTTCCTGGAACTGGTAGAAGACAAAAAGGTTATTGCCACCATCCCGCTGAAATTCACCGGCGCCGCCAAAGGCGTAAAAGACGGTGGTAAGCTCATCACCAAGATGAAAGCGCTGAAGATAAAAACCCTCCCGAAATACCTCAAGGAAAACATCGAAGTCGACCTCACGAACCTGGAACTCAACGGTAACGTGCGCGTGGAAGATGTTAAGGCGGAGAACTACGAGATCCTCAACTCCCCCCGTATACCTATCGCTTCGATAGTGCTCACCCGTCAATTGAAACAAGAAGAAGCTGCTACCGCTCCCGCAGCTGGAGCTAAGCCGGCCGCCGCCCCTGCTGCCGCAGCCGCCGCACCGGCCGCTGCTAAACCCGCGGCAGGCAAAAAATAAATATTTTTATTAGTAGGAACCCGGTTAAACATTAACCGGGTTTTTGTTATTTTACCGTCCCCTTTGGGCTACACTATGGGAAAGTTCCTGATCGCCGGCCTGGGTAACATAGGTGCCGAATATAGCGGTACCCGTCACAACATTGGTTTCGATGTGCTGGATGCACTCGCGGCAAGCCTCGGCGGCGGGTTCAACGTCGAACGGCTAGCCGAAAGAACCGAGCTCAAATGGCATGGACAAATCCTGGTATGCATTAAGCCTACCACCTATATGAACGAAAGCGGTCGCGCCGTGAAATACTGGATGGACCGGGAAAAGATCGCACGCGAAAATATCCTTGTCGTGCTCGACGATCTGGCTCTCCCGCTGACCAAACTACGGCTCCGCCCCGGCGGCAGCGACGCCGGACACAACGGCCTCCGCAGCATCCAGGAACACCTGGGCACGGACGCCTGGCCAAGATTACGGCTGGGGATCGGAAACAACTTCCCCAAAGGCCGGCAGATAGATTTTGTACTCGGCAAGTGGACCGCGAACGAATTACCAGTGGTGCAAAACAAAGTTCAGAGATCAGTGGAGATCATTGAAAGCTTTGCCACCATTGGGATTGAGCGGACCATGAACCAATACAATAAATTGGAGTTTGAACTATGATTTGTTAAGGGGAATCTTTATTTTCGCATAAATAACTATTTTGATATTCAATATGCCTATGAACGTACCCGGGGTCTCTTCAGGCCGATTGAAAACTGGATTTGACAGTATTTAAACATTGCCCGAGATGTGCTATTTTTCTAGTGGCATAATCTCCCGCAACTAAAAACCCTGATTGAATATGAAAATATTCTGTGTTGGCCGTAACTATGTGGCTCATGCCAAAGAACTCAACAACGAAGTTCCCGATGAGCCTATCATTTTTATGAAGCCCAAAAGCGCCTTGCTACAAGCCCATACACCGTTCTATTACCCGGAATTCACTAACGAGCTGCATTACGAATGCGAACTCGTTCTCCGCATATCCAAGAATGGTAAATACATTCAGGAACGCTTTGCAAGCAAGTACTACGACGCCGTAACCGTTGGCGTCGACTTCACCGCCCGCGATATCCAGGCCGAACTCAAAGAAAAAGGCCTCCCCTGGGAAAAAGCCAAAGCCTGGGATAACTCAGCCGCCATCGGCAAATGGATCCCCCTGCAGAACGTCAAGAACAAAAAGGATATCAATTTCTGCATGTACAAGAACAAGGAATTGGTACAACAGGGCAACTCCAACTTAATGATCAATAATTTCGATAAGATCGTAGCCTATATCTCCAATTATTTTTCCGTGAACATCGGCGATCTGGTCTTTACCGGCACGCCAGCAGGAGTGGGAGAGTGTGTCGTCGGAGACGAGCTGGAAGGTTTTATCGAAGACGAGAGCTTATTCACTGTTGATATAAAATGATCACTCTCGACATCTTGCTCAAAGCCTGGCGGCTCATGTGCACCGCCGCTGAAATGGCTTCCGTATACGAAAAGAACCGCACGCTTTGTAAATACGTTCACTCTACCTCCCGCGGACACGAGGCCATCCAGCTCGCCACCGCCTTCCACCTCCAGCCTTATGATTGGGTGAGCCCCTACTATCGGGACGAAAGCCTCCTGCTGGGACTCGGCTTCGAACCCTACCAGCTCATGTTGCAGCTCCTGGCCAAAGGCGATGACCCATTTACGGGCGGCCGCGAATATTATTCCCATCCAAACTACCGGGACGGGCATCGGCCCAAAATGCTTCACCAAAGCAGCGCCACAGGCATGCAGGCCATCCCGACTACCGGCCTGGCACAAGGCCTTCGGTATTTGCAAGAGATCGGCGCCATCGGCCCGGACGGTCACCAACCCCTTGTCCTTTGCTCGCTCGGCGATGCCAGCGTCACGGAAGGCGAGGTCAGCGAAGCCCTTCAGTTCGCCGTACTGAAAAAACTCCCCATCATCTACCTCGTTCAGGACAACGGTTGGGGCATCAGCGTACGCTCGGACGAAGCGCGGGTCATGGACGCCTATGAATACGCCGCCGGCTTCAAAGGTCTTCATCGACTACGCATCGACGGTAGCGACTTTTTTCAGAGTTACGAAGCCATGGGCGAGGTCACCGAAGCAGTACGCCGTACCGGCGAGCCCTGGCTGGTCCAGGCCCAAACACCGCTCCTGGGACATCATACCAGCGGCGTCCGCCGCGAGACCTACCGCGACAACGCGGACATGCAGGAACATAGTTCCCGTGATCCGCTGCCCAGGCTCAAGACCCGCCTGCATGCGCTCGGCGTCGCCGAAGAACTTTTACACGAGACCCATCAAACTGCCATAGACGCGGTTGCCCGTGCCTTCCAGGAGGCGCTGGCGGCTCCCGAACCCGACCCGGCCACCGTAAGCGATCATGTATTCGCTCCAACTCCGGTAACGGAAGAGACGGGCGTCCGCGAACCCTCGCGTGGCAATAAAGTATTGATGGTAGATGCAGCCTTGTTCGCCATCCGCGAGATCATGGAAGATCATCCCGAAGCGCTCTTGTATGGGCAGGACGTCGGCAGACGTCTCGGTGGCGTGTTCCGCGAGGCGGCGACCCTCGCCGAACGTTTCGGCGATCACCGTGTTTTCAATACCGCCATCCAGGAAGCCTACATCATAGGCTCCACGGTGGGCATGAGCGCCGTCGGCGCTAAGCCGATTGTCGAGATCCAATTCGCGGATTATATCTACCCAGGCTTCAATCAGCTCGTCACGGAGCTCTCCAAATCCTGCTACCTCACCATGGGCAAATTCCCGGTTCAAACCCTGATCCGCATCCCCATAGGATCCTACGGGGGTGGCGGACCCTACCATAGCGGCAGCATCGAAACCACCCTGCTGTCGATAAAAGGCATCAAGATCGCCTACCCCTCCAATGCAGCCGACATCAAAGGGCTCATGAAAGCCGCCTTCCTCGACCCCAATCCCACGATCCTGCTCGAACACAAAGGTCTTTATTGGAGCAAAGTCCCCGGAACGGAAGATGCCAAAACCATCGAACCCGCCCGCGATTATATCCTTCCCTTTGGCAAAGGACGGCGCATCCTCGCCGCCGCGGAACACTTGATCGCCACCGGCGAATCTTGTTGCATTATAACGTATGGAATGGGGGTGTACTGGGCCAAAACCGCAGCCGCCGGCTTCCCGGGCCAGGTCGAGATCATCGATCTGCGAACGCTGTTCCCCCTCGACGAAGAGCTCGTCTATTCTACCGTGCGCCGTCACGGCAAATGCCTGGTGCTTACGGAAGAACAGCAAACCAATTCCTTCGCCCAGGCCTTGGCCTGGCGGATCTCCCGCAATTGCTTTACATCCCTGGATGCCCCGGTAGAGGTGCTGGGCGCACTCGATCTCCCCGCCGTCCCCATGAACACCGGCCTCGAGAACGCGATGTTGCCAAATCCCGCCAAAGTCGCCGCCATCCTGGGTCAGCTGCTCAACAGCTAAGCCGCCGACGCGGCATCCGCAGCATCCGCCCGGCGTGTCCGCCGCAGCATAGATCAATATTTCGTCAACTCCGGCTGGACCTCATCGATATACGCCAGGATGCCACCTTTGAGATTATACAGATTGGTGAAACCAAATTTTTCCTCCAGCTCCCGGATCGCTTTGGCGCTACGCCCGCCTACCTTGCAATGGACGACAACCTTGCGGTCTCTGTCGATCTCATCGGCATGCTCCGGGACCGTTCCCAGGGGAATAAGTTCTCCGCCGATATTCACGATGTCATACTCATGCGGTTCCCGCACGTCGATGAGCTGAAAAGATTCTCCTTTTACCTGCCAATCATATAGTTCGCGCGCGGTAACCTCCTTCAAAGCCTTCTCCTCGACGGCCCGCATGCCGCAGAACTGTTCGTAATCGATGAGTGCAGTGATGGTCGGATTCTTGCCATTCAACGGATTGTCCTCTCTGGGTTTGATCCTGAAGGTCCGGCTTTCGAAATTCACTGCATCGAAGATATAAAACCGGCCGGAAAGCGTTTCTCCAACGCCGGTAATGACCTTGATGACCTCCAGCGCCTGCAGGCTGCCGATAATGCCCGGTAAGACGCCCAAAACGCCGCCTTCAGCACAGCTCGGTACCAGCCCTGGAGGAGGAGGGGTGGGGTAGAGGTCGCGGTAATTTGGACCCAGGGTTCCATCAGAATGCCGATAGTTGAACACGGATACCTGCCCCTCGAACTGAAAGATGCTGGCATAGACATTGGTCTTTCCCAGCAACACCGAAGCATCATTCACCAGGTAACGCGTCGGGAAATTATCCGTGCCGTCCGCGATCACATCATAATCTTTCAGGATGTCCAGCGCGTTGTGTGAGTTAAGATGTGTGTTGTAAACCTTGAGCCGGATATAGGGATTCAGAGCCTCCAGCCGCCTCCTGGCGGCTTCTACCTTGGGTTGCCCGATCGCATCGACGCCGAACAGCACCTGCCGTTGCAGGTTGCTGTCATCGACAACGTCGAAATCGACGATCCCAATGGTCCCTACACCCGCCGCCGCCAGATACAAAAGCACCGGGCTGCCGAGACCGCCGGAACCGATCACCAGCACCCGCGCCTTCTTTAACTTCTGCTGCGCTTCCATACCGAAACCGGGGATGATGATATGCCGGTTGTAACGCGCTAACTCTTCTTTGGTGAATAAGGATTCGCTGTTGGCCCGGGCAGCCCCGTCCCCGTTCCGTTCAGATTCTTTAGGCACGCCGCCGGCAATGGCCGGCACTATGCTGATGACCGCGCCTTCCTGCACCGCAGTGTTCTCCTGCTCGAGATCGCGGATATCGTCGTTGCCGACAAAGATGTTGACGTAGCTGCGGATCTTGCCCTTTTCGTCGAGCAGATGTTTCTTCAAGTCGGGGAAATTTACCGTTAGCTCATTGACGGTTTCCTGTATGGTCCCGGGCCTGACCTGCAGCCGGGCCGTATTATTGGTGAATTTCCTGAGTGGTGTGGGAATGATCACTGTTGCCATGAGAATTTTTGTTTATTTATTGGTATTGATAATCGGAAATGGTTTCTTCTTCGAATTGTTGCTCATCGTTCAGCAGCCAGGACCGCAACAGGGTGGTATCTGCGTCCATCACGCTGATGATCACATAAGAAAAATAGGGTTGCGCAGCCAGCCGGTCTGTCTCGCTGGGAATAGCCGGGTGCTTGGGATGCGAATGATAGATGCCGAGCAGCGTCCAGTCGTTTTCCAGCGCATGCACCTCCGCCGTCATATAATCCTGCGGCGAGATCTCGAAACGCCGCGTCTTGTCCCCCGCCTTGGCGTTGTCTACAACCAGGATATCGAGCACGAAGCGCGTTCCGTCGTGCTCATCCCTGCCGAATAGAAACCCGCAGCATTCATCCGGAAAGGTATTCAAAGCGTCGTCGATGAGGAGTTGTCGGATGCGTGAATCGATGCTGATCATGGTAAAAGTTTTTTGATGATTTCACTATATTTATCTGCGTTGTCTGGCAACACCGTAACCAGTACACCCTCCTGCAGCCGCCGCGCGACACGGAGCGTGCCCACTAAGTTGGCCGCTGCGGAAGGACTGAGCAATAACCCCTCCTGGGCATGAGCCGCCCGGATCATCGCATACGCCTCGTCCGTACTCACCTCCTCGTTGCTATCTGCGACACAAGGATCGTATATCTCCGGCACCACGGCCGTCTCCAGATGCTTCCAGCCTTCGAGCCCATGTAATGCCGCATCCGGCTGGAGAGAGATGAGCTGGATGTCGGGTCTTAGCTCGCGCAGCCGCCGTCCTGTGCCGACGAAGGTCCCGGTGGTGCCCAGCCCCGCCACAAAGTGCGTGATGTCGGGCACAGCCTCGATGATCTCCAGCGCCGTCGTATGATAATGCGCCTTCCAGTTGTTATCGTTCTTGTACTGGTCGGCATAAAAATACTTGTCTGGATCTTCCAGCGCCAGCTCCCTGGCGACCTGCTGTGCACCGTCGGTCCCCTCGAACCGCGAGGTCAGGATCAATTCCACATCCAACTCGCGCAGGATATCTTTTCGTTCCCACGATGCATTCTCCGGGAGACAAAGTGCCACGCGTATGCCTAGCCGTTTGGCGATATGTGCATAGGCGATGCCCGTATTCCCGCTCGTTGCATCCAATAAGGTCTTTTCGCGGGTAAGCCGCCCTTCTTCGATGGCCTTCCGGATAATGGAATATGCCGCTCGCGCCTTTACGCTGCCGGAAAGCTGCATCCACTCCTTTTTCGCATAAACCCGTACCCGGGGGTGCTGGAAAAGCCCGGTGACCGGATGCAGGGGCGTATGACCGACTTCCTTCTCCAAGGCCCTTGCGGCCTGGACTAAGGCGGGATCGGCTGAGACAAAGGTCGTTGTTGACATGCTGTTTATCATTTGCTCCAACGCTGCCTCCGGCAGCGACGGGATGAAATAAAAAAAGCCCCACTGATGGTGGAGCTTTAATATATTGTTATTAACAGATTCAGCTTAAAAGAGGTTATCCTCCACCCAAATAACCGTGGCTTGCCGACAACAGCAACAACAACACGCGGTATTTAAATTTGCCTTGGTCATTATGGGTGACATTGAAAACCGAGGACAAAATTAAGGTAAACGGTCCGTAATTCCTACCTATACACTAGGAATTTGTATTTTTGGCAAAAATGTGACAAAAGTCGCCGAAGGCGGCTTGTCCGAAGGACAGACATTAGCGATTGCCGGAAATGCGCTAATTTTTTGCTTCAGAGCATTTCCGGCATTAACTTCACCGCATGGAGAATTCCGCGTTAAACGGTAAAAAGATCGCCGCCAACAAGGCTGTTGAATATGTCCGTAACGGCATGACCCTTGGTCTCGGTACCGGCTCCACGGCTTACTGGGCCATTCGCGGCATCGGCGACATGGTCAGGAACGGCCTTTCGGTACGCGCTATCGCCACTTCCATTCAATCGGAAGAGCTGGCCCGCGAGTTGAACATCCCCCTGGTCCCCTTTGCCGAGATCGATCACCTCGACATCACCATCGACGGCGCAGACGAAGTCGACCCGGCATTCAATCTTATCAAAGGCGGCGGTGGCGCCCTCCTGCGGGAAAAGATCGTTGCCTCCGCCACCCGCTTCTATATTATTATTGTAGATGAGACCAAACTGGTCAAACAGCTTGGCCGGTTCCCCCTACCCGTGGAAGTGGCCCCCTTCGGTTGGGAGCTCACGGAGCGGCGACTTGCCGCGTTAGGCTGCACCCCGGCCCGGAGGATGGCAGGCGACAAACCTTTTCTTACGGATAACCAACATTATATCCTGGATTGTTCGTTTGGGGCGATCTCGGATCCCCCTCACCTGCACCGGCAGGTCAGCGACATCACGGGAGTCATGGAAGACGGTTTCTTTATCAATATGGCCAATATCGTGATAGCCGGTTCGCCCAGCGGCGGCGACGCCCGCGTATTGGCAAAGCCCCAATGATCATGATCAAATATCTTTTAGGCTTTTGGCTTCTTCTCTCTGCCACCACCGCCTATCCTCAAACCCACCATTTTACACTCGGCGGTTCCCGATTCCTCCTGGATGGAAAACCTTTCCAGATCATCAGCGGCGAAATGCACCCCGCCCGCATCCCGCGGGAATACTGGCAACAGCGCATTCGCATGGCCAAAGCCATGGGCTGTAATACCATCGCGGTCTATGTGTTCTGGAACTATCTCGAATCGTCGCCCGGCAATTTCGATCTTACCACCGGCAATAAAAATATCTCCGCCTTTATCCGGCTCTGCCAGGCGGAAGGACTATGGGTCTTGTTGCGCCCCGGTCCTTATGTCTGTGGCGAATGGGATTGGGGTGGACTGCCGCCGTACCTCCTGAAGATCCCCGACATCAAGGTCCGTTGCCAGGACGTACGTTACATGAATGCGGTAGCACGCTATGTTACCAGGTTATGCCGCGATATCGTTCCCTTGCAATGCGATCATGGCGGCCCCATCCTCATGGTTCAGCTGGAGAATGAATACGGTAGCTATGGCAACGATAAAGGGTACTTAAAGGCGTTGCACACGCTCTGGCAGGCACACGGGATCACCGTCCCCTTCTATACCGCCGACGGACCCACGGACTTCATGCTCGAAGCCGGCAACCTCGACGGCTGTGCCATCGGGCTCGATAGCGGCGGCAGCGACGCGGACTTCGCCCAGGCAACTCATCATAATCCACTTGTCCCTGCCTTCAGCAGCGAAACCTATCCCGGCTGGCTAACGCATTGGAAAGAACAATGGCAGCATCCCGATACCGCCGGCATCCTCCATGAGGTCGACTATCTCCTGTCACACCACCGTTCCTTTAATCTCTACGTCGTACACGGGGGCACCAATTTTGGCTTCACAGCCGGCGCCAATGCCTTTACTCCTACGCAGTTCCAGCCCGACGTGACCAGCTACGACTACGATGCACCCATCGATGAGCAAGGACGCCCGACGCCAAAATATTTCGCGCTGCGCCACCTGATCGCCCGCTATACCAGCCATCCGCTGCCCGAAGTTCCCGCTCCCGTCCCCGTAATGACGATCCCGGCCTTTACGCTGCAGCCCTATACCTCCCTTTGGGACCATTTGCCTGCGCCCAAACATACGCCGCAGCCCGAGCCCATGGAAGCCTTCGACCAAACGAGCGGCATGATCCTCTACCGTACCCGGCTCATCGGCCATAAAAGCGGTGACCTCACCATTACGGAACCGCACGACTATGCGCTGGTCTATCTCGACGGCAGGTTCGTCGACACCGTATATCGCGATGGCGGCCACTGGACCATTAAACTGCCAAAAACGGATTCCAAAGAGCCCGTGCTCGAGATCCTGGTGGAGAACATGGGCCACATCAATTTCGCCCAATACCTCATCGATCGCAAGGGTATCACGGACCGGGTGACACTTAACGGCATGACCCTGATGAACTGGGAGACCTTCAACCTGCCGCTCACCGCACCACCCGCACCCGCCACGCCAGAACCCGCCACGCCCGCACCACCCGCAAACGCACCACCTGCAAACACGACCCCCGCACCCGCCACGCCCCCAACTGCGACGCATGACCTTCCGTCGCGCGGCGTTTTCTTCCACGGGAGTTTCGATCTCGATAGCACCGCCGACACCTACCTCGACCTGAGCGCTTTTAAAAAAGGTATCGTATGGGTCAACGGACATAACCTGGGCCGCTACTGGTACGTCGGCCCGCAGCAACATTTATATTGCCCAGCTCCCTGGCTACGGAAAGGCAGGAACGAAGTCGTCGTCCTGGACCTCCATCAAACCCAGGCCGCCACGATCCGCGGCGTCACTAACCTGTATTGAGCAACGCCGTTGGCGACTATAGCCGCACTGGCGTGATCATTGCAACTCCTGCCGGGGGAACCGTTCCCTGGACCGTAATCATATGGATTCGCTTACGCATATCGTTCTGGGCGCCACCATCGGCGAGCTCATGGCGGGCAGGAAGCTCGGTAAGAAAGCCTTGCTCATCGGCGCCGTGGCGAACAGCCTGCCCGATATCGATTTCGTAGCCTCGTTTTGGCTGCCGACCGCCCGGGACATTTGGGCACACCGGGGGATTACGCATTCGCTGTTCTTCGTCATCGTGATGACTCCGATCCTGGCCTGGCTGGCCGCCCGAATCTGGCGACAGACACCCATGACCCGAAAAGACTGGTATCTGTTTTTTAGCGTGCAGCTCTTCGCCCATATCTTCATCGATGCCTTCAACGCCTATGGCACCGGGTGGTTCGAACCCTTTAGCCATTACCGTGTCGCCTTTCATGTACTGTTCGTTGCCGATCCTTTTTTCTCGGTATGGCTGGCAATTGCTTTTGTCGCCCTGATCGTCCTGCGCTCCACGCATCCCGCACGTAAGCGATGGGCCTGGTTTGGCCTGGCTTTCAGCAGCCTCTATCTCTGCTACGCTCTCGCCAATAAACTCGGGATCGACGCCCGTGCCAAAACCGATCTCCGGGGCATACCTTATACCCGCTATCTTTCCACGCCGACGCCATTGAACAGCTGGCTTTGGTACATCGTAGCGGAAGATAGCACGGGCTTTTATACCGGTTACCGCTCCGTATTCGATCACCAGCCCACCCGGTTCCGTTTCCAGCCCCGTAGCAAGACGCTGCTCCGGCCATTTATGGGACACAAAGACGTCTATTACCTCATGCGATTTTCTCAGGGATTCTATATAGTAGAACAATGGGGCGATACTACGGTATTCAATGACCTTCGTTTCGGTGAGATGCGGGGATGGGAAGACCCCAAAGCACGTTTCGTCTTTCATTATTTCCTGGAATATCCCGCCGGCAACAAGATAGTCGTGCAACGCGGGCGCTTTGCCGGCTGGAACTGGCATACCTGCCAGGCGATGATCCGGCGTATCCGCGGCAATTAAACCCCGGCCTGCCGTTTCTTTTTGGCAATGGTTGGCCCGCTTTCTTTTTCCTGCCGGAAATAAAAGGTGAATAAAAAAAAGATCACGCGGATCACCTCATATGCCAGCCGTTGTTTGAAACGCTTGAAAAGCCCCACCCCATGGAAATATTCACCAGGTACTATCCGCTTGCAGTGATCCCGGATGATCCCCTCCAGCTCTTCTTCCACCTTCGTGGCAAACACAGGATCCCGCACATCCAGGTTCAACTCCACACTGGCATAGGCGCTGATGCGATTGACATTGTACGAACCGTCCGTCATCCAGATGCCGTCGTACGTAGCCAGCTTGCCATGGAGAATAGTATCCTGGTATTCATATACCTCCATGTTGTTCCGGAAAAGCCAGCGATACATGAACTGCTCACCCAACCTGGAGATCCTGACATCCGAAATGCTGCCGACAATGATCTTGATCGCGACGCCACGACTGGCCGCCTGCACCATATACCTGCGCAGGATCTTGCCCGGTAAAAAATACGCGGACAGCACGATGATCCGGCTTTGAGCCTGCTGGAACATCTGCACGTAGCTGCGCGAGATCTCGTTCTTTCCCATCACCCAGTCGTTACGCCGCACCCGTACCATGCATTCGTTCTCGGGTATATAAGCCGGCAAGTGCTCAAAACGCTCCTTTTTAGGGTTGGTTTTCCAATAGGCCTTCGTCCACATATCCTGGCAAACCACATGCAGCTTCAGCGCGGCTTGCCCTTCGACCAGCAATGCCCGGTCCAGCCAGGCCTTCTGTCCGCCGATATCGTTGTACCGGTCGCTGATATTGACGCCACCCGCCATCCCCCTGGCCGCATCCACGACGATCACCTTGTGATGCATGCGCCGGCCCAGATAAAAATGCCTGCTTTTGAACAATGGCCAAAACCACCGGAAATGAATACCCGCTACCTGCCATTCTTCGATCATATTCCGGGCGAGATGCTGCGAAGCATATCCGTCCAACAAAACAAAGATGGCCACCTTCCTCCCGGCAGCACGTAACAGGGCCGCCGATACCAGCTTGCCGGTCTCGTCAGCATCGAAAATATAGGTCTGTAAATGGACAGTGTACCGCGCCTCATCGATAAGCCCGACGATCGTGGAGAAATAATCCGCTCCCCCATGTACTAATCTCACCTTATTATGATGCGTATAACCCGCTAAAAGTTTGGGGTTCCTTTTTCTTGCCATAGCTCGAGTAGGTCAGTGGCCATAAAGATCGGAAAAATCGAACGCGCGCGCGATATCACCTGCCGCAATAGCCCTTTTCGCCCATCAAATAATCGTGGTCTGAAAAAACCAACTAAGTTCGGACAAAATAAATTTGCTCTAATATTAAATAATTGTTAACTTAAATAACTCATCCGCCAATATTCGACGGGTTCACAACATAGGGCCGCTCCCCGCGGCCTTGCAAAAAACGATTGATTATGAAAGCTTGCCGGCTACTATGCTATTGGTGCTTTGGGTTCATCCTTGTCCCTTGC
Source organism: Puia sp. (assembly GCA_035946435.1). Lineage (GTDB taxonomy): Bacteria > Bacteroidota > Bacteroidia > Chitinophagales > Chitinophagaceae > Puia. Next base: position 14,104 of record DASYZH010000138.1, on the reverse strand, counting down.
TTTACCTCCGGACAAACCGACATCCGCCCCACCGCTTTTACCTACAATGACCAGGGAAATACCATTTCAAGCAACGTCCCGCTAAACGAGATCAACATCCATGCCTGGCGGAATTTCCACCGGATCTTTCACGCCGTTGCCGGCGATGAGAACTGGTTCTATTCCGATCAAGGCTACCGGGTCGCTTTTCTCCGGAACGGGTACCACTATGAAGCCTATTTCGACGATCGCGGAAGCTACCGCTATTCCCTGCACCACTATGCAGGAAAAGAGATCCCCCGGGAACCGGGGGACCTCTTGAAAAGGAAATTCCCTGAGTATCAATTAAATGTCGTAACCGAGATCACGGATGGGGAAAAGATCGTCTACCTGGTGCGCCTCGTTAGCCCTACGACTATCAAGACCATCTCCCTTTGCGACGGCGACATCCAGCTCGTCGGGGAAGAACACATCGGCAGTGGTACCGAAACCGCGAGCCTTACTTCCCGACAGTCCTACCCGTAACCGTCCGCGACTTGCGCTCGAATTTATCCAGCTCTTTCTTCCGGATAACAAGCAGTGCCGAAGCTACATCGGAACAGGTACCGCAACGCGCCCTGAATTTCTCGGAATCATAATTCACGAGGGCAGTGCCATTCATCCACTCCGTACCGTATAAAACATAGTTGTTGAAAGTATAGCCGCTGCCGGGCCCAAAAGCCAGGGCGTTATTCCCTTTCTCAAAGCTGATCTTCAGCTTGTCGTTATCGGTCTCCTCCAGCACACCGGGCGTGAGCATTGGAATGATGACCTCATTGACGTATTTGCCGTTCTCCATTTTGACCACTCCGCTGCTGACCACCAGCTTCTGGTCGCCCAGATTCCTGTTCAGGACCAGCTTCTGATCCACATAGAACTGAACCTGCTTCAGATCGATATTATCTTTTTCAAGCTTTTGCTTGAGATCACGGGTAAACGGAACGTAATTAGACATCTTCTTCGAACTGCTACAGCTAAACAGTAAGGTTAGCGAGGTAAAACAAAGGATCACGGTGAGGATTCGTCTCATAATTGCACTTATTTGAGTTCTTTTGACCACTATCAAACGAAATAGTTTTATCCAACCCGCGGAAATAGTTGTTATACAAATGTTAAATCGCCGACCCAAAAACGTCCAACGCATGCAACATTCCCGGCGCACACACGTCTTATAAGCTGAGCCGCCGGAGGCGGCTTCTCTTAACTCCCCGCTATGCTCAAAAATTTCCTGAAAGTTGCGCTCCGCAATATGTGGAAGCAAAAAGGCTATAGTTTCCTCAATATTTTTGGCCTTGCCATCGGTATGACCTGCAGCCTCCTGATCCTCCTCTGGATCAGGGACGAAAAAAGCATGGATAACTTCCACGCCAATGGCGACCGCCTCTATAGCATTTATGAGCGCCAATACTATGATGGAAAGATCGACGCGGGCGGCTATACCCCCGGCCTCCTCCCCGAAGAAATGAAAAAGGTCCTGCCGGAAGTAGAGCTTTCCACCGGCTTCCTGTGGTCACAAAAGAATACCTGGCAGGTTGGCGACAAGATCCTGAAAGAAGATGGCCGCGCCGCGGGCGCCGATTTCTTCCGGATGTTCAGTTTCCCCCTCCTGCAAGGTACACCCGCTACTGCGCTCGCCACCCCCGCGAGCGTAGCCATCTCCCGTAAAATGGCCGGCGAGTTCTTCGGAAGCCCGCAAGCGGCGATCGGCCAGGCCATCCGGTTCGAAAACCGAAAGGAATATAAGATCACCGCCGTATTCGAAGACCTGCCTGAGAATACCTCCAATAAATTTGACTTCCTCCTCAACTGGACATCCTGGCTGGACGACAACACCTGGGCCAAGGACTGGGGTAACAACGGTCCACAGACCATAGTGATGCTGCGCAAAGATGCCGACCCCACCGCCTTTAGAAAAAAGATCACCCATTTCCTGGATAACTATAACAAAGACCAAAGCAAATCCTTTCGCATCGAGCTGGGCATGCAACGCTACGGCGATGTCTACCTGCATTCACTCTTCGTGAACGGACAGGTTGCCGGCGGCCGCATCGAATATGTCCGGCTGTTTACCATCGTCGCCATCTTCATCCTCCTGATCGCCTGTATCAATTTCATGAACCTCACCACCGCCCGGTCCGTCCGCCGCGCCAAAGAGATCGGCATCCGCAAAGTGGTCGGCGCCGTACGTCCTGCCCTGATCCGCCAGTTTATCGGCGAAGCCGTCGTCCTCTCGACGTTTTCCGTCCTCCTGGCCCTGGGAATGGTCTTACTCTTATTGCCCGTTTTTAACCGGATCACGGCGAAATCCATCGCTTTTCCCTACGGCGTATCCTTCTTCTGGCTCAGCCTGCTGGCCCTCACCCTGGTCACCGGCATCGTCTCCGGTAGCTATCCCGCCCTCTTCCTGTCGGCCTTCCGGCCCATCAGGGTGCTCAAAGGCTCTTTAAAATTCGATCCCAGCGTGGCTTGGTTCCGCAAAGGTCTCGTCGTCTTCCAGTTCGTTCTATCGATCATCCTCATCATCGGGACCATCGTCGTCTCCCGCCAGGTCGACTACGTCCAATCAGTAGACCTCGGCTATAGCCGGGAGAACCTCGTCTATATCCCGCTGGAAGGCGACCTCACAGCCAAGTACACGACCTTCCGCGACCAGGCCAGGCAATTTCCTGGCGTCACCGCCGTAAGCCGCGCAAACCAGGATCCTACACAACTCGATAACGGGACCGGCGGTGTGGATTGGGACGGCAAAGATCCCAACAATCTCGTGATGTTCACGAACGTGTCGGTAGGCTATGATTTTGTAAAGACCATGAAGCTGAAACTCACCGCGGGCCGCGACTTCTCGCCCGACTACCCTACGGATACCGTGGGCTATATTCTCAACGAAGAAGCCCTGCGGCGTGTAGGGTATAAAAACCCAATTGGCCGCAGCTTCACGCTCTGGAGAAAAAAGGGCACCATCATCGGCATCGTCAAAGACTTTCATTTTAACTCCCTGCACGATCCCATCAAACCCCTGATCATCCACTATGGCGAAGACGAAAAATACGGCCAGGCCATCGTGCGCATCCAGGGTAGCCAGACAAGACATGCCCTCAGCCAGCTCGAAAAACTCTGCCATGAGCTGAATCCCCGCTTCCCCTTTACCTACCAATTTGCCGACGACGAATATCGTGATCTGTACAAAAGCGAATCCATCGTCCATAACCTCGCCAACTGCTTTGCCGGCCTGGCCATCTTCGTGTGCTGTCTGGGCCTGCTGGGACTGGCCATGTTCACCGCAGAACAACGTACCAAAGAGTTCGGCATCCGCAAAGTATTAGGAGCAAAGGTCACCACCCTTTTCACGCTGCTGTCGAAAGATTTCATTATCCTCGTACTGATAGCCTTCCTCGTCGCATCACCCCTGGCCTGGTGGGCAATGAACGCCTGGCTGAAGAATTTCGCTTATCATATCAGCTTACAATGGTGGGTATTTGTATTGGCAGGAGTGGTCGCGATGGCGATCGCATTGATCACAGTGAGCTTCCAAGCCTTGAAAGTCGCAATGGCCAATCCCGTGAAGAGCCTGCGGACCGAGTAAGCGTCCGGCAAAGTGCCGGCGTGAGGAGAACTTCGCCAAAACGTCGTTCCTCGTTTTGCCTCGTTCGCAACTTTCGCTTCGCTCAGTTGTGCCTGGCCTTCGGCCGGGCCTCCCGGGTGGCAGCCAGATGCTGCATCACGGCCTTGATCTCGCCAAAGGTATAGCCATCCCCGAGCCTGCTGCGAATAGGCCCCAGCGACACCCCACCCACGGTCTCGATGGCTTCGCATATCGGCCCGATCTTGTGCTCCGGAACGAGTTCTCTGATGTCGACCTCACCCGTGAGGACAAACGAAGCCAGATGTCCTTCTATCGTGGACGAAGTCAACCCCCGGCGGCTGGCAATCTCCGCAATGCCAACACCCTCCCGGAAGAGCGCAAGACTAATGCGGTTGGTATCACCCTTCTGATGCTTGCCGGAGCGGGGTTCTTTGCCCAAAGCCGCACTACCGGTGGACGCGGGCTCCGCCGCGTGGCCGTTGATGACCTCCCTGCTCTTTCGCTCCTCCTGCCAGCCCGACAACACCTCCCCGGCGCCGGCACCATTCTGCAGCCCTTGCACCAGCTTCAAGGCGTCTTCAACCTGCTGCTTCTTCCGCACACAAAGCACCGTAAGCGCCTGCATCTCCTGCTGATATTTTTTTGCCTTTTGCTTCGACCTCAAATCTGAGATATGGTCTCGCATGGGCGCAATAAGTTCTTCTTCAAGCATCCGGGCAAAATAGTTCACTGCGGCTTCCGTCCGTTGCAGCAACTGTCCATATCCATTCGCCTCCGCTACCGGGAGCAGCTGCTCCAGCTGTTTCGAGAACCTCTGCGCCACCTCCTGCTGACCCGCCGCTTTATCCAACCATTGCCGGGCCAGCGAGATGGCCCTTTCCTTTTCGGGGATCTTCCTATGCGCATATCCCCCATAGTGATCCCCCAGCGTCTCTACCAGCCTGCTCCATTGAAACGCTTTCCGCAATGACTCCCCGATAAATGCCCGTTGTTCCTGTTCCAGGTCCTGACCCGCAGCATCAGCCGCTATCTGCCTGCCCGTCCAGGCCACCACCCGCGCATCCGTACTGATCGCGGCAGGCGTGATCCGCGATCGTAAAACCAATCCTTCCAAACCGGTGAGCCGGCTTAATGCTACATAGACCTGCCCCGGCGCAAATGACGCACCGGCATCGATCACCGCCTTCTCGAATGTAAGCCCCTGGCTCTTGTGGATCGTGATCGCCCAGGCCAGCCGGATCGGATATTGTGTGAAGCTGCCTAGCTCTTCCTCCTCGATCTCGTCTTTTTCCCGGTTGTAGCCATACCGTATATTTCTCCAGGTCTCTTTCTCCAACACCAGCTCATCCGGTTCATCGGGAAAACCCAGCACCAGCTTGTCGTCGTTGATCCGCTGAATGACCCCGATCTTCCCATTGTAATAACGACGTGATTCGCCTTTGTCATTCTTGATAAGCATCACCTGCGCCCCTTCCTTCAATACCAGCGTCTTCTCCGCGGGATAGGCCTTGTCGCTGAACTCCCCCGTGATGGTAGCCTCGAACCGATGCACTACCCCCCGCAATTTCCCCAGCTCCCCCTGGTTGAGACTATCGGCCCTGGCATTATGTGACGTCAACGTGATGTAATTGTCGTGTTTCGAAGGAATGAACTCCGGCTGATAATGATCATGTAACCGCTCCAGGTCTTCCCAACTCGCCTCGTTATTGCGGATATTGTTCAAAAGCCCTATGAAGCGATCCTCTTTTTGGCGGTAGATCTTTTTAAGCTCCAGGTATACCAGCGGCACCTGGCGGATCACCTGCGCATCAAAAAAGAACGGGCTGGCATACACGGTCTTCAGCAGCTCCCACTCCGGCTCTTTGACCACCGGTGGTAACTGATAAAGATCCCCGATATACACTACCTGCAAGCCGCCAAAGGGTAGGAGCGGCTGTTGCCGGAAATGCCGGAGCACCGCGTCCACCGCATCCAGCGTATCGGCCCGTACCATCGAGATCTCATCGATGATCAGCAGCTCCAGCTCCTGGAGTAATTCCCGCTTCCCAGCGTTGAAACGGATATGTTTAAATAAACTGTTGGCATCGGAATAGCCCCGATCTTCCATCCCCCATCCCGAAGAAGCACTCGTTGGCAGAAAAGGTCCAAAAGGCAGTTGAAAAAAACTATGCAGGGTCGTTCCACCCGCATTGATCGCCGCCACCCCGGTAGGCGCTACGACCGCCATCTTTTTAAAACTGTTCTCCCGGATATACCTGAGAAACGTAGTCTTCCCCGTACCGGCCCTGCCGGTTAAAAACATAGGCCGCGCCGTTTGTGTCACGAATTGCACAGCTAATGCGAATTCTTTGTTGTTGGCATCGCTTGACATAAGGAAAATGTAAAATTACTTAATCTAACCCACCCCTGCGTATCGCCTTCACCGGCTCCGGCCATTTGATCGGCACGCCCGTCCTGGTATTGACCGGCAGTACGCTTTTTTCACGACTGGTCGTCACCGGGTCCTCACTCGCCATGTACGCCAGCGCCGCCACAAGGATGGCATTGTTTTGCAGATCGTCGAATACGATCTTATCGTAGGTATCCCGGTTAGTATGCCAGGTATAGACGCCATAAGACCAGTTGAGCGAGCTAAGCGAGAACGCGGGTGCACCCATCGCTACGAAACTTGCATAATCCGACCCGCCGCCACCCGGTGTGCCGGGGAAAGTCGTCTTGATGCTGTCACGGATATACGAAGGGATCTTCGACAACCAGCGCTGCAGATAATCGTACGAGTTCAAAAATCCCTGACCTTGCAGGTTTTCAACCCTGCCGGTGCCATTGTCCTGATTGAGCACCACCTGTACATGCTGCACGATCTCCGGATGATCTTCCACAAAAGCCCGGGAACCGTTCAGCCCCTCTTCCTCACTGCCCCAATGCCCTACAAGAATTGTCCGTTTAGGATGCGGATACACCGTTTTCAAAATGCGCATCGCTTCCATCATCGCGAGCGTGCCGGTTCCATTGTCCGTAGCACCAGTGCCGCCATCCCAGCTATCGAAATGCGCACTGAGGATCACATACTCCTCCGGTTTCTCACTGCCTTTGATCTCGGCGATCGTATTGAAGGCCGGAACGGCGCCGCGCTCTTTCGATTCTGTGTGAATGCTGATCCTGGGTCTGTCACCCGATTCCGTAAGCCGGTAGAGCATTCCATAATCTTCCAGCCCGATGTCCACCGTGGGTATTTTCTTGGTATAAGCGCCAAAGATCTTGTCGACACCAAATCCCGCCGACCAATTGTTGAGGATGACACCCGCTGCTCCGGCTTTTTCCAGTGCCACAGGCAGGGTCTTATTCGTATAGCCCGTTTTTTTGATCCGGCGCGCCCAGGCCTCCTGCTGTTCGGCCCGCTGTTTCTTCATCTTTTCAAATGATTCGGGCGTGGCGAACTGCTGCCAGTTGTCGTCAGGTCGCCCGGTGGGTTGTAACATCGAGATCAGCACGAATTTACCTTTAACCGCCGGCAGCCATTGCTGAAAGGCCAGCGAATCGGACACATCCTGCAGGATGATGAGATCGGCCGTCACCGTCTTTTCGCCCATTCCCGGGCTCCACGCCAGCTGCATTCCCTCCAGCGACTTTACCCGCGGATAGACCATATCGATATGCGAAATGCCCCGCTCCCAACCATGCCATTCCCCCCATTTTTCCATGCGGGCGTCGATCCCCCAACCCGAATATTTTGCGATGGCCCATTCCGCCGCCTTTTCCATCTGGGGTGTACCCACCAGCCGGGGACCGATGCGGTCCAGCAGGTCATGCGCCAGCTCCCGTAGCTGTGAATGTTCCGTCTCTTCTTTCACTATATTGTCGATCACCGGGTCCTGGAGCTGGGCAAAGCTCCGGCCTGCCACGAGCAGCAGGCAGGTCAGCAGCGTTAGTTTTGAAGACATGTGGAGTAGTTTTGTTAAATAGATCAACAATTTAAGAAAAAATGATTTTTTTGTCCTAATCACCTTTACCCGCTCGTCGATTGGTAGTAAAGCCATTTTTTAGCACAAAACGCTTGAAAAAAATGAAAGATTTTATGTTATTGTTCCGGGGCGGAATGGATTTCAAAACCGCCACGCCCGAACAGATGCAAACAGCCATGAAGAACTGGAAAGCCTGGACCGAGCAGCTGGTGCAGGCCGGTAGATATGTCAACGATGGGAACAGGCTGAGACCAGAAGGCGCCGTTCTCAGCGGAAAGAAGAAAGACCTCATCGACGGCCCCTATGCAGAAGGCAAAGAGATCGTAGGCGGCTTTCGCGTCATCAAAGCCCGCGATCTGGCTGATGCCATCGAAGCGGCCAAAAGTTGCCCGATCTTCGACAACAACGGACACGTGGAAGTACGGGAGATCATTCCGACACAGGCCAATTAAGAAAATTAGGAAAAAGAGCCCCGCGAGGGGCTTTTTTTGCCATTAGCCTATTGTCGCGTAGCGGAAAGACTGCTCTTCTCCAGCCAGCTGTTGAACAACGTATAAAAAACGGCCAGGATGATCGCGCCCTTGAACATCCCGGTAAAACCCCAGGCGGACAACCCGCCGACAACACCGAGAAAAAGCACGAGAAAAGGCATTTTGCCACCGGCTTTCGCGAGAAGAATGGGCTTTAGTACGGCGTCGATGATCAACAATCCGATGCCGTAGATGATCAAAAAAACGGTCACCCCCGTGTGCCCCTGGCTGGCCGTCCAGATCACCAGCGGTACCCATACCCACAACGGGCCCAGCTGGATCAATACGAGGAAAAAGATCAGCGCCGCGAGCACCATCTTAAAATGAATACCCGCGATCAGCAGCCCGATCCATGAAATGACCGCGGCGATAAAAGCCGTTCCCATCACCCCGATCGACACGCTCCGTATCGCGACGGCTGTTGCCTTCAATAGGGAAAGCCCGTCCCGTTTTCCCAACAAATGCTGCGTAGTGGATTTCACCGGCTGCAGGGCCTTCTCACCGGACACCAGCAAAAATGCAGAGATTATGATCCCGGCAATGAATTGCAGGGCTGTTCCTACGACGCCGGCTCCGCTGGTAATGATATGCCGCATCGCCTCTTTGATAGGTTCCCCGTGCGAAACAATGGTTTCCCTGGGGCTGCTTTGCAGCTGCTGCCAGAATGAGGTAATTTCCTCGCCTATCAATGGCACGCTGGTGACCCATTTGGGAAGCGGCGGAAGCCCGTTTGTCCGGATATCGTTCATCCAGGTGATGGCATCCTTGACATGATACTGTAAAGACTTGATGAGATAGATCAGCGGAATGGCAACGATCGCGATCAACACCAGCGTATATATTACCGCCGCCAATACCCGGCGATTGCCCAAACTGCGTACAAGCCACTCGAACGGCCCGGCGAAACTAACGGAAAAGATCAGTGCAAAAGTAAGAACGCCGAAAAACACCTTCAGGACATCGTACAAGGCTAACATCAGCGTCACCAGCAGAATGACCACCAATATAGCCTCTACGATATTACGCGAACTGTTCTGAAGCGGTTTATTGATCATTTAGCCTAAATTTACTACGATTATTGTATGAAACGTTCCGCAAGGTTAAAAAAGCGCTTTCTGCTGATTTTCCTTATACCCGTAGGTTGTCTGCTGATAGTCGCGACGGACTTCCTGATCCACTATCGCTTCAGGGAAAGCATAAGCTATTTGGTAACCAGGGAATCGAAAGGCCAATATGCCTTCGATGCCCGCGACGCCTCGATCTCGCTTTGGAGAGGAACGGTCATACTAAAAGGCTCGCAATTATCCTGCCTCGATACCACCGGAACGGAGGCTTGGTGTAACCTCCGCACGCCGCAGATCTATTGCTCATTGTCCTCCTGGAAGGCCTTGCTTTTCGATAAAAAACTCATCCTCGACAGCATCGCCATTATTGGTGCTTCTTTGGATGTTCATGTAGTCTCACGCCCCGAAGGATCGAAGCCCCCCTGGCATATCGCCGACCTGGCCGAAAAACTCAAGACAACCTTACAGCACCTCAACGTCCATGCCTTTTCGCTAAAAGATCTTTCGTTTACCTGGCACGGTCCGGCCGGAACGGAACCCCTGCACACCGAACATATCGACATATCCGTTTCGAATTTTGCCCGGTTCGGCCACACGGATAGTCATTTGCTGGGGTCTGATGAGTTTTCGATCGCACTCGGCCGTGAGCACTGGGCACTGGCCGGTGGGCGCCAGCTCATTGATTTCGCCCGGCTCACCTTCGACAGTAAAGGCCATCGCTTTGCAATGGATTCATTTTCGTTTCGCCAGCCCGCAGATACGGCCAGGGGCGAATTCCGGCTCACCGTGCCCCGCTTCTTTTTCAATTCGAATCGCCTCCCCGCCGTCTACGAAAAAGATGGCCAGCTGCAATTGCTGTTGGATACGCTGGTATGTATCAACCCCGTTCTGTCCATCCCGCAGAGCGCCAAAGAAAACCAGGGAGAAGCCATTCAAAATCTGGTCCGGCAAACCATCTACCGCTGGATCAACGTACGCTTTGTCCAGGTGATCGACGGCCGCCTCCTGGTTCGCAATAAAGCGGATCACGCGGATAATGCTTCCACCCGTAAAGCCAATCTTCGCATCTATAACCTCACCGTGGATCCCTACGGCCCCAAACCCCTTACTTCGGATAGCATCCGGATGAGTTTCAACAATATCGAATTCCTTACCAGGGACAGCGCCTATAAATTGTCCATCGGGCAGCTTGCTATCCGCGGGGACGATGCCCTGTTCAAACAAGTCAGCTATGGACCCACGATTCCGGGTAACGGCAAATCGGTGGTCTTTACCGCCCCATTGCTGTGGCTACGGGACATCGACCTCCCGGACCTGCTGCGAAAACATCTCAAAGCGTCAAGCGCAGAGCTTATCGATCCGACGATAACGATGACGGACAATCTTCCGCCGGCACCCAAACCCCATACACCACGCGATCGTATCGTTGCCGCCAGGAAACTCGCCTTGTTCTACCGCACCCTGCACAATATCCACGAGCTCATCGATGCGCCGGATTTTCTGGTCACCGGGGGCGCTGCCGCCTATACCCATACCGGCAAGACCCCTATCGATGCACAGGTCGTCGGCCTCAAGGCGCATATTCTGCTAAATAAATTCTTTGGCAGCGATAGCCTGGTGGCGATCAAACGGGCTATTCCCTCTTGCCATATCGATAAGCTGACGTTGAACGCCGGCGGACTGCATCTCTCGGTAGACCAATATGGCTTCGAAGGCATCGACCGCAAAAGCCTGAGCAGGATGATCAGGATCACCACGGACGGCGGATGGCAGATCCGGGCAAAGAACACCTTTTGGAATGTCCTGGACTGGGACCGCTTTGAAAAAACGCGGGAGGTATCCATCGATTCCCTGCATCTCGACGAACTAACGTTGCATGCGCCGCCGCGCGATGCAGGCACAAAACGGACCGGCACCATGCACCGCGACACCGTCGGTACATTTCCCGTCATTCGCGTCCACACCCTGGATCTGGGTGGGATCTCCTTCGAGCAGCCATCACCACCCGGGCCGATACATTTCTCCGGGGACTATCTGCATGCGGCGAACATCCGCACGGAAGGTCATAGTGTAGTGTGGGGCCATGCCATCATGCGACTGCATGACCTCGGTCTGCGGTCCGGGCAAACTGCCGTCGAGATAAAGTCTGCCCTGTTCGACAGCGACCATGGGCTTGCTGCGAGGGATATCCGGTTGACATTACTCGTTAAGGCCATGAGAGAACAGCCACGCCCCGTGGAATTGTCCATCCCGGCGATCCATTGGCGCGCGACTTTGCATTCGAGCGATTGGGCGAAATTCCCGGTCTCATCGCTCGCGACCGGCGACATCCCTTTCAACTATAATGGCTTAGTAAAAAAAGATACTTTTCAGATCGCCGGCATCCTGAAGCTTGACCTGCAAAAACTGCAGCTCTTTCCAAAGCTGACGACCGCCGTCGACCTGTCGTGGAAGGACACGGATCTCCACCTTCACTCCGATTCGATGAAGCTGGATTTGAAAGGGATGTCGGGGAGCCTCCACGATAACGCATTTACCGGCGCGACCCTGAACGAAAAAAACCTGGAACCCTGGCTCGCCCGTATCGCCATTGGCCACGCCTCCTTGCATTATTCCACCAGTAAGTTGACCGCCGAAGCTGCCTCTTGCTCCTGGGACCCGGTTGCCCATGCGGTCGGGATCGCCGGCTTTCATATCCTTCCCCGGTTGAGCCGCGAGGAGACATTTAAAAAAGCCCGCTGGCAACAGGATTATGTCACCGTCAAAGGCCGGGCTCTCACGCTCTCGGGTATAAAACTGGCAGGCGGCGAGCGGCTTACCTCGGTGGGCATCGATAAGCTGGTACTCGACGGGGTGTCGGTCGACGCATCCCGCGACAGACATCTCCCTTTTCATCATGGCATCGAAAAACCGATGCCCACAAAACTGCTTGATAAAGTTCCTTTTGACATTCACATCGATACAGCGCTGCTCATAAACGACGATGTTACTTACAACGAGCTGTCGCCCGCATCTAACCGCTGGAGTACGGTCCACATCGCGTCTATCGACGGCTCGATCAAGGGTCTCAAGACCCGCGATAACACGAGGGATACCTTAAAGCTCGATGCCCACGCCCGCTTGTTCGATGGCCATATCCGGCGATTCGATTACCGGGAATCCTATGGCGACTCCTTATCGTCCTTCACAGCTAAAACAACCCTTGCTGCCGTCGATCTCAAAAAATTCTCCGAGATCTCCATCCCCGCAGCGGCAGTAAGCATCACGGGTGGCTATGTCGACACCGCCTGGTCCACCTGGCAGGGCAATCGCTATGCCGCCTATGGAACCATGAATTTCTATTTTAACAAGCTCCGGATCAAAGTGCTCAACAAAAAGGACAGCCTGCGCAGAGGGGTTGTACCCGAACTGGAGACCTGGGCCGCGCGCATCTTGCTGCCTGGTTCCAACAAAAGGACATCGGAGATCTTCTTCGAACGCGATCGCGAAAAATTCGTTTTCAACTATTGGGTCAAGACCCAGGCCAGCGGTATCCTCGCCGCGCTCGTCCGCGAAAAACAATGGACCTATCGCAAACGCTACGATCAGCTCGCTCCGACCTATTCGCTCCCTCCGCGGTCTTCCCGCTAACCAATTTATTTAGCCATCGGTCAAAAATGCCATCCGCGGCACGATAATATAGGTTAGCTTATACCGATGTTCAGAACTTCAACGCTAGCTTATTGGTGCTGCCAGGCCGCCGGATGGGGACTGGCATGGGGAGTATTGACGCTCAACCAATTTTATTTTAATGCGAAACCCGAAATAAACCTGATCATCTGTGCCTCCGGCTTCCTCGCTACACATTTGCTCCGGACATTCATCCGCAGGTATTTGCCTCCAACGCCATCCTTTCGGAAAGAAGGCGTCCGCATGATCCTGGCGATGATCTTTACCACCGGCCTCTTCACCGCATTCAGGTACCTGGGCTCTTATTACCTGCTACACCACCATTTAGACATTACTTCACAGGTTGCGACCTACTTCGATGACTTTCTTTTCATTCTACCCTGGACACTGATCTACTCGGGCTATCGGTTGGTGGTTCGTACCCGCGCCCAGGCGCTCGAACGCCGCCGGCTGGAATGGCGCCTCAGGGAAATGCAAGCCCACGCCGGCGAATCGGAGGTTACTATGGAAGACCTCATGGAAGAGGTCAATCGTATCGTTGCGCTCATCGATGAAAATCCTGAAAGCGCGCGGAGCGAGATCACGGCCTTTAGCCGGCTTTTACGGGAAGGTCATCTGGTTTAGACCGGCTCTCTCAACTCGTCGATCCATGTTGTCTTGGTTTCTACAGGTACACGCCGTCCCGGCTTTACCGGTTCGTCCGTATAACCCAGATACAACAAGCCGATGACGATATCTTCTTCACGCAATCCCAACTCCGTCTTCATTAGCGGATGCATCACCATCCCTCCGGTGCTCCACAACGCAGCAATATCCGCTGCTTGCGCCCCCAGCAAGATGTTTTGAACCGCCGCCGCCGTCGCACAGATCTCTTCAAGCTGCGTGATATTGCTGTTATCGCCGCGTTGCATGTAGGCGACGATCACATGCGAAGCGGCATCGCCATTGTGCTTTTGCTTTTCATATTTGCCGGCGTTGAATCTATCCGGTGGTGTGCCTTGCCGGTAGAGCTCGGCATGCCGGTGGCAAAATTGTACGACGGCGTCCCCACTGTATACCACAAAACGCCAGGGCTCCGTAAAACCATGCGTAGGCGCCCAGTTAGCCAGCTCCAGCAATTGTCTTATCTGGTGATCTTCGATCTTTTTTCCGCTAAAAACAGCCGGTTTTATACTACGCCTTTCGGTGACGATCGCCTGCAGAACATTAAATTTTTCCATAACGCAAAAATATTCTATTGATTTGAAACCTGTTACGTGCGGTGTGGGAAAACCATCG
>DASYZH010000137.1:0-6259 GCA_035946435.1 Puia sp. | reverse complement strand
CCCTCCACATGGGCGGCTTCCCTGCTGAGAAAGCTCTTGGGAATGAACAGGGGAAAATACGCGTTGACATGGCCCGTATCCTTGAACATCCTGTCCAGCTGGTCCCGCATCTTCTCCCAAAGCCCAAAACCATAGGGTTTTATTACCATGCAGCCCCGGACCTCCGAATGGTCCGCCAATCCCCCCTTGATTACCAAGTCATTATACCACTGCGAATAATCCTGCGCCCGGCTTGTAATTTCTTTGCTCATAAACTATTTTCCCAGGAAATTTATTTGTAATATTAATCGGCTTTTAACAATAAAGTGTTAACTTTTATGCGATAAGGCTCGTTATTTATTGTAACTTTACTTTAACATTGAAGCCTGCGAAGATAGGCTCTTTGCAGATAAAAAAAATACCCGGATCATGAAACATATTACCAGTCTGCTTGCTGCCGCCTCCCTTGTCTTTGGGATGGCTAGTTGCTCGTCCTCGCGCAACGCGCAGAATACCGACGATATTTATTATTCGGACGGAACCAGGAAGGCTGTTGCCTCCGGCGGTTCCAGTCAGGGCGATTACTATTCGACCGCTCCCAGCGACAACTACGTCCGGATGAAAGCCGAAGACTACGACCGCTGGTCTACTTTCGATGACTACAATGCAGCCGATGCCTATTATGCCCCCGCTGCTGCCTATGGCGTCTATCCGTCCGTGGGTTTTGGCTACGGTCTGGGATATGGGTATGGCCTGGGCCTGGGTTACGGCATGGGTTTCTACGATCCCTTCTGGGCCTGGAACAGCTACTTCATGTGGAACTGCTGGTATAATCCTTACTTCTACAATCCTTACTACGGCGGCGCCGTATTCTATGGTGAAGGTGCTTATGGCGGCGGAGCAGCGGCTTATGCCAATAACCTTCGCCCGCTGAATGTCATGTCCTATCGCAATGGCCTGGCCACGGCGACGAGGACGGGCACGTCGGCAAACCGGTTCTATCGTCAGGGAATGGCAGGGACTTCGTCCTACAACCGCGGCCTCGTCAACCGCGGCAGGCAGGTCAATAACACCTATTATCGCCCCAACAACAGTTTCCGGAACGGCAACAACAGTTTCGGCCGGCCGGCATTCAACAACGGCAACTCGTTCCGGTCCTATACCCCTTCGTCTTCCTTTGGCGGCGGCGGCGGTGGCTTCAGGGGCGGTGGCGGTGGTTTCCGCGCTCACTAAGACCAAGGCGTAATCCGCAGGGTCACCAATTTCTCTTGTTATGCGTATCTTTTTACCGGCCATAGGTATGTTCCTATGGGTGCATGCTGCTGCACAACTACCAGAGGATGCCCTTCGCAACAGCTGGACGACACCCAGCGGGACCGCACGCCAGCAAGCTATCGGCGGCACCATGGGTTCGATCGGCGGCGATATCACGGCCGGCTTCGTCAACCCCGCCGGCCTGGGTCTTTACAAGTCAAATGAGCTCGTAGTCAGCCCCGGCTGGCAGCTAGCCAACTCGACACGGTCCGGCTATCTCGGCACCAGCCAATCCGGGCCCTCCGTAAACCACTTCAGCATGGGCGCCAGCGGCATTGTGATCTCCTGGCCTAACAGCTTCAACCCCGGCGTCAGCACCACCCTCGCGCTGGCCGTCAATCGCACAGCAGATTTCAATAGCCATGTCTCCTACCAGGGCATCAACACCCAAAGCAGCTTCGCCGAACAATATGCCGAAGCCTTCGCGGGCTCGGGTCTCGATATCAACAGCGGCATCGCCAGCCCCGACCTCGACTATGGTACCCGTATGGCGCTTTACAGCTACCTCATCGATACCGCAACGGTAAATGGCTCGCTGCAGGTCATCGCCCAGCCCGATAGATCAGGAAAACTTCTGCAACAGAACGACCTCCGCTCCAAGGGCGGCATCACCGAGATCGATCTCTCGCTCGCCGGCAACCAGTATGACAAATGGTACCTGGGTGCCTCCCTGGGTGTTCCCATCCTCGATTATACCCGCTACCAGACCTATAGCGAAACCGATGTCTCGGGCAATACGAACAACGATTTCGAATCCTTCACCTATCGCGAAACCTATCATACCTCCGGCGTCGGGCTGAACGCCAAAGTCGGCGTGATCTACAGCCCCTCCCGTCCCTGGCGCATCGGTCTGTCGATCATCTCACCCACGGATTTCGCCTTAACGGATCGGATCAGCGCATCGCTGGATACAAAGACCGAAAACTATAACAATCTCAAAGAGGTTTATATGACCTCCGATTCGCTCGACCGGATCATGGGCGTATCGCCGCAACCCAACTCCGTACAATACGATCTGTTCACGCCCTGGCATTTTCTGCTTAGCGGCTCCTATATCTTCGGCAGCGGTCAGGCCGATGTAAAAGATCAGCATGGTTTCATTACCGGCGATCTCGAATACGTGACCACCCATAACCCGCACTTCACCCCACGGTACCAGGACGGCAACAACAGCAGCGCGAACCCCTACGATCCGGAGAACGCCGTCATCAAGGACATTTACAAGGGGACCATTGCAGCCCGGCTCGGCGGCGAAATGAAATTCGATAAATGGTTCCTGCGCGCCGGCGGCGCCTACTATAGCAATCCCTATTTCCAGAGCGGCCAGAAAGCCGATAAGCTCTATCTCACCACCGGAGCAGGCTATCGCGTCAAAGCCTTCTTCGTCGACCTGGCCTATGTGATGGGGTTCACCCACAACATCGATTTCCCCTATAGGCTGGCAGACAAAACGAATTACGCCGCCGCGCTGCATCAGACCAGCGGGAACGTCGTCCTTACATTCGGTATAAAATGGTAAAGCCCTGCTTACGCGGGGCTTTACAACTATTCGGAAACAGAAAATTAATAATCCATTCCACCCATGCCAGGAGCGCCGCCCGGATGAGCGTGTGCTTCTTCCTTCTTGGGCTTGTCGGCGATCACACACTCGGTGGTCAGCAACATACCGGCGATAGAAGCGGCATTCTCGAGCGCGATACGGGTAACCTTTGTCGGGTCGATAACACCAGCCCTGAACAGGTTCTCATATTTTTCAGTCCGGGCGTTGAACCCGTAATCGGCCTGGCCTTCCTTCACCTTCTGAACGATGATGCTGCCTTCGAGACCGCAGTTGGCTACGATCTGACGCAGAGGCTCTTCCAGCGCGCGTTTCACGATCGCGATACCGGTGGTCTCGTCTTCGTTGCTGCCTTTGAGTTTTTCCAGTGCTTCAACGGCACGGATATAGGCGATACCGCCGCCAGGAACGATGCCTTCTTCAACAGCAGCGCGGGTAGCGTGCAGGGCGTCGTCGACGCGGTCTTTCTTTTCCTTCATTTCTACTTCGGTAGCAGCACCTACGTAGAGAACGGCTACACCGCCGGCCAGTTTGGCAAGACGTTCCTGTAATTTTTCCTTATCGTAATCGGAAGTGGTCGTCTCGATCTGTGCCTTGATCTGGTTGACGCGGGCCGTGATATCTTCTTTTTTGCCCTTGCCACCGACAACTGTAGTGTTGTCCTTGTCGATGGTTACGGAAGCAGCGGTACCCAGGTAGCTGAGGTCTGCACCTTCCAGCTTGTAACCCTGCTCTTCGCTGATCACGATACCCTTGGTGAGGATAGCGATGTCCTGCAGCATTTCCTTGCGGCGGTCACCGAAGCCGGGAGCCTTGACGGCAGCGACCTTGATGGTGCCACGGAGCTTGTTGACCACCAGGGTGGCGAGTGCTTCTCCTTCGAGGTCTTCAGCGATGATCAGCAACGGCCGGCCACCCTGAGCTACCTTTTCCAGGATATGTAAGATATCCTTCATCGCAGAGATCTTTTTGTCATAGATCAGGATGTAGGGGTTCTGCAGCTCGGCTTCCATCTTCTCACTGTTCGTGACAAAATAGGGCGAGATATAGCCACGGTCGAATTGCATCCCTTCTACTACTTCTACCGTAGTATCGGTACCCTTTGCTTCTTCCACGGTGATGACGCCTTCCTTGCCTACTTTGCCAAACGCTTCCGCGATGAGCTTGCCGATAGTCGTATCGTTGTTGGCGGAGACGGAAGCTACCTGCTCGATCTTGTTCTTGTCGCTACCGATGGTTTTCGATTGTGCGCTCAAGCTTTCGACGATCTTCTCGACAGCCTTGTCGATACCGCGTTTCAGGTCCATGGGATTGGCACCTGCAGCTACGTTCTTGAGACCTTCCCCGATGATGGACTGTGCCAGCACGGTAGCGGTCGTGGTGCCGTCACCAGCGATATCTGCGGTCTTGGAAGCGACTTCCTTCACCATTTGCGCGCCCATGTTCTCGATGGGATCTTCCAGCTCGATCTCCTTGGCTACGGTAACACCGTCCTTGGTGATGGCGGGAGCGCCGAATTTCTTTTCCAATACCACATTGCGTCCTTTGGGACCGAGGGTAACCTTCACGGCATTAGCCAGCGTATCTACGCCCTTTTTCATTCTATTGCGGGCTTCGATATCAAAGAAAAGTTGTTTTGCCATAGTTATGTCTAGTTATGGGATGATTAAACAATTGCTAAAATGTCAGATTCCCGCATGATCAGGAAATCGTCGCCTTCGATCTGGATCTCGGTACCGGCATATTTGCCATACAATACCGTGTCCCCGATCTTAACCGTTACCGGCTCGTCTTTTTTGCCGGGACCAGCGGCTACTACCGTACCACGCTGCGGCTTTTCCTTAGCCGTATCGGGAATGATGATACCGCCGGCAGTCTTTTCCTCGGCGGGAGCTGGCTTCACAATTACCCTATCCGCTAAAGGGGTAACGTTTAACTTTTTGCCCATAGTTGTATTCGTTTTTTGTTTTGATGAAAACTTGGCCCCACATGTATTGCGGGGACGGCAAAGCTACACGAATTTTGTACCAAACAAGTATAAATGCCACTTTTTCAGCAATCCTACCGCTTCTTTGTCAGGCGGCCCTGTTTTTCGCCGTAAATGCCTATATTTGCAGCCCCAAAAGCAAGCTCTTGTACTAAATGATCAGCAGAAGAAATATCCGGGTAAAGGTCATGCAGACCCTTTATACGCTGGAAGCGCAGGAACAGGCCGTAAAACCGGGAGATGCCTCCCGCATCCTGCAAAAACACTTCGACCAATCCCGGCAATTGTTGTCCTATCTCCTTTATTTCATTACCGAAGTCGCCCGCTACGCGGAAACCGACGCCCGCCTCCGGGCCTCCAAGCACCTGCCCAGCGAAGCCGACCGGAATGTCAATATCAAGCTGGCCGGGAACGAAACCCTCTGGAAGATGCTCGAGGATCCATTGCTGCAAAAGGCGCTGGAAACGGATAAACCCCATCTCCAGGACAATAGGGAGCTGATCCGCAAACTTTATCACGACCTCGCAGCCACGCCGGAATACCAACAATATATTAAAGAACAGGGCCGGGATAAGAAAAAGGAGCGCGAAATGCTGGACTTCATCTTCACGACCATCCTGCTCCCCAACGAAACCTTCCTCGCCCATATCGAAGAACTGTTTTCGAACTGGGACGACGACGGGGAAATGATCAGCCAGATCGTCATGACCTATCTCGCCAAACCCGGCTCCGTGCCCTTCCAGGAGATCATCAGCAAGGACAAGGCGGATTTCGCCCGGCTGCTGCTACTCACCGTGATCGAGAAAAAAGAGGTGGTCCTGGACATGATCCGGCCGCGGTTGAAGAACTGGGACCCCGAACGGATCGCCACGCTCGACATGATCCTCATGCAGATGGGTGTCGTGGAATTCCTCTATTTCGAGACCATCCCGCCCAAAGTCACCATCAACGAATACATCGATCTGGCCAAGGACTACAGCACCCCGCAAAGCGGACAATTCGTCAATGGCATCCTGGACAATATCCACAAAGATCTGGTCCGGGAAGACAAGATGCATAAAGTCGATTTCAGAACGAATTAGTACGTTTGCAAAAAATTTGACCCATGCGCACATTTTTGGCCGGCTGTTTGTTCACGCTTTTTTGCGCCCTGATGATCTCCTGCGGCAGTAGCGCCGGAACCGATGTCAAGGCTGCTATGGTGGACTCCGCGCATTATACCACCATCGAATGGCTGGATTCACTGTCCAGGAACTATGGAACCATCGTCGAAGGGGAAAAGCTCAATGTCGCCTACCGCTTTCGCAACATCGGCACTACCCCGTTGGTCATCGGCCAGGTCCGGCCCAGCTGCGGCTGTACCATCGCCGAGCAACCCCAGAAACCCATCGCGCCGGGTCAGGAAGGCGAGATCAAGGCGG
>DASYZH010000136.1:0-11348 GCA_035946435.1 Puia sp. | reverse complement strand
CATACCGGAAGGCGATCTTATCGAACATCTCCGCGATCTGCTGCTTCTTGCCAAGCTCCGAATCCTTGAACGGAACGATCCTGTCGTGCGAATAATTGGGCATAGGAGGGCAAAGGTACGTATCTTGCGGCGAACGGGCCGGAGGTCCGCATTACTTATGGAGATCCATTCCGCTGTTTACGTGGTCAGCAGCCCTGACTATACCAAGTGTCCGAAGCCGGATCGGCCGGAATATGCCTTCATCGGTCGCAGCAATGTCGGCAAGTCTTCGCTGATCAACATGCTTTGCAACAACGAAAAGGTTGCCAAGACTTCCGGTTCTCCCGGCAAGACGCAACTGATCAATCATTTCAATATCGATAATAGCTGGTATATCGTCGACCTCCCCGGCTATGGTTTTGCGAAGGTTTCCCAGACCCAGCGCAAACAATGGGAAAAGATGATCGAAGACTATCTGCGGAAAAGAGAGAACCTGGTCAACGTCTTTATCCTTATCGATAGCCGGCACTCGCCGCAAAAGATCGATCTGGAATTTGTCAACAAGCTGGGTAAATGGAACATCCCCTTCTGCCTTGTCTTCACCAAGGCCGACAAAGAGAACCAGCGCACCGTGAGCGCCAATGTCAAAGACTTTCTCGCGAAAATGCGCGAGACCTGGCAATTCCTGCCGCAACACTTCGTGACCAGCGCCGTGAAAAAAATGGGGAGAGACAAGATCCTGGGCCTCATTGGAACGATGAATCAGGAGTTCAGGGAGGCCGGAGAAGGGGAGACAATTCCTTAGACCATGAGCGGTCACGGTCTGTACGGCGGGTACCTTCTGCAGGGTCATCAACCTCACGGGGCCGAAAGCCCGGCGAGGGAGCGGACTAGTTCACCACCTTGTTAGCACAGCTGCTGCTGGCAAACGCTTCGGGTTTGGCTTTAAAAGCAAAGCCCATCCCCAGGATATAACCCATGGCTTCCTTGAGGGCGTCGTTGCTCTTAAAATGCGGATTCGTGTTGATGTCGGCGTGAACTTCCATGTCGACATTGTACTTGCTGAAGAGATTGCAGAGCTCGTAAGCGATCTCGATGCTCTTGGCAACTTCCACCAGCATCCGCTCCTTGATCGTGTACTGATGCCTTGTCTTTTCGTTGTGAATGAACATGAAGCCGCCATGTCCTTCGCGCAGAAAAACGATCACGGTAGCAAATTCTGTTTCCAAACCTTTTACCTGGGAATCGGTACCGATGCAAACTTTCAGCCGGAAGCCGTCCTCCGTTTCGCGGCGGATAGCGTGTTCAACGGCTTCAATGATGGGTAGTTCTATGACATCCCCATTAAATTTTCGCCATAACATATTGTAAAGGATTTTTCGAATTTACCGAAAAACCATTTATTAACAAAATCGTATAGGTGTTAAGGAATCCTTAACGTTAATAGCTCCCCGTGCTCAGCAGCACCAATGTACAGGCTTCTATCGCCTGAATGCCGTTGGCCTGCGCTAAGGCGAACAGCTCCTCGTTCTCCGCGCCGGGATTGAAGATGATACGCTTGGGGTGTAACGAAAGGATGTAATCGTAGTATTCTTTTTGCCGCGTGGAATTCAAATACAGGGTCACGGTATCGACTTCTTCGAAAGGTTTCTTCTCCGTTTCGATGGCCACATCGCCCGCCATGACCCGCCGTAGGCCGATGGCTACCACGGGATGCCCCTTGCCGCGTAAGCGGTTTATCGCCAGGTAGCTATAGCGTGCCGGGTTATCGGATGCTCCGAGCACCAATGTCTTTTTTTCCTGTGGCATTGCTATAATTACAATTTTTCTTCACATCTTGTTTGGATCACTCGCAGGATATTGTTCTGAATATCCTGCATGATCATGCCGGCCCACCAGCTGGCATAGAAGTTAAAGCTGGTCTTCAGCGTAAAATGACTGTACAGGTGCAACCGGTAAACGCTATCCGACCGTTGTTCCAGTCTATAGGTCCCGTCCAGCACATCGAAATACTCTCCCCCGATGATCACATGCTCATCCATGGTTGTGGAGGGGATCGTATGCGGATCTGCCCGGATACTAAACACCATTTTTTGCTGATCGGCATATTCCCGTACGACCTCCTGAAAGACGAGGCCCTTGCTGAAAATGGCCTCCCGGCTTCCACCCACACCTGCATAGTTCAATTCTGCCCGGATCGGCCGCGGAAATCCCAGCAATCGTGTCAGCGAGCCACGATCGGCTTCTTGGGGTATTGTCCGTACCCGGAGAACATTTTGCCAGATCAGCGATGCCGGCGCATGGATATCCGTATAAGTATATGCTTCGTACCGGGCGGGCAACAAGGGAAGCAACTTCTCCAATGGGGCGAGCAACAGCGGCAGCAAAACCACCAGGCTCAGCTGCAGCTTGCCGGGTCTGTCCGCGCGTTTGATCTTCCGCATTCCGGCGACCCATCCGCCGATGCTGGCGAAGATCAGGAACACCGGCAGGATCATTAGCCAGCAGGCCCAGCCTTCTATCGCCAGCATCAGGGTAAGCCCCAAAAAAATAAAGATGGGTATCCAGGGCGCCATGATCCTATAACCTGGTTTACGCACCTTTTCCAGCGAGGAGAAGGCGATCGTCATATAGCCGATGGCAAAAGGTACGGTGATAAAAAAACTTATCGACATTACTGCTGCAAAGTGGCGGATGGGATCCAATCCGAACAATACACGCATCAGCAGCGCATACGCCGCGGGGATTGCAATGGAAAGAACCCAGGGCTTCCATGAACGTTTCATATAAGCGAAGTTTAATGATTGACCAGGATCTCCTGTAATGCCGTCTCGAGGCGCTCGTAGCGAAACCGGAAACCCCCGTCGAGCAATTTGGCCGGCGCCACCCAACGGCTCTTTAGTAGCAGCTCCGTCTCGGTGCCGGCTACCTTTGCGCCCAGCCGCAATAACCACTCGGGAGCGGACAAGCCAATACGGGTATGCGTGAGTCGGCGCAAGGTCTCCATAAAACAGGCATTGGAGGTCGAGCCGGGCGCCGACATATTGTACACGCCTTCCAGCTCGGGCCGGTCGAACAACCATTCGATGGCGCCGGCGATGTCTTCGACATGCACCCAGCTGAACCGTTGGCGCCCATTGCCCTGGCGTCCACCCAGGCCAAAACGTACCAACCGCAGATATGGCTCCATGACTCCGCCATCACCCAACGCGATAGCCGTACGTAAGGCGATCTTCCGGGTAAAAGGCGTGCGCTGCGAGAAGAAGCAGCTTTCCCAGCGTTTGCAGACCTCGATGGAGAAACCCTCGCCGATCTCACCGGTATATTCATCCTGCGCATGATCCTCCGCATGCCGGTAGATCGTCGCCGAAGTGATGTTGATCCAAAGCTTGGGCGGCACCACCAGATGCCGGAATGCCTCGCCGATGGCTTCCGTCGCATCCGTACGGCTGTCGAAGATCTCCTGCCGGTTGCGGGCCGTATAGCGGCAATTCACACTGCGCCCCGCCAGATTGACCACCAGGTCGCAACCTTCGAGCTCGCGCACCCATTGCTGCGAGGAGCGGTCATTGCCGGCCTGACTCCCTCCTTGACGATCGCCATTAGGGAGACGCTCCCCAGTGAGCCGCCGATCCCAACGCCCGTCCCAATGGCAGTAGCGGATCGAATAGCCATCCCGGGCGCTCAGCGGCTTGCGACCATACGTATTGTTGGCCGCCCGGCTGTCTCCACGACTCAGGATAATGATCCGGTTTTCCCGGCCCCAATAGGCCGCCAGCGCCTGCCCGATAAATCCGGAGCCTCCGGCAAGAATGATTGTTTTATTTTTCATAAACATACGTTCTGAACTTTCAGTAAATTATGAAATAATCGAACCAAAGAAAAGCCGCGGAACGGCTTGAAAGTTTGGCGGCCTACGACTTCCCGCTGAACAGCTTCATCAGGCTCCCCAGGAACCAGTGCTCATCGGCCTTGATCATCGTATCCAGGATCTTGTCGGCCTGCTCGCTGAACTTCCGGATATTATTGATCGTATCCGTAAAGGTCTTCACCGATCTATCGCGTTTGTCCCCCTCCACTTCACTGAGCTCTTTGAGTACCGGCAGCATGGTATCCAGCTCCCTTTTCTTCCGCTCCTTCACGATCTGCCGCGCCACCTTCCAGATATCCTTTTCGGCAGAAAAGAACTCCTTTCGCTCTCCGGGGACGATCACCTTTTGGACCAATCCCCAATCGATGAGCTCCCTGAGGTTCATATTGGCATTCCCCCGGCTGATCGCCAGCTGATCCATAACCTCTTCCGCACTCAATGGGTCGGGGCTCACCATCAGCAGGGCATGGATCTGCGCCATCGTCCGGTTAATGCCCCAATTGGTCCCTAATCTTCCCCAATCCGCTATGAATTTCGCTTTTGCTTCGGCCAGTTGCATGACCAAAGATAGACCTATTTTCTGAACTTTCAAATAAATTTGAAAGCTTCCCCGGTGGGTCGCGCTTTAGTCCTTCGGGCAGGTGTACTCCTTCTTTTCCCTGATCTTCCATCCTTTTACCGGATGGATGACCAGTGCCAGGTAGAAGCCGCCATTCTGCGTTTTGTCTTTCGAGAAGACGTCGGCCCAGTTGTGCACACCCAATAGCAAGGGACCTGCTTTGAAGGCGCCCCCGATCCATACGCGGCCATCCGTGGTCACCTCGATGGGAAGGTACCCGCCAAGCCATTCGGTTTCCCAGCGTGGGGTTACCGCAAGCAGGGTGAGGTCCTTGGTGAACAGCCGGGTCCCTTTGTTACTACCGCCGAGGTTCAGGGTCAGATCGGCGTTGATGGCGAAATGTTCCGGTAGCTTGTGGTCCACATTGAAATTGAAACGGGCGGGGTTATAGATGTGGAACCTGCCCCTGATTGTCGAAATATGATTGACGATGGTCGAAAGGCTGTCGTTGAATTGGGCGACCGTGCCGGTATTGTCGAATTTATAGTTGAGCTCTACGTCCGTGGCGTTGTTGTTGGGGTTGCTCACACTTCGGCTTTGCGAGCCGTAGACATAGAGGTTTTCGCCTACGTCCAGCAGGGATGCACCGAATTTCCAGGAATAGTCATAATAATCGTCGGGGGTGCCAAAGGTCTCCACATATTGCGGCTTCACCAGGTATTCGAATCCGATATCGAAGGATGCGCCTCCCTGGGTGTGCGCAAGAAAATCATGCAGGTTCTTTCCGGTGCTGCGATCGGTATTCCAGGAATCGTAATTCTGGGAATAGCCGTACCTGGCATTCCCCGCCGCCACCGTGTAGACCGTGAAGGAATCCTGGTAGATCGAACGGCTCACCGAACCGCCATTGAGCTGTGCAAAGACGCCGGAGATGCCCCGCTGGGCCTTGAGTGTTATCCCGGCATTCAACCGGCCCTTTTCGTCATCCCATAGCGTCCTGCTATAGGTCCCGTATAGCTCCAGCCATGAGCTGCTGACCAGTTCCCCCTGAAAAGTAGTACTCTGATTGATATTGAAGAACTGGTTCATATTGAGCAGGGTATCATTGTAGTTTAATTTCCCCGTATTGGCGCCTGCATACCCACGCAGATTGGCCCCGAAGGAAATGGCCTGTTTACGCCCCAGGTCAAGGCGGAGGTTCAGCAGATGGACATTGAAATTCACCGCGGCGTACCGGCGATCGAGGTCGCCATTGGTCCAGTTGTACTTCACCGTACGTTGGTGATGGAGATAGGAAAATTGATCGATAGTAAGTGCATTGGTGGTATTCTTGAGGTTCGCGGAAAAGATCGTGAGATCCCACGGGTAAGGGGTACTCAATATCGATGCCGGATTGTCGGACACCGTGAGCGCCCCCGCATAGGATGACCCTTTAACGGCCTGATAGTCCTGCGCGTTACCTTCCAGCGTACAGATTAGTCCGATTAACACTCCCAACGAGCCGATTTTCATGAGTTTGATTTGAGTGTACCCCGCCGCTCCGTTTAGAACGGCTGACCATGCGTCTGTTTAATCAAAAATGAAACCACTTTCGGAAAGGGCTTTAACGAATTTAACAAAAGATTCGTTCGCCGCTCGCTGCTAAACCAGCGTTGCAATAGCCTTCCCATCCATAAACGCCTGCCGAACTGCCGGTTCCACCGGTCGGTGTACTCCTGTTCCAGCTCATAACGGGCAATTTCCCCGGTTAAAAAGGATACGATCGAGCGAAACGCGATCTTGCTTCCATGCAATGCCATGCTCATACCGTTTCCCGAAAGGGGTACGGCCATGCCGGCGGCATCGCCTATTAAAAGGATATGATCTTCCACCTGGGTTTTGCGCTCAAAACTGATCTGCGAGATCGTCACCGGCGGCTCGAATACCCGGGTGGCCTGGGAGAATATCTTTTTTAGATACGGATTCTTCTGCAGAATGGTTGTTTCCATCTCCCGGATCGAATTACCGCTGATCCTGAGATTCTCCGCTGTAGTCATATAGCAAAGACAATACCGATCGTCTTCGATGCGGGAGATGCCGCAATACCCGTTTGGGAAATGATGCAGGCCTATTTGGTCTGCGGGCCAATCCCCGGTAACATGGTATTTTACACCTATAAAATTGTTGAGCTTGTTCGATCTTTTCCGGATGAATGCCCGTTTCCAGCGCACATCGAGATTACTCCGTTTACCAAAGGTCCCACAGACCACCCGGGCGGCAAAATCGCCGCCGGTGGTTTGAACGGTAAATGTCTGTTGCTTGAAATGGATGTCCGTTACACGTGTGGATTCAAAAAGGTCTACTCCATTGCGCCGGGCGATCGCCGCCAGGGCGGCGTCGATCTTATATCTGCTGATGCCAAAGCCACCCAGGGGAAGTTCGTGTTGTAGCGACCGCCCACCGGGAGCTGACAAAAGCAGAGAATGGATCACCGGCAGGTTCCAGTCGCTTAACGGTAGCCCCAGGTCCTCCAGGAAATTCCAGCTTTCCAGACTGATGTACTCGCCGCATACTTTATGAAAAGGATAGGTCTCCTTCTCAAAAAGCGCAACCCGGTATCCGGCCTTGCCCAGTTGGATCGACAGCGCCAATCCGGCCAATCCCCCTCCAGCTATAATGACATCATACATAAGTCTTCGTTCGTGTCACCAGCCACCGGAACGCCCATTCCCAGCTGACCATGGAATCTTCCATTCCTGCCGACGCCAGCAACCGGCTCCACTCGGCCCTGCTGAACCCACGCAACACCGATAATGGTGCATCATTCTTCACGAGATACGATCCTGAAAAAACCGCCGTCAACAGCCGGATAGCATAATACGCCAGCCGGTGACGCTGCAGATCGTTGATAAACCAGCCCATCTCCGCGTTCGTTTCCATCCATCGAAGCTGAGCGGTGAGCTCCGCATCGGTGAAATGATGGCAAAAAAGCGAGCTGAAGATGATGTCCGGCCGTCTATCGGCAAAGGATACCTCCTGGTAATCCGCGCATATCCATTCCGCCTGACCTCCGTCCCATCGCTGTTTTGCTACGGCAACGCAATGCACGTTGAGATCGATGCCCGTGATCCTCGCGGTTATACCCCGCCGCCGGCACCACCGGCCGAGTACCCGCAGATTGTCCCCGCCGCCACAGCCTATTTCGCAAATGCTCACCTGCCGGCGGTCGCCGATCACGCGCCTCAACCCTTTTTGACTTATCGCATGACCGCCCAACCAGGTATTGATCACATCCAATTCCCGCATGTTCTTTTCGATATCCGCAAAAGGGATATCGCCCCGGTCCAGCAGTTCTTTTTGGCTGCTCCGTTGTGAAAAATCGACCATACGAATCAGTTAATTAGCCTCCGGCAGTAAAGCCTCCGGCTTTACTAAGTTAATAAGACCTTCGGCCGTAAAGCCTCCGGCATTGCAGGGATTAGATCAAATCGGTTCCGCGACAAAGGTCTCCATGGTAAGACCGGGACCAAAAGCCGCCCCGAATATACAATTTGGCGGGCGTTGCTCCAGTTTTTCCATCAATTGTTGCAAAACGAAAAGAATTGTGGACGAAGACATGTTCCCATACTGCCGCAGGACTGCATAGCTGGTATCGAGCTCTCCACCGGTGAACGAAAGGCTGTTGCCGATAGCATCCAGGATCCTTTTCCCCCCCGGATGGATGCACCATGCACCGATGCGCTCCCGGCTGATCCCGCTGTTTTCGAGCGCATGACCCACCAGGGTGCCGAAATCGGCACGGATCAGGTCCGTGACATACCCCGTGAGCGTCATTTGAAAGCCTGTAGAGGAGAGTCCCCAGGTCATGGCGCTTTTACCTTCGGGGACGATCTCGGAATAAAAGCTCTTAAGCCGCAGACCGGTCTCGCCAGAAGCCAAGACATCGTCGGATACTATCAGCGCCGCCGCTGCGCCATCCGCGAACAGCAGGCTCGACAGCAGGTTGTCCAGGGTAGGTTCCTGCTGGAAATGAAGCGTGCACAGTTCCGTACACACGATCAATACCTGCGATCCGGGGGTAGCGGCCAGGGCATTGGCAAGCTTCAGCGCATGCACCGCGGCATAACAGCCCATAAAGTTAACGGACGTACGAAATATATGCGGCGGCAGGCCCAGTGCATCGACCAGTTCCAGGTCGAGGCCGGGCGCACTCATGCCCGTACAGCTCACCGTGATCAGGTGAGTGATCGTCCGGGCGGCACATCGGTCCCCGAGACATCGTTGGATGGCCTTTAGTGAAAGCGCTGCCGCGTGCTCCCGGTACCAGCGCATGCGTTTTTCCAGCGAGGGAAAGGGCTCCAGGTTCTCCGTGGGGGGATAGAACTTCCATTGATCCGCGGGCAGCGAATAATCGGGGATCACCGAATAGCGGGTGTCGATGGCGCTTTGGTGATACAAAGCTTTTAGTTTTCTCGCTGTGGCCTTCTCCAATCCATAGATGCGTTGCATAAAAGGCAGGATATGCTCTTGCCGGTGCCGATGCACAGGGACGGCCGTTCCGATGGAAATAATGGTACTCAAAAAGGCATATTTAATTCATTTCTGCAAAGATGGAGCCAGCGGTGTCGGCCCGGGGCCGGTATCATGCCCGGGGGCTCACGACCCGAAGATCAGCACCGCGATAAACCCTGCATTGGTACACACCGAAGCCAGCAGGTTCATCCGCATGGTATTGATAAAATTAGCTTTCGACGGATCGCGCCAGACACGTATGGCCCATATGAAAAAATAAACGATCACCGGTAGCTCGCAGGTTGCCAGGATATAAAATTCTTTGGGTTCCAGATAACTGAGATACAAGTAGTGAAAAAGCACGAGGAACGCCAGTCCATACAACAATCCTGCAAAGATAAACGTTCCCCGGAGACCCAGGACCATACTGATCGTCCGGACGCCGTCCTGCCGGTCCGCGGCATGCTGGTAGATCTGTGTGAGTGGATAAAAGCCGCCCAGCAGCAGCGAACAGGCGACCATGGCCTCCACCGGGGCATTTAAACCGGCGGCGTCTGCCTGTGGATAATGACTGCCCCGATAGACCACAAAAAAGATCAAGGCCCCCTGACAAACGATCACCGTGAGCCACCCGATAACGGGATATTTTTTCAACCGGATGCCGCGGTAACTATAGGCACGTGAAGCCAGGATATACACCGCGAGTCCCACCAGGACATACAATCCGAGGATTGTACCTAGCAGCAGCGCCACCAGGTCCATGAGCAGTGTGACCCAAAAGAGCCGCCGCGTCGGCTGCGGCGGATGTTCCAAACCGCCAATGGGCGTCGTATCGCGGTCCATATAGCTGTTGTATCCGTTGCTGGCGGGATAGACCAGCAGATGCAGAATGACAAAGATCAGGATCGCCCTCGGCCAGTCTCTTTCGACCACCTGACTCAGTGCAAACCAATACACCGGCATCAGGAAAAAAGAGAACGGCAACCGCAGCAGCCTAACCGTAGAAGAAGGGCTTTTATTCATTGGAGCGAAGTTTCAGCTGGGGGGCAGGCTTATAGCGCAACGAAAGCTGCTGATAGATGATCCTGCACCAGATCACGATACCCATCACCGCCTTGATCCCATACGGCCGGATAAACCCATTGCGTACCGGCGCCGGCACCAGATCCGAGATCGACATCGAGATCAGCAGAAAGGCCAGGATCAGCATGATGCGATTCACAGGGTCGGGGGCCTGGCAGAAATACCAGATACCGATACCGCTCATGACGATGATATAGGTGGGTGACTCGGCCTTGTGATTGAAGATCACCATCCAGATCAGCGTACTCGCCAGATACAACAGCCGGAAGGTCAGGTCGCCAAATTTGCGAATGTGGACGAGCGGTAGCAGGAACAGCACCAACCCCACAAGCGCCACGGCATTCTTGGAAATATCCACCTTGAACCAGGTCTCCAGCAGCCCCATCACCGAAAGCCCTACGGAAGCCGAACGGTCGTTCAACAGGAGATGCAGCCAGCTTTTATACAAAAAGGCGAGCTGTGATCCGCTGACCACCACGAGTGGTACAACAGCAAAGAACACCATCCAAAAAAGCGACCAGCCCATGAGCTTAAGCTTATCAGGGTAAAAAAGATAGAACACGAATGCCAGTGCACCGTAGATCTTGATATAGAACGAGAAAACAATGCAAAGGGTTGAGAGGATATAGCGTCGTCGTTCCGCCAGGGCGAAGGCCAGCACGACGAGTCCGGCCATCAGTCCGTTGCTTTGCGTGTTCTGAATAGACAACAGCATCTCCAGCACGCAGAAGAGCAGGATCCAGCTTTTCTTTTCCCTGGTCAGCCCCGGCAATAGCCGCACCCCCGCGAACAGGCAGAGGGCATTGATGAGGTTCCACAATACCAGGCCGATCGCATCCGGCATCCACGATAGCAGGCCAAAACAAAGGGCGAACGCAGGGCTGTATTTATACAGGTCCCAATGATCGTCCGGAAACAATTGGTAGATATCGCGGCCTTGCAGCAAGTGATAAAAGGAGAATTTGAAAATACGGTAATTGTTGTAGTCGATATAGGGCCGGCCGCCGGGGACATATATCTTAGGCCCTGCTGTCAGCCCCTGTGTCGCGGCGATTATCGAGATGAGCACATAAACAAAAAAGACGATCGATAAGCTCCTGGTATGCCAGATGCGCTGAAGAGTGGTCTTGGTCAGATTCATACATTGTTTGTTAGTAGGGTGCCATACCCGCACAATCGCAGGCGGCCTCCGCCGGGACCTGCAGCAAGGCGGCAAAATGCCGGTAAAAACCAATTCGGTCCTGGCGGTTTTTGATCATTTCGGGGTTCTTGCTTTGGCATTCCTCCCCGCCATTGATGATATTGATGGTCATTCCAAAACCGGGCTGACGGCCCCGCCGGCGGTCCTGTTCACTGGGTACCCAT
>DASYZH010000135.1:0-22439 GCA_035946435.1 Puia sp. | reverse complement strand
GTGTCGGGTTTGAAATGGTCGCGGTCCCCAGGCTGGGTCAATTTCCAGGTGTCGTAGGTGCGGAACAGCTCGGGTATGCACTGGAAGCCGCCCATGTGCTCATCGGTTTGGTCGGCAAGCGCCAGGACGCCCTGGACATTTTGCGGTTTGGTCTCGGGATCGTAGTCCCAATGGATGAACCCTTTGTATTCCCAGCCGGGGCGGAGCGGGAAGTTGAGATTGGCGCGGTCGATGGTGACCCAGAGCCTTTCGGTACCCCAGATATCGGCGAAGGCGGCGTGGACGCGGGGCATCTGCCTGTTGTCCCAGAGGCGCTGGTGGTTATAGACTTCGACCATGCCGGTGTTGGTGAGCTCCTTCATCTGCATCTCGGCGCGGGGCGGGGTATACCAGGTCTCGGGGTCGTTCGGGTCCTTTTCTTCGAAGTCCCAGAGAAAGCCCGCCGTTTGGGCTACCTGTTCCTTCGGGACGGCGTTCCTGATGACGACATAGCCGTTGTGGAGCCAGAACTGCCAATTCTGCTCCGAGAGCACTTTCAGCGGTGCGCCGTCGAGGGTCGTCCGCAGACGGGAACGGCTGCTGGTCGCGGTGGAGGGGTTGCCGGGGATGTCGAGGTGTTCATTGTTCGGAACGGCGGTGATGGTGGCAGGGCTATCGCCGGCTGCGGCGTTAGCGCCAATCATGCTTGCTTGCATATGACAAATATTTAACCCAAAGTTCGGCAGCAGCGGGATGGGGAACTACCGCTGAAAAGGCCTCTTTTTGCTCTGTATTGACCAGTTTTTGTAGATTTACGGCGTCATATGAAGATACAGAGAGAAATAGTGTTACCGGGGGAAGGGCAGTCCTTCAAACTGTTCTCGCCCAGCCTGAAGAGCTTTTTCTACTGGCATTATCATCCGGAATATGAGCTGGTCTATGTGGAGGCGACGGCGGGTATCCGGCACGTCGGTCAGCACGTTTCCGGTTATACGGGCAGTGACCTGGTATTGATCGGGCCCAATATCCCGCATCTCAACTTCGACTATGGGTTACAGACAGAATACCGCCAGGTGGTGGTTCAGCTCAAAGAGGATTTTCTAGGGGATGCGTTCCATCACACGCCGGAGCTCAAGGCGATCGATGAGCTATTTGCGCGGGCGGCATTTGGGTTGGCCTTTGGCGAGCACTGCCGGGCGGAGGTAGGAGAGGAGCTGAAACAATTACAACGGATGGATCATTTCGAGCAGCTGATCGCCTTGTTGCGCATATTCCGGCGGCTGGCGCGGGAGCCGGAGGTCGAGCGGCTGAACGTGATCGACACGAGTGTAAAGACCTTTCTCAATGACAAGATCCGGATGTCATCGGTATACGAGTATATCCACAAACGTTATGACCGGGCGCCGGACGTGGGCGAGATCGCCGCGCAGGTGCATCTGAGCACGGCGGCTTTTTGCCGGTATTTCAAGCGGCAGACGAGGATGACATTTACGGATTTCGTGAATCAATACCGGATCGGCCAGGCCAAGACCCTGCTGTTGCAGGACCGGAGCGTCTCCGAGGTGTGCTATTCGGTGGGGATCGGGAGTCTCAGCTATTTCAACAAGCTGTTCCGGCAGGTCACCGGGGAGAATCCCAGCGCGTTCAAGAAGCGGCATCTGCGGGGATAAGCGCCGGCAACTTCCACGAGCTTCTATTCCCTGTGCAATGCCTCCACCGGGTTGGACAGGGCGACCTTGATCGCTTGAAAACCAATGGTCAATAACGTTATCCCTAAGGCTATACAACCTGCGAAAATGAAGATGGACCAGGCCAGATCGACCCGGTAAGCATAATTTTGAAGCCAGCCGGTCATCAGGAGCCATGCCAGCGGGATGGCGAGGAGAAAGGCCATGCCGACCAACGAGAGGAACTCCCGGGCGATCAGCAGGAACAATGACAGTACACGGGCTCCAAGGATCTTTCGGACGCTGATCTCCTTCCGCCGTTGTTCTACGGAGAACAGGGAGAGGCCCAGCAGACCCAGACAGGAGATGACGACGGCTAATACGCTAAAAAGATCGCAAAGGCTGCGAACGACGCCCTCACTTTTGTATAGGGCGAGATAGGCTTCATCCGAGAACCGGTAGCTAAAAAGGAATTGGGGGTTGAGTTGGCTGCACAGCGATTGCAGACCGTCCAGTGCAGGCTTTGTTTGCCCCGGGGTGACCCGGACGAGGATCTCTCCATAACCAATGGGGTGGAAGTACGTATATAACACCAGCGGTTTAATGGACTGGTACAAAGGGGTAAAATTAAAGTCTTTCAGTACGCCTATAACCGGGCCTTTCCGGTAGCCCTCGATCGTTATCGTTTTTCCGATAGGATCGGTGAAACCCATGGCCTTTGCGGCCGTTTGGTTGATCAGATACCCCATTGTGTCGGTGGGGAACTCCCGCGAAAAATCCCGGCCGCGGACAAGGGTGAGCCGCATCGTTTTGACATAATCCAGGGCGACGGCTTCATTCGTGACATAGATGCTTCGATCGGGTGCTTTCCCTTCCCAGGAAATCTCGTTCGTATTCTGATCCATATAGGCAGGATCATCCGACACAAAGCTCACCGATGCAATGCCCGGCAGCTTGCCTGCCTTTTCTTTGAAAAGATCGTATTTAGGACCAAGGGCCCCTTCCATGGGGATATAGACCAGGTTGTCCCGATCGTACCCGATATTCTTTGTCCGGATGAAATCCACCTGCCGGGAGATCACCAGGGTGCCGATGATCAGGATGATGGAGAGCGTGAATTGCACCACTACCAGTACCCGGCGGAAGGAGTGGCTGCCTCGTCCCGGGCGGAATAGCCCTTTGAGTACGGTCACCGGATTGAAGGAGGACAAAAATAACGCCGGGTAACTGCCGGCGATGAAACTCGTTACAACCGTTAGCAACAGCAATAGCAGCCATGAGGACAAACTTCTAAAAGGCAGTATGATCTCTTTTTGAGCCAATTGGTTGAAGGCGGGTAGCAATAACGACATCAGCAGGACAGCGATGGCTACGGCAATCGTCGTGAGCAAAAACGACTCCAGCATGAACTGCCGGATAAGTGTCCTTCTCAAAGCGCCTGCGACTTTACGCACGCCAACCTCCTTTGCCCGCCGTACCGAACGGGCCGTAGCCATATTCATGAAATTGATGCAGGCGATAAGGAGGATAAAAATGGCGACGCCGGTAAAAAGCCGGACATATTCGATGCGGCCGCCGCTGATCTTTCCATCGGTGAAACGATTGTACAGATACATGTCCCGATAGTTTTGCAAGTCGAGCTCCTGTCGATATCCTGCCTGCCGGTTCGTTTGATACGTGTCCATAAAATGCCGGAGCTTCCGACTAACCAGGACGGGGTCGGCATCTTTACGCAGGAGGACCACGGTATAGGGGCCGCCTGCGCCCCAGTTGGCCATACCATGCATTTTCAGAAAACTATCCCAGTTGAGCACGAAATCGAATTTCCGGGAGGATGCGGCCGGGAGGTCTTCGAAGACGGCCATCACGGTAAGGTTGCGTTTGTTCTCATACCGGAGAACTTTCCCCATGGCCATTTCCGCACTGCCAAAAAAGGCAGTCGCCATCTTCCGCGATAGTGCAATGCCATCGGTGTAGCGGAGCGCCGTGGCGGGAGTGCCGTATAAAAGGGGATAGCTGAACATGGTAAAGAAATCCGGGCTTCCCGCGTCGCCGTCCCATTGCAGCCGTTTGCCGTCGGCTTCGAGGAGCGCCCGGTCGTGATATTCTTCCATGCCGGTAGCGTATTGGATCTCGGGGATCACGCGTTTGAGCTCGTCCGGTAGGAGACCGCAGGTCTCATAGTCTGCCGTGACCTTGCGATCGTAATACTCCCGTTCGTATAGGGTATACAAACGGTCGGAATTGGCATGAAAGCTATCCATGCCGAGTTCATCCCGCACCCAGAGCAGGATAAAAAGGCTGGCGACCAGGCCGAGGGCAAGACCGGAGATATTAATCAGGGTAAACCACTTGTTGCGGACCAGGTTTCGCCAGGCAGTCTTAAAATAGTTGGATAACATGAAAAAGGGGCAGCCATAATAATGCCGCCCCTGTATTGGACTTATTTTGAATAACTTATAATGCGAGTCCGGGTTGCTAGTGACCGATTTCGATACACCGGGTGTCCACATTCCGGCCACTCACGCAAACCTGTGGTGACAAGCTCCGGGACTATCTCCCGACTGGCTCGCGGGTTGTTAGGAGAACATAGCGGTGAGAATAGCTTTGATGTTGGCAGCCGTCGAGCCGTCCACCCGACCTTGTTTCTGTTTTAGTCTTGATTTATCAACGGTTCTCATCTGGTCTAAAGCTACTGCTCCCGGCGAGCCGGCGAAATTGCTAAGAACCCTGGATGGATAGCCTTTGATCGTATGTGTCAACGGGGCAATGATAACGGTGTCCAAGTTCTTGTTCATCGCGTTAGGCGAAATGATCACTGCCGGCCTGATCTTCCTCATTTCCGAACCCAGTGCAGGGTCCAGGTCCACTATATAGACGTCAAACTGATTCATACCTACCACTCCATTTTGTCAAACTCGTTTTCCATTCCCTCCCACATATCCCCTTCCGGTATATCTCCTGCCTCGATCGCTGCTTTAAACTGCGCATCCCAGGTAGAAAGATCCGTATTGATCACCGGCTTTTCCGCCTGCTTGATGGTGATTGAGCCATTGAGTGCCCGGAGCACGATTTCCCGATCCGCGTCCAAGCCGGCAAAGTCCATTATCTGGTTGTTGAGGATCACTCCCTTGGAATTGCCAATGGAGCGGATCTTGGTGGTATACTCGACAGCAGGTTCATCAATACGGTCGTCGACCTCCGGCTGCTCATACGCCTTCTCTTGCTTCTTCGGTTTGACGGAAGAAGCTGCTTTTTTTTGGGTTTTTCGTCTTATGGTAGCCATAGTTCCAAAGTTATAACATTTGTTATAACTTCAAAAAATATTTTCCTACCGCACGTCGACATATTTCTCCGCTACATTCCAGCCACTCACGCAAACCTGTGGTGTTATGCCGGCTTTGGGGGTGTAATCCAGCGTGATCGTTTTGCTTTCACCGGGGAGGACCGACACATAGTTGTCGCTGTAAAATACCGGCAGCAGCCGTTGTTTGGTGGCGGGATCTACCAGCGAGATGCGGTTGAAGAAGGCGAGCGGACCGTCCGCCGGATTGCGGAGGGTGACGGTGATACGGGCCGTGGCGAAACCCGTGGCGGGTCTTGCGGGATCGCTGCGCGCTTCGACTTCGGGCGCGGCCGGGGCCAGGTGCTGCAGACCGGAATAGTTGCCGGTGGAGTCGGGGAGCCAGTACAGGTTATCGCTCACGATGTGTTTATCGGTATCGAGGAGCCGAAGGGTGAGGAAGAGGCCCTCGCTGGCCCGAAGCCGGTCGATACCCCGACCGATGGGCAGATAATTTTTGGCAGTAGTGGGGCCTATCTCGTAGAATTGTTGCGTGAGCGTGCGGGTCTTGCCGGCCATATCGGTGACGATCACCTGCATCATGAGGTCGCGATGGGTACGGAACGTGTTGTTGGCGATCATGGTCATGCCGGTGACGGGGTCGTACATGATGTGCAGCGGTTCGCTGCCGCAGTGAAGGCCGTACAGGCAGGCATTGGGGTCGAGGTAGCAGTCATACATCTGGCCGCGCATAGCGGTCCACGGGTTCTGCGTTTTCCAGATGATTGCGCCGGTGTACCAGTCCCACATATGCGCGCTGAACCCTTCCATGAGGGCGCGGTATTGGTCGTAGTTGACGAGCTGGGCCTTGTTGGCAAAATCCTGCAGGTCTTTGACGGGGCCGTAGGCATATACGGAGGAATCGTAGCTGATATATTTGTGATAGGACCAGACGGGATTGTCCGTGCCCTCGCCGTGTTTATGTCTTCCGTCGTACACAGGGGGGACGAGGTCTTCTTTCGGAAGGAAGCGCTGCAGGGATTCGTAGTCGCCGATGCCTACGGAGCCTACTTCCGAATTGAACGGAAAAGTGCGGGTTCCCCAAAAGGTAGCGATATTCTGGATGCCGTAGGGACCGTCGCCATTGCCGCCGAGGTTGTTGAACGACATGCTGTCGGAATTGCTGTAGTCGAAGAAGGTGCGGGTGCCGTCCAGCCGGGGGATGAGCGAATCCTTGAGGGCTTTGAAGATGTCTTCGGGCGGAGTGATCTCGTTACCGCCGCACCAAAAGGCGAGTGAAGGGTGGTTGCGGATCAGCTTGATCTGGTCGGCGGCCGAGGCGATGAAGAGGCGGTGGTCGTCGGGATAGTTGCGGCGGGTCCACTGGTCCTCTTTTTTCATGGGGTCTTCCCAGCGGCCATTGCAGTCGCCGGAGTTCCAGAAGTCCTGGAAGACGAGGAGCCCATAGCGGTCGCAGGCGTCGTAGAATTCGGGCCGTTCGGTGAGGGCGCCGCCCCAGACGCGGATGAGGTTGAGGTTCATGTCGCGATGGAAACGGATCTCGGCGTCGTAGCGTTCCGGGCTAAAGCGGAGCAGCTCGTCGGAGACGATCCAGTTGCCGCCCTTGATGAAGATGGGCTGGCCGTTGACCCAGGTCTGACGACTACGGGTAGTCGTATTCCAGGTCGTGGTGATCTCGCGGACGCCGAAGCTCAGCGGCGACATATCATGGCCGGCGAGGACCTGCTCGGGGCTATTGTCGGCATCTTCGCTGACGAAGACGAGGTTGGTGCTGTATAAGTTCTGGGGACCGTAGCCGTTAGGCCACCAGAGGAGCGGGTGGTCCAGCGTGTCGACGGGAAGCCTGAACTCCCTGATGGAATGCGGGGCGACGGTGACGCTGGTTTCGATCTCCCGGCCACCTAGCAGGTAGTAGAGCCTGCCGCGGACGGAGGAGCCGGTAACGTTTTCGAGTTCGGCGCTGATGTGAACATAGGCCGGGGCCTGCCGGGCGTCGTCGGAATAGCGGATGCCGGGGACTTCGGTGACGACATGGGGGTTACGGATGCGGACGGGGCCGGTGATCCTGATGGTGACCTTATCCCAAATGCCGGTGTTGCGGTCGGGGATGGGTTGGATCCAGTCCCAGCCGGCGACATACTGATGCGCGACGTTGCGGGCGATCTCGCCATCGCCACCCTGGCCGCCATTGGGGTTGCCCACGGGATCGGGGGGATAGACGATCACCGCCAGCCTGTTCTCGCCGCCGGCCGAAAGGAGAGCAGTGATATCATAGGATTGACGGAGATACATGCCGTGATGGGTCCGGGCGTTGACCCGGTGGCCGTTGAGCCAGATATCGCAGCTATAGTTGACGCCGCGTAAGTCAAGCCAGACCTCCTGGCCCTTGCCGGCGGTTTGTTTGAAATCGCGAATGAACCAGTACGTATAATGATCCCGGCCGGTGGTATAGATATCGGGAATCGTTTTGTTGTTCAAACCATAAAAGGGGTCAGGAACCAGGTGGTTGTTGATCAGCGTCGTCAGCACGGTGCCGGGCACGGTTGCCGGAAGCCAGCCCGCCGTCGAAAACCCCGGTTGTGAAAGCTTTTCGGGTGAAGCATGAACATTGCCGATGGCCTGGCATTTCCAGGCGGTGTTCAGCTCATAGGTAGTTGCCGCGTTGGCCGTCTGGTCCGTGGCGTTTTGGGCTTGCAGGAAGACGGGCAGGAGCAAAAGGCAGCCTGCCAGAAAACGTTTGTTGCGCATAGTGGCGCAAATCTATAGGATATACGGTTTAGCAAAAAACGGAAGGCGGAAGGGATTTTTTGTATTTTAGCTCCATGCGCCGCCCCCTACTCCTAACCTTTATCCCACTTTATCTTGTCTTATGCGCCTTTGAGCAGAAACCTTCCTCTGTTTCGGGCGGGGGCGATCTTTTCGGAACGAAGCATTTATTTATCGAGAATGTAGGGCAGTATGCGGATAGCATGGCCGAGCGGCTGGGCATGGGCAAGGTCCGGTTTGGCTATCAGGGTTTTGGTCCACCCGTTTATTTTACCGCCAGGGGGTTGATCTATATCCACCGGGGGAAGGTGATCACCATGCGATGGTTGAATGCCAATCCTCATTGTGCGTTGTTGAAAAAAGATGCGGAGAAGATCCGGTTCACATATGGGGTGTCGGCGCATACGGCGGGAGGATGCCGGCGAATCATTTACAAGGATCTGTATCCCGGCATCGATATAGCCTATTCTACGGTTGCCGGCAAGGCCGGTTTTGAATATACGGTCAGGGTCGCGGCGGGCGCCGATCCCACTGTGGTACGGACGAGCTATGGCGGAAATGTGAAGAGCGTGGGCGACAGCAGCGGGTTATTGGTGGTGCGATCCGATTCGGGAACGATCGTCGAGTCGAAGCCGGTGTGTTATTATGCGGATGGCCCTGGTGTGACGGGTGGCGATACCATCGGTGTAGGGCATAACCTGAAGGAAAAGGTGAGAAGTTTTGTTTTCCGGCGTCCCTATGACCGGCGGCGGCAGCTGATCATCGATCCTTTTGTGACCAGCACGGTGTCGGGGCTTGCGGGCACCAATGCCGCGAAGGCGATGGAGGTGGATTATGATTACAATGGGAACGTCTATGTGCAGGGCGGCACCAATCAGCAGGGGCTCATAGCGAAGTATGATCCGGCGGGCAATCTGCTATGGACATTTTTGGGGAGCGTGCCTATCATTGGCTGGGTCTATGGAGATGATTATGGCGGTTGGACGGTAGAGAAAACCACGGGGAATGTCTATGTCGGAATCGGGTCGAATGGCTATGGTGGGCAGATCATCCGGCTCAATGGAGCTACCGGTGCGTACGATAATTTCGAAACGCCGCCTTTTCACGATAACGATGGCAACAACGGCGAGAACTGGAAGATGCGCTGGTTTTGCAACCAGGGAACGTACCAGGTGATGATCGCGGGCGGAAGCGGTGGGATCGGGTCCTACAATTCCAATATCGGTATCCTGCAGCTGCCCACTACCAATTTCTATTCCTACAATATCACGGGTATTACGACCTATCCCTATAATCAGGATGTGTCCGATTTTGTGATCGATCCGGCGGATAACAGTATCTTTTGTATCCTTGCAAGCGGTAACACGCCCTTCGTGAGCAACCGCATCTATCATAACACCTATCCCTATACGGCCGCGAACCAGGTCTGGAATGCGCTCAGCGGGTATCCGGTATTACGGGAAGACTGGAATGATCCTTTTATGAATGATAACTACAATGGCGGAACCAATCTGACCAATATCCTTGCCGTCAATTCGTCGAATCTTTTTTATTATGACGGGGCCCATCTCGAGGCTTTCGACAAGACCACAGGCACGACGGTGGGCACACCACTGACCTTTCCCCATACTCCCCTGATGGAAGAGGGGATCTATGCGGATGAGTGTAACGATATCTTTATCGGGATGCCGAACGGGGTGATCAAGGTGTTGAAATGGACCGGCAGCAGCTTTGATGATGGCGCCGACGTGGATATCACCATTCCCGGGTTTTCGGGAAACAATGTCTATGCGTTGTCTTATGATCCTTCGAAGCAGCTTTTGTATGCTGCCGGGGATGGTTTTGTCGGGTCGTTCGATATTTCGGGGTATTGTACGGCTCCGCCAGGCTCGACGTCGTATTCGCTGGCTGTACAGGGTGAATGTTCGACCATCACCGCTACGCTCAGCCCGGCTCCGCCTGCGGGCGCTACGGTCACCTATACCTTGCTCGACGGCAGTACGGTGGTGGCGACGAATGCTACCGGGATGTTCAACGGCATCACCGGGACGGGGACCTATACGGTGAAGGCGGATATCGGGCAGGGTTGTACGGATATCACCGAAACGGCGAATGTGTCGTTGCAGCCATTGAGCTTTACCACGCAGGTGCAGAATGCCTGTGGGGGGCCTCAAACGGGGATCCTGACGGTGATGACGGGTGGGCTTACCAACGTGGAATATAGTATCGACAATACGAGTTTTCAGGCCGACAGCGTATTTACGGGGTTGAGCGCCGGGAGTTATACTCTGTGGGTGAAAGGTACCAACAGTCCTTGCGAGGCCATGGCATCCGTGGAGATCGGGGGGAGCGATCTGACGGTGCAGGCTGGCGGCGCCGCAACGGTTTGTGCCGGTTCGGCCGTCACGTTGCAGGGGAGCACGAATGGAACGAATAGCAGGTGGACGCCCTCGGCGGGGCTTAGCGATACGACTGTGGCGGATCCTGTCGCCAGTCCGCTCGTGACTACCAAATATTATTTTGTGGCGACCAAGGGCGTCTGTACGCTTGCTGATTCCGTGGTGATCACGGTCAATCCGTTGCCTGTTGCCAATGCCGGGCCGAATACGACGGTATGTTATGGTCAGAATACCGCTTTGCAGGGTAGTGGAGGGGGAAGCTATGCCTGGTCGCCGGCGGTCTATCTGAGCAATCCGGCGATAGCGGACCCGCAGGTGGTGGATCCCCTGCAAAGCGAGAGCTATGTCTTGCGGGTCACGGACGCGGAAGGATGTCAGAGCAAGCCGGATACGATGTCGGTCCGGGTGTTGCCCGTGGCCGATGTAACAGCGGGCGCCGACACCACCATCGTCGCCGGGCAGACGGTGGGTTTGTATGCCAGGGATGTGAATGGCACCGGGTTCACGGAGTTCAGCTGGAGCCCTGCTGTGGGACTCGATGGTCCCCTGATACAGGCCCCTATGGCCGATCCCGGCAGCAACATCACTTATACGGTGACGGCATCGACGCCGGAAGGTTGCGAAGCGACGGCCAGCATCAAGGTGACCGTGATCAAAGGGGTGATCTTTACGGCGCCGGGCGCTTTTACTCCTGACGGGAATGGGCATAACGACGTGTTGCGGGTCATTGCAGTGGGCATCCGGGAGCTCCGGTATTTTGCCGTGTTCAACAGGTGGGGACAGGAAGTGTTCCGGACGGCGGATTTATCAGCGGGCTGGGATGGCCGCATTCATGGCGAGCTTATGCCTGCGGGCACTTATGTCTGGACGGCAGAAGCAGTGGATGTCACCGGCAGGATCTTACAGGGAAAAGGTACGGTATTACTGATCCGGTGATAACACAGATGTCTTAACTTCGCCGCGCACCAACCCGCCGCCCCACCTATGTATTTTGAAAGATTTATGGAAATGATCCGTAAAGACGCCCGCCTCCGGTGGGTCTTATTGGCAGGCGTCCTGGTCCAGGTCATCATCTGTATCTCGGCGATCGGCATCTATCATCCGGACCAGCATTTTCAGCTCATCGAATTCTCCATGCATCAATTGCATCAGCCCTCCGCCGCGAGCGATGTCTGGGAGTATTCGGCGCAGATCCGTTCCACCCTACAGGTCTATGTGTTCTCGGCCTATTATGAGGTTTGTACATGGATAGGCATCCACGATCCTTATGTACAGCTGGAGGTATTGCGGATCATTTTCGGACTTGCCCTTTTCGTCTTTTTCAATGCGATCACGTTGTACTATGTCCGCAGCGAAGACCGGCGGTATGTGTATCTAACGCTATTGATGCTGAATTTTTCGTGGATCCTGCCCTATACCCGGACGCTCTTCAGCTCGGAGATGCTATCGTCGGTGCTGTTCTTCGGAGCCCTGTGGCTGTACGAAACCAGCAGGCGCTCGTGGTGGATGGCCTTACTCACCGGCTTTCTTTTCAGCCTGGCTTTTTACACGCGTTTCCAGACCGCCTTTGCGATGATCGGTTTTTTTATCTGGCTGGTGGGACCCGCGCGGCAGGCACGGCAGCTTTGGCTCCTGGCGGTGGGGTTCCTGGCCGGCGTGGGGCTCAACACGGTGTTGGACTATGCGTTTTATCATCAATGGGTGGTCACGCCCTATACCTATTTCGTGGTCAATATCGTGCAGGGCAAGGCCGCTTCGATGGGCACCAGCAGCTTCCTGGTCTATATCGCCGTATTGATCGGAGTGGCGCTGGCGCCGCCGCTAAGCATCCTTTTGCTTTTTAGCGGTTTCCGGAGCGCACTGTTGACAAAATACCGGCATCCGCTGGTGTTTTCGGTCGTTTGCTTTATCGTGGGGCATTGCCTGGTCGCGCATAAGGAAGAGCGGGTCTTGTTTCCCATCGTCAACATGTTACCCATCATCATCGGCTGGGGATTGCCCGCGCTCTTCACCTGGATGCAACGGCAGCGTAAAGGGGTGCGGCGGCTCGTCCGCGGGACGACCTGGTTCAGCATCGGGCTCAACACTTTTCTGCTCGCGGTATTCCTCTTCACACCGTATTCGCAGATGCTCCATTTTACCTTTCAGCTCCAAGGGCAGTTCGACGGGGCGCCGGCCACCATTTATTCCGTAGGCCGGACACCCTTTCAAACGGAGCATCATCTGCCGTTTGTCTTTTACGAACGGGGGACGCCCAATCTGCAATGGAGTACGATCTCCACGAACGACTCGCTGCGCTATCTGCCCGCCAATGCCGAATACGTCACGGCCACTTTCGACCAGGTCCACGACCATGCGGCCCTGCTCGACAGCATGGGCTATCACCGGGTGCTGTGCAGCTCGCGGTTGTTAT
Source organism: Puia sp. (assembly GCA_035946435.1). Lineage (GTDB taxonomy): Bacteria > Bacteroidota > Bacteroidia > Chitinophagales > Chitinophagaceae > Puia. Next base: position 9,911 of record DASYZH010000135.1, on the reverse strand, counting down.
GGAACATCAATGAATTCCTGAGCTCCATCGGGATGAACAATATCAATGACATCTGGGCCTTGTACAAGAAGGAGTGACCGGGCCGGGAGGCGAAATCGGTGCCGCCGGGACCCGTGACCGGGTAGGAACTTTTCTTGCAGGCAACCGGCGCCCGATGATCCCGCGTTTTATGTTCCATGAACGAGGATCGATTCTTCCTGGGGAAGAAATTGCATGTATATCTTGTATTGGCGGTTGTTGCGACTACCCTTGTACAGTGGTTCCTGGTGAATAGTTTGTTGATCATTTGGCTTACCGGCTGCCGGCTGCTATATGACCGCGGGCCACTCGTAGCTATACGAAGGACCTTTTCGTCGCCGTCCTTTTGGGCTTTTTTCGCCATCTTTTTAATAGACGTCAGTGGTTTTTTTCACACCCATGATCCGCAGCTGGTTTGGTTGCATGTTCAACGGAAAGCCACGCTGATCGCCATCCCGTTTGTGGTCAGCGCGGGACCGTTTGCCGATGCCGCGGGTTTTCGCCGGCTGCTGTGGTCCTATTGCCGGCTGCTGGCCGGGTTATCGGGCTGGTGTCTTGTTGTGGCGATGGTCCATTTTGCCCGGACGGAAGACGGGCAGGTGTTCTTTTATCATTCGTTGACGGAGACCCTGGGCATCAATGCCGTTTTTTATTCCGCTTACATCCTGATGGGTTTGTTGTTCCTGCTTTCCGGCGCCGCGCCGGCGGGAAGGGAAAGGGGGATACTCATCGCTTTTTTTACTGCAATGATGATCCTGCTGGCGTCCAAGCTGCTATTGGTCGTGCTGGTCGTTGTCTTCGCCGCGTACCTGTGGCGGTTCCGGCTGGTCTTGCCCCGCAGCCGGGTGCTGGCGTTGGTGATTTTGGTGGTGATGGGCACGGGGATGCTGGCGTTCACGAATAACCCCGTGGTCAGCCGGTACAAGGCTATCCTGCCCGAAGAACGGCAAGGGGGCTTCAACGGGGTGTCACTACGGCTTTTTATCTGGCGGAGCGCGGAGGATATCCTTAACCGTGGGCATGCCTGGCTTTGGGGCATCAGCTCTGGTGACAGTGAGGACCGGCTCAACCAATGTTATATCGATGCCGGGATGAGTGTAAACTATCTGGGTTATAATTTTCACAACGAATATATCGAGGTGCTGGTCGACGATGGGCTCATGGGGCTTGCCGTTTTCCTGGTGGCGATGGGGGTTCTTTTCCGGGAAGGGCGGCGGACCATGGAAGGAGTGCTGGTGATGCTGGTAGTCAGCCTGCTCGCCGGTACGGAATCGATCCTCGAGATGCAGCAGCCGTTGTTTCTGGCCTGTTTTTTCCCGGTGCTTTCCCGGTAAACCTCTTATGATTGCCTATCGGACGATCCGCCTACCGGCGGATTTTTGCCCAAATAATGCGAAATTTGGGCTAGTTAAAAAAAGACAAGCATGGAACTAGGGATCAGTACTTTCGGTGAAGTAGAGCCGGAAAAGGTCGTTGGCGGCGCGCTGAAAAGCCACCGGCGGATGCAGGAATTGCTCATCGAAGCGCGGTTGGCCGATGAGGTCGGATTACAGGTGGTAGCGGTAGGTGAGCATCACCGGCCGGATTTTATCGTCTCTGCGCCCGAGGTCGTGCTTGGCGCCATTGCCGCCGTAACGACTAAAGTCCGGTTGTCCAGTTCCGTTACCGTGCTTAGCTCCGCCGATCCGGTACGGACCTTTCAGCAGTTTGCGACGGTAGACCTGATCTCGGGTGGCCGGGCGGAGATCCTCGCGGGCCGGGGCTCTTTTATCGAATCTTTTCCTTTATTCGGCTACGACCTGGAAGATTATGACGATCTGTTCATCGAAAAGCTGGACCTGCTCCTCAGGATCAACCAGGAGGAAGTGATCAACTGGAAGGGCAAATACCGGTCGCCGTTGCAGCGGCAGGGCATCTATCCGCGGCCGTACCAGCGTTCCCTGCCGATATGGATCGGGGTGGGCGGCACGCCGGCGTCGGCGGCGAGAGCCGGCCGTTTGGGGTTGCCCATGACACTGGCGATATTGGGTGGACGACCCACGCAGTTTGTTTCTTATGTCGAGCTGTACAAGAAGAGTGCGCAAGAGGCGGGCCATGATCCGGCGTCGTTGCCGCTGGCCGTGAATTCGCAGATGCACATTGCAGAGGATTCGCAAACGGCTGCCAACGATTTTTATCCGGTATATGAGCAATTGATGAACCGGGTGGGCCGGGAGCGCGGCTGGTCACCGATGACCCGGGCGCATTTCGAAGCGCTGCGTGGGCCTGACGGACCATTGCTGGTGGGAAATCCCGAAGAAGTTGCGGAGAAGATCGTTTATGAGCATCGCATCCTGGGGCAGACCCGTTTTTTGGGGCAGATGATCAAAGGGGAAGGGTTGGCGCACGAGAAGGTCTTGCGAAGCATCGAATTGCTGGGCACGCGGGTAGCGGCCCTTGTACGGGAAAAACTGGCGAACCCCGGGACCGGCCCCGGGCCGGGGGCCGAATAGCGTTCACTATTCCGTCTTCAGGCTTTTGGCGGGGTTCATGGTCGCCGCGCGCAGCGCATGGAAGCTCACGGTGGCGAAGGCCAGCACCATGACCACGGCGCCCGCGGCGGGGAATATCCAGAATCGAAGGGAAATGCGATAGGCAAACCCTTCCAGCCATTTACCGGCGGCCAGCCACGCCAGCGGTGCGGCGATCAGGATAGCGACGAGCACGAGACGCAGGAACGAGTTACTAATCAGCAGGCAGATATTGAACAGGTCGGCGCCGAGGACCTTGCGGATGCCGATCTCCCTGGTGCGTTGGACGGTGCTGATCGCCGCGAGACCAAAGAGACCGAGACAGGCCAGGATGATCGCCAGCGACGCAAACACCGTGAAGATGGTGGCGGTCCGCTGTTCGGTGGTATACAGCGCATTGTAGTCCTCGTCGAGGAAATGGTAGTCGAAGGGCCGCGAAGGGACATATTCTTTCCAGGTATTTTGCAGCTGCACAAGGGTCTGCGGCAAATGCTGCCCTCCGACCCGGACGAGCATGTACTGAACAAAACCGGTATCGGCGAACAGCATCAGGGGCCCGATGGCCTGGTGCATCGAGGCGAAGTTGAAATCCCGGACGACGCCTTTGACGATACCGGGTTCGCCGCGGCTGACGACCTTTCCGATGGCCTCCTGCGGCGTCCAGCCTAGTTTCTTCACAGCCGTTTCGTTGAGGATATACCGATAGGCCGGTTTGGTGGTGTCGCCGCCGGTAGTATTGGCGGGCAGATCGGCATTGGTGAAATCACTGCCGGCCAGCAGGTGCATATTCAACGTGGAAAGGTAGTTGAGGTCCGCGGGGATCGCGGTGATGGAAAAGCTAACCTGTCCGTGATCGGTCATCGCGGTGAGGCCGTCACCCCAGGTGGCGGAGATGGGGAGATTATAGGAGCCGGAGACGGCCGTGACGCCGGGGAGGGTGCTCACGGCGGCTTTCAGCTGTGCATAGCTGTTATGGATGCGCCAGTCGATGGGCAGGACGACCACATGATCGCGGTCGAGCCCGAGGTCTTTGTTGCGGATATAGCTCATTTGTTGCAGGATCACCACGGTGGTGATGATCAGGAACAGCGAGATCACGAACTGCAGCACGATAAGGGTGCGACGGAGACCGGCGTGGCCGCCGGTGATGCGGAAACCGGAGCGGAGGATGCTGATGAGCCGGGTGCCCGATAACACCAGGGCAGGGTAGGAGCCGGCCAGGAAACCGATGACGATACCGGCCACCAGGATCGCGACGAGGACCACGGGCTGAAGGATATCGGCGACGACGAAATGTTTACCGGTAAGGCTGTTGAAAAAATCCAGGAGCAGGCAGCTGCTCACCACAGCGAGGACAAGGGCAATGAAAGTAACGAACAGCGATTCCCCGGTGAACTGCCGGAACAACTGGCCTTTGAGCGCACCCAATACTTTACGGATGCCGATCTCCCCGGTGCGGCTGGACGATTGCGCGATAGCCAGATTGGTGTAATTGAAACAGGCGATGGCCAGGATCAGCACGGCGATCAGCAGCAGCACATAGACATAGGTGATATTGCCGTTGGGTTCGAAGCCTCCTACGGGTGAATACAGGTGTACGCTTTTTAACGGTTCGAGATGATACTTCAGGTAGTCACCCTTATCGAGGTTGGCCTCTTTGCGGATCTCGGGCCGCTCCATATAGTTGTTGATCTGGGTTTCCACGCTGCCCATCGACGCATTCTTCCGGAGCAGCAGATAAGTGATCCAGTTAGCCGTCCACCATTCTTCCGTTTTAGCGGCGTCCAGGTTACCGAAGCTCACGACCATGTCGAAGTGGAGCTGGGAGTTGCGCGGCAGGTCCTGCAGGATGCCGGCAACCGTAAAATCCTTGCTATCGTTGATCCTAAGCGTTTTGCCGATGATATCGGTGGATCCGAAATATTTTTTGGCGGCCGAGGCGGTGAGGAGCACATTGGTCGTACTGCGGAGGGCGTTCGGATCGCCTTTCAGCAACGGGAAGTTGAAGATGGAAAGAAAGCTGGAATCGGCGTAGAGGCATTTGTTCTCACGGAAATGGGTAGTCCCATCGCCGATGATGGCGGAGCCGACATAGGTGCGGGTAAAGGCTTCGACGGCGGGGAAGGTTCGTTTGAACTGCGGGCCCACCTTGGTGCCGGTTTGTGCGTATTGCTGGGTGCTGGGCGAAGAACCCCGGCTAAATTCCATGGTCACGCGCGCAATCCGGTCGGCATTGGGATGGAAATTATCATAGCTGAGCTCGTCGGCGATATAGAGCCCGATGAGGATACAGCTGGTGAGGCCCACGGTGAGGCCGAGGATATTGATGAAGGTGAACCCTTTTTGCCGGAGGAGATGGCGATAGGTCAGCTTGAGGAAGTTCCGGAACATAAGCTTCGGTTTTGGTCTAAACCAAATATACGGACCGGATGCAACATTTGTTACACCCGTGCGTCCTATATACGGTATCATGATTGTCCTTCGGACGAAGACGCGCCCGCGTCTTAAAAAGTAAACCTATACAATGCTGCGTAACTTCTTTACGGTGGCCTGGCGGAATTTTGTCAAAAGCATAGGTTATTCCGTGATCAACACGTTCGGGCTGTCCATTGGGATGGCCGTCGCTTTGTTAATTGGCTTATGGATCTGGGACGAACTGTCCTTCGACCATTATCACACGCGGCACAGCCGGATCGCCCAGATCATGACCACCCAGACCTTCAATGGGGAAACGGGTACCGGCCAGGCGACCTCGCAGCCGGTGGGCCCCTATCTGCGCACGCATTATCCCGCTGATTTCCAGGAGGTCGCCCGGGGTAGCTGGAATGGCGGGCACGTGCTGGCGGTAGGCGATAAAAAGATCACGAAAGACGGCATGTACGTCGAACCCAACTTTACGAAGATCATCACGCTCAGGATGGTGGCAGGTAACGCGGATGCGCTCAAGGACCCCAGCACCATCCTGCTTTGCGAATCTGCGGCAAAGGCTTTATTCGACAAGGAAGACCCGATGAACAAAACGGTAAAGGTTGACAACAAGGCCGTACTCAAGGTCGGGGGCGTTTTTGCCGACCCGCCCCGGAATTCCAGCTTTTACGATACCAAACTATTGATGGCCTGGGATAAATATGTGGAACTGGAAGACTGGATGAAGCGAAACCCGGATAACTGGGGCAATCATTCCTGGCCGACATTTGCCTTGTTGAAGCCGGGTGTGAATGCGGCCGCGCTCACGGCCAAGATCAAGGACGTGCCCAAGGCGCATAACAAGGACGGGGCGGAAGCGCTTTTCGTCCAGCCCATGGACAACTGGCATCTGTACAGCGATTTCAAGGACGGGCATCTCAATGGGGGCCGCATCCGGTTTGTCTGGCTGTTTGGCATCATCGGGGTCTTTGTGCTGCTGCTTGCGTGTATCAATTTCATGAACCTTTCCACGGCACGGAGCGAGAAACGCGCCCGTGAGGTGGGTATCCGTAAGACCGTGGGTTCTTTGCGGGGGCAGATCATGGGCCAGTTCCTTTGTGAGAGCGTCCTGGTGGCCTTGCTGGCCTTTGTGCTGGCGATCCTGTGGGTTTGGGTGAGCCTGCGTTTCTTCAACCAGCTATCGGATAAGGACATGCAGCTGCCATGGGGCCAGCCGCTGTTCTGGATCCTGGGTTTGGGTTTTACCATCTTCACCGGACTGCTGGCGGGGAGCTATCCAGCCTTTTATCTCAGCGGATTCGAGCCGATCGCAGTGTTAAAAGGGACATTCAAGGCAGGAAAAGCGGCCTCGCTGCCGCGAAAGATACTGGTAGTGGTACAGTTCACGGTCTCCATCACGCTGATCATCGGTACGATCCTGGTTTTCCGGCAGATCAGCTATGCCAAGAGCCGGCCGGTGGGCTACGATCGTTCGGGGCTGATCACGGTTTATATGAATACACCCGATATCACCGGGCATTATGATGTCATGCGGAACGATCTGTTGAACAGCGGCGGGGCGATAGAGATGTGCGAGTCTTCGAGCCCGGCCACCGATATCTGGTCCAGCCAGATCGGGTTCGACTGGCCCGGCAAAGACCCTAAATCCATGCCGCTGTTCGACGTTACAGCCTGCACGCATGATTTTGGGAAGACCGTCGGCTGGTCGATCAAGGAGGGCCGGGATTTCGACCGGAACTTCATCACGGATAGCGGTGGGCTTATTCTGAACGAAGAGGCGGTAAAGCTCATCGGGATACAACATCCGGTAGGCATGAACATTCGCTGGGATGACAAGCAACACAAGGTCGTCGGAGTAGTCAGAGACCTGGTGATGTCGTCGCCCTATGCGCCGATCAAGCCGGGCATCTTCTTCCTGGACTATGGCTGGGCAAACGTGATCACGGTGCGGCTGAACCCCGTTATGACGACGCAGCAGGCGCTGAATGCCATCGAGCCCGTGTTCAAGAAATACAATCCCGGGGCTGGCTTTGAATACAATTTTGTAGACGAGGACTACGCGAAGAAATTCAACGACGAAAAGCGCATCGGCAGCCTGGCCAGTGTCTTTGCGATATTGGCGATCTTCATCTCTTGTCTGGGGTTGTTCGGGCTGGCGTCGTTCGTCGCCGAACAGCGGACGCGCGAGATCGGGGTGCGGAAGGTGCTCGGCGCTTCGCTCTTTCATCTCTGGCAGATGCTGTCGGTGGATTTCCTGGTACTCGTGGTCATTTCCTGTTTGATCGCGATCCCGATCTCCTGGTATTTCCTGCATCAATGGTTGCAACAATATGAGTACCGGACCCCGATGTCGTGGTGGGCGTTTGCCGCGGCCAGTGTGGGGGCGTTGGTGATCACCCTGGTGACGGTGAGCTATCAGGCGGTGCGGGCCGCGTTAATGAATCCCGTCGCGAGTTTGCGTACAGAGTAAAGGTCAGCACCGCCTGCACCGGCTAATGATGGGCCTTCGGCCGGTCGGCCACAGGCCGACCCTGCGGGCGGCATTGATGAATCCCGTCAAGAGCTTGCGCACGGAGTAGGGCCTTGGCCATAGAGCCATTTCCGCTGAGCGGGGATCAGCTGCCGCCATATGCGCGGAATTCCTATCTTCGCCGCGTTATGCACTGGAATGAATTCTGGCGTATTTTCTGGACGCAGGTGGCGGGTACCGGCTGGAACGAATGGACCGCGATCCTCTTCGGCGTGGCGGAGGTCCTGCTGGCGCGCGTCAACAATATCCTGCTCTATCCTGCGGGGATCATCAGCACGGCGGCGACGATCGCCCTTTTGCTCGGGCCACACCTCTATGCCGATTCGCTGCTCAATGTGTATTATCTGGCGATGAGCATTTATGGCTGGTGGCATTGGTCACGGCAGAAGGATGCGCCGCCCCTGCCGATCACCCACACTTCGCGGCGGGAATGGGGGATCGCGGCGGCGATTGCGGTGGGTGGATTTATCGTAGCGTATATTGTGCTGAGGAACTGGACGGACTCCACCGTTCCGGCGGGCGATGCCTGGGTTAGCGCTACGGCCTGGGCGGGCACCTGGCTGTTGACACGGCGGAAGGTCGAGAATTGGATCCTGCTCAATGTGTCGAATATTTTTGCTATCCCCTTGTACTTCTATAAGGACCTGCCGATGTATGCGGTCTTTACGGCTTTCCTTTTTGTCATAGCCTGCTTTGGATATTTCGACTGGCGCAGGCGCTATAAACTTCAGATCGCATGAGCGTGCTGACCCCTGCTGCCGTGGCGTTGATCCGCGAGCATGCCGCGGAGGCGGAGCGGCGTGGAGAGCTGCATCCGGCGGTGTTAGAGCTGATCTACGAACAGCAATGGTTCCGGAGTATGGTTCCGCGACGTTTTGGCGGCCTGGGCTGGCCGTTACCGGCGGTCGTCCGGCTCGAGGAAGAACTCGCCTGGGCGGATGGATCGGTGGGTTGGACCGTGACGCTGTGCAGTGGCGCCGGATGGTTTGCCGGATTCTTCGGCCCGGGGGAGCCCGATCACCTTTTCTCACACCCGCGGTTATGTATTGCCGGTAGCGGGACGGCTGCGGGACGTGCGGAGCGGCTTGCCGGAGGAGGTTATCGCGTCAGCGGGCAGTGGTCCTATGCCAGCGGGGCGCGACATGCCATGGCGTTTACGGCCAACTGTGCCATCTGGGCGGATGGTGCGCCGGTGCCGGGAGATGACGGGCGGCCGTTAGTGCGGCCCTTTTTGTTCCTGCGCAAGGAGGTACAGGTGCTGGACGACTGGCAGGCGGTAGGGCTGGTGGCGACGGGCAGTCATGGGTTTGCGGTTGCGGAACTGGAGGTTTCGGCGGAGCGGTGTTTTTTGATCGACGGGGCGGCTGGGCCCGATCCCTCGCCCCTGTACCGCTATCCCTTTTTGCCATTGGCGGAAACGACGCTGGCCGTCAATAGTTGCGGCATGGCCTGGCATTTTTTGGAATGTTTCGCCGAAATTTTTGAACGCCGGAAGGGGCATTTGCCGGCCGCCGGTGTGGAAGAGGCACGTGTCGTGTTTGGGAAAGCTCGAAGTGAACTGGTGCGGGTCCGGGAAGAATTCTATGCCGCGCTGGATGCGTCGTGGGCGATGTTGACGCAAGGAACCGCGGGGACAGAGGGCTCGGGAGCCGATGCCGCAAGAGCCGCAAGAGCCGATGCCGCAAGAGCTAATGCAGCCGATGCCGCAAGAGCCGATGCCGCCGATGGCACGAGAGCCGATGCAGCCGGACGCGACGCCAACGCCCAGGAAGCCGGCGCCGGGTCGTTCGAGGCGGTGAGCATGACCAGTAAAGCGCTCGCCGCTACAGTGCGGCAATGGATCGACCGGCTCTATCCCTATGCGGGGTTAGGAGCGGCGCATGTTGGGAGCGAGATTAACAGGGTATGGCGGGACCTCCACACCGCGAGCCAGCATCCGCTGCTTGTGTTCGGGTGATGGGCCTCGTGCTCGTATTCGGGTGATGGGCCTCGCGCTTGTTTGCGGGTGATACTCCCCGGCCGCAGCCGGTTTCGCCGTTGGGTTTCGCCTTGTGCGTGATCAGGGCGCCATGCGGCCGTCGGGATAGCGATTCTCCACTACAGAGATGATATTGCCGGCGGGATCGGCAAACCAGGCGATCACCGGTCCGCTGGTGCCGCGGGCAATCCCTTTTTTATCGGTTTTTATCTCCCCCTCGTATTGCAGAAAGGTTACGCCGGCGGCCGTAAGCCCATCCACGGCCTTTTCCACATTGTCCACCTGGAAGTTAAGGACGGTAAAGGTGGCGGGGGTGTGGTTGGGTTTGGGATAGAGGAAGACGCTATATTCGGGGTCGACCTCGACCGAGAGCCCTTCCGGCGTCTCCTTGACCGGCAGGCCGAGGGTTTCGGCGTAAAATTTCCTGGCTTTAGCCAGGTCGTTGACC
>DASYZH010000134.1:0-3901 GCA_035946435.1 Puia sp. | reverse complement strand
AGGCGGCGGCCTCGATCACGAAAACGAAGACATCGAAGTGCTGGAACTGCCCTTTACCCGGGCCCTGGATATGATGCACGCCGGCGGGATCAAAGATGGCAAGACCATGCTTTTACTGCAATATGCTCAAATGAACCAACTCCTTACCGTCCCCCCAACTTACTAAAAAGGAACTCTAAAGCATGTGCATCCGGCATGGGCTCGCTCGCCTGCCGCTCACCCAGGATCATGATCAGCTGGCGCTTCGGATCATAAGCCTCCCAATGCGGCAACCCGGCCCCATTCGGATTCCCCGTCTTGACGAAATTCACCCAATAGTCGGACATCACCTCGGCCAGATGATTATCCACCGGCTCCCAGGGCCGGTTGACGAATCGCAGGTTGTCATAGGCATAAGGAACCTCCCCGGTATGGAAGGCGCCATATTTCTTATATTCACCCGTAGCCGGCACCTTCCGCGTAAACCGATAGACATACACCCTTGTCTCACGCGTACTTTCGATATTGGCCCAGGTAAAATTCTGTACGCCGAACGTCACATCGCGTGCCAACCGCCGCTCCGATACGGCCGCCTCCGAATCGGTCTCTGCCGGATAGTAATGTGCAAAGGTCACCGGATCAAAATTGGCATACTGAGTGGCGATCTCTTTTTGAAAATCCACGGCGCTCTTCACCGGCGGAGCCATTTCATCTTCGGTCCAGCCGGTTAATAAGGCGGCAGGGTTCTCTTTATGATTCCGGAAAATAGTAGCGACGGCATCCGGCAGCACGTACCCGTCGACTATCGGCCGCCACATACCCTGTGCATTCTTTAGCAGGTCTTCCGCCGGCATCGCCCTCAGCTCCTTGAGCGAAGCCATATTCAGACTATTCATTAAATTCCGACCCACGTTCTCCGCCGTCAGTAACGATGCTCCCCCACCCGTAAACAATGCGCCGCTCTCACCGATCACCTTATTGAAAAGTCCCTTCGCCAGCGGCGATGCCATCAGGCAGTTGACGCTCATCGAACCCGCGCTCTGTCCCGCAATCGTAACATTGGCCGGATCGCCGCCAAATGCGGCTATATTTCTTTGCACCCATTTTAACGCGGCGATCTGGTCCAGCAACCCATAATTGCCCGAAGCATGATGCCCCGATTCCAGGCTCAGGTCGGGATGTGCAAAAAATCCAAAGACACCTACCCGGTAGTTGATGCTCACAAAGATCACCCCCTTCTCTGCCGTAGCCGCGCCATCATAGATCGGCACCCCGGCCCCTCCGCTCCCAAAACCGCCACCATAGATCCAAACGATCACCGGCCGATGCTCCCCCGGCGTCCTGGCCGCCGTCCAGACATTCAGATACAGACAGTCCTCGCTTATCGGCGACGCGGGGATCAGAAACTCCTGCGACCACATCGAAAAAGGCACCGGCTTCCCCTGCATCGGACTCGGACCGAAACGATCACACGCCCGCACCCCCTGCCAGGGCACCACCGGCTGCGGCGCCTTCCATCGAAGATCGCCCACGGGCGGCGCAGCAAAAGGAATGCCCTTAAAAATATGGAGATTGCCCGCGGCTTCCGTCGTTCCGGAAATAACGCCGCCATCTACCTGCACCCTGTCCCATTGTGCCAGGCCCTTTATACCCAGGGCCAGCAAAAAGATCACAATAAGTCTTTTGTCGAGAAGCATGTGCCTAAGTTAGGCATTTATTGACACCTAAACTGCTCCTTTACCTGCTTGAGGGAAATCCAGACCTCATCGTCATAAGGCTTCGGCGAGAACTGAAGGAGAACGGGCACATGATTCGGATTATCGCAAATGAGTACATGCACCATAAGGTTTAGACGCATGGGCTTCATAGCCATATAGTCCAGCATATCGATCGTGCCCGCATAAGTAGTCACATCGCCAGCCTCCGTTTTGACGACCTTCATCTCTACCTTCGTGGGGACCATCTTGTCCGCGGGGATATGATGTTTCACCGGCCCGGCCCCTGTCACTACCAACCCTTCGTAATAAGCCTGTATATTCTGTTGCAACACGGATTCGTCGATCTTCTGTCCCGCATTGAGCCAGTACAAAGCGGCAGCGGACCAATAGTCCGGCGCACCTGCAGTCCCCCATCCCGGGGCCAGCCGGAGATCTTCTATGCCCCGCACGAAAACTTTCGGCGCAAAATCCGGCGGCAGGGGATACTGTTCGCCTCTCGACCCATTCAGTACCGGCAAATAATAGGGCTGAAGCTCCTTCGTGAGCCACTGAATGCAATCCACCTCGTCGATCATCGAAAAGGCGAACGAGCTCCTGTTGCCGTTGCTGCGTATCGCAGGCCGGTTGCCGGCAACAAATTCTGCCCGGTTATTCCCGGCCAACAACAACCGGTCGATCAGCTCGGAACCATTGGGCACATCCGTGTCATAATAGCTGTCCCGTCGCGCTCTCAGCCGCCATTCGATATCGGCATCATAATAAAGCCGCACCGCCGTGCGCGCTAAGAACCGCTCATTGCCGGGTCCATCTATCGTATGATCAAAAGGGGTCCAACGGGCATAGTCTTCCGCATGGTCCTCTATGGTCCCCATCTCCTTCTTCAGCATGGGCAAAATGGCCTGCGCATCCCCAAGCGACGGCGACGGATAATTCTTGCGTATCTCGCGTTCAAGAATGCGATAATCTCCGCCGAGATCAACGGCAGGAGAGATGCCAAAAACAGCCTTGGGCCGGATCACATATTGCTCCGGATGCTCCTGCGCCAACTCCGCATAGCGCAGCACGCTAAGCCCCGCCATATCCCCGCCGCCAATGGCAAACGCCGAACTGTCGACCTTATAGCGATTCATAACATCCGTAAAAAGCCGGTTCATGCGTTCCAGCACCACAGCACTCGGTGCAACATGTCGTCCGGTAGAGGCATAGATGGTGAGCAGACCATTCACCGCCGCCACATTATGTAACTTGGTTTCCGGCGGAATGCTCTCCGGTACCGTATACCAGGTAAAGAATACGACTACACCCTTCACGAGGCCGGAAAGTGGCCGCACCGCGAGATAATAACCATTAGCACTATCCGCCTGGTCGAAAACTACCTTTTCGAAATTCTGCGCCCGAAGCCAAAACGGCAGGAGAGCAAAAACGACGAGCAATCCCTTTCTCATAAGCATGACTTATTTTTTTGCGGTGATATGCAGATCCTTCCAATCCCCGCCGGACCCATTCCCCACCCAGTACCCGATCTTCCGCCCGGGCCGGTGGACGATCGGCGTAACCTCCAGCGATTGGACAGCCGACCCGTTGACAAAGACCTTCACTTTGTCGGCGGTCACCACGATCTTCACATGAAACCAGTCGTTGGCATTTGGCGCCGGCGCCTCGAAGGTCGAGTCATCGACCCCATGATAGGCAATACCCACAAAACTTTGCTGAAAAGCGTCCTTACCCCGGATGTCCAGTTCGATCGTTCCTTCGATGAAGCCCTGTCCTTTGATCCAGGCGATACCGTCACCGGGTGCTTCACTCATATGCGCGACACCGCCCGCTGCGCCAATCCCCGCACGCCGCCCAGCAAGGCTGCAAAAACCAACAAGACTTTCATTCATCAAATCTAGGATTACCCTATAAAACCCCTAAATTTTTCGACGAATCCGGCCTTGTCTTCGATGAACATGGCCAACCAAATCCCGTTCTTCCCCGTGCCGCACACCGTGCTCATTGCCCAAAACATCCCTATCGCAAGATAGAAGGCGGCGCTACTTTCCAATAGCCTTCGCGTCCGAGTAGCGCCATCTGCCGCAAAGAAATGAAATGCAGGCTGAATGCCAGCGGCACCAGCATGCCCGGCAAAAAGATAAAAGGGAATTGCGTGATCAGCGTGTTCGCCGGCTCGTTAAAAAACACCCGCAGCGGCGTCGGCATGC
>DASYZH010000133.1:0-20243 GCA_035946435.1 Puia sp. | reverse complement strand
ATGCTTTTCAAAGAAGGTTTCCGTCTCCTCCAATCTGGCTTCCAGGCCGGCTCGAAAGGTCTTCGGCGACTCGAAATTCCGCGCGGCTTCGATCTTCACCAATGTTTTATAAAACATATAACAACCCCAGATCCAGGGCGCGTCCTCTTTGTAAAACCTGATCTCTTCCGTAGTGTCGCGGAAAGGCTTGCCCTGCAGGTCCAGCATGATCTCGCCGATCGTTTTGCCAAGGAGCTGCTGGCATTCCCGGTATTTCGAGACGTGATCGCTGCCGTTATCCTGCAGCTTATCGTCTATCCCGGCTCGTGCTATTTTCCAATATTCGCGACGCATACCCGAAGTTTGGACTTTTTTTGGAATGTCCGAGTGACAATAGTCAAGTCTTCACAGGAAATGACAATAGTCAATTTAAGGTCATGTACACGATATTAGCTGCCGTTATACTAATTTTGGGATCGAGGAGGAAAGTATATGAAGAAGGAAAGAACATTCAAGAATCGCAACCTGTCCGTCCGGCTGACAGAAGAGGAGTGGAAGCTGCTGCATGAAAAATGGAACGCATCTACATTCCGTCATTTTGTGGATTACATTCGGGCGTTGATCTTTCACACACCTATCGTCACGACCGTTCGCAGCCGTTCGCTGGACGAATTCCTGCCGGTCGCCGGCGGTATCCATGAAGAGCTGGCGGGTATCCGCCGGGACTTTACGCGGGCCCTCAAACATCTGCAGGAGCGGCCGCCGGATGCAGCAATCACAGAGGCTCTGACTTCTCTACGCACGGCCCAGTTCTCGGTCGATCACCATATTGACGCTATCCGACAATCCATCACAAAAATTTACGACAATGTACGCCTTGTTCAAGATGTGCGGGGGAACGAAGTCGCTGATCGACTATAACGAGGAAAAGCTGGACGACGAGAAAATCCAATGTATCTATGCGGGAAATTTCATTGTCGACGGCACGGTGCTTTCACCCGCGGAGAAACAACAGCATTTCGACGAACGGACGGCGCTGAACCAGCGAACCTATGTGACCGGCGTAAGCATCATACTCGAATTCGCTCCGGGTAAGGTGCTGACCCCGGACGATCTAACGGATATCGCCGTCGACTTTCTCCAAGGCATCGGATTCGCACGACAGCCGCACCTGATCTATTTGCACGAGGATACCGCCTGCCAGCATCTGCATGTTGTGACCACCAATATCCGGCATGACGGAAGCCGCATTCCGCGTCGCAATATCATTCAGCGGTTGATACAGCCGGTTCAATGGCAGATCAATTCGAAATATGGTCTGGATACCCCGGAGGCAGCTGTATTGAAGCCACATGACCCGCGGCAAAAGATCCGATATGGAAAGACGTATACGCGTCAGGCCATGGCGGATACGCTTCAATATGTGATGGAGTCCTATCACTACGGATCGCTGGATGCCTTCAATGCAATCCTTAGGTTATACAATCTGCGGGCTTACGCCGGCAACCCCGGTAGCTGGCTTAGACGGCATCGGGGCCTGCTCTACCAGGTTACCGACGATGACGGGAAACCCCTGAATGCTCCGACCAAGGCCAGCAAGTTTGCCTTTAAGCCGACCCTGGATAATCTCGAGCGTCGATTTGCCGCTTTTGAGCCGGCCGATGCTGCCCGTGTCCGGCGGATGGTTGACGAGGCGATCCGGAACCGGCCTCCGGCCGTCGACCAGTGGACCAATGCTTTGCGGGGCGGCCGGGTTGCGGCAGTTCCCTTTTGGGACCGGAAGGGCGGACTAAGCCAGGTGTTCTTTGTCGACCTGGCTACCAAATGGGTGTTTTCGCCGGCGGAGCTCGGTCCCCGCTATGAAGCGGCAGCGATCAGGGAATCCCTCGGGTTCGACCCCTTTGTGCAGTCGACACAGGAGCAGCAACGTGGTAAGAATAAGGCAATAGACAATGTGCCCGTTATTGCCGGGCAAACACAGCCCAAACGAGGCCGACACCTTTAAATCTTTTTTTATGAGCCAGGAAACCGGCGAGGACGAACGGACCCTTCATCGCATCCTCGACTTCGTACGCTTCGGCAGTATCGTGCTGCTGGGCTTACACTTTTATTATCACGCGTGCCCGCCTTGCGCGGTGTGGCAGGCAAGTAATCCCATAATCGACCGGCTGATGACAGCCTTCGGCGAGACGGGCTTTTTCGACCCGGCGCTTAGGACCAGGATGATCGCTTTATTGCTATTGGGTGTGACGCTGCTGGGGGCGCGCGGGAAGAAGGAACCGAAGTACCGATGGGAAAATGGTGTATCCTGGATCTTCGCCGGATTGTGTCTTTATTTTGGCAGCCTGCTCCTTGACGATACCCCTTTGTTGTATAGCGTGCTTTGTTTCCTCGGCTATATGCTGGTGTTGTATGGTGGCAACTATCTTACCCGGGTTGTCTGGCGGCAGAGCGCACCGGACCTGTTCAACCGGCTCCATGAGTCGTTTCCCCAGGAAGAGCGGTTGCTTTCCGGCCCTTATTCCGTAAATCTTGAAGGAAAATACCTTTATCATGGCCAGGAACGGGAAAGCCGGATCAATGTCGTCGATCCCTTTCGGGGCACGCTTATCCTGGGCTCGCCCGGTTCGGGCAAGACCTGGTTCATCATCGAACCGATGATCCGGCAATACATCGAAAAAGGGTTCGCCCTGCTGGTGTACGATTTCAAGTACGACGATCTTTCGACAATCGTTTATAACCATTTCCTGCGGTATAAGGATCGCTATGCGGGGACGGTTGCATATTACAACCTTCATTTTGGCGATCTCAGCCGGTCACATCGCTGCAACCCGCTACACCCCTCCACCCTGCTCGATGTCCAGGATGCCGGGGAAGCCGCACGGGCGGTATTACTGGGTGTCCAGGCGCACGGCAACGACAGCCGCGACGACTTTTTCTTCGAGTCGGCGGTAAATTTTGTGCAGGCGTTGATCTGGTTCCTTCGGCTATATGAGAATGGCCGCTACTGCAGCTGGCCGCACGTGATCGAGCTCGCACAAACTCCATATAAGGACCTGTTCACCGTGCTTGGCGCCCAGCCGCAGCTGCGGGCGCTGATAAACGATTTCATCAATGCCTTTAAACAGGCGCCGGAACAGCTCGAAGGTCAGCTCGCCACCTGCGGTATTCGTCTGGCCCGGCTTTCCTCCCCGGCCGTGTATTACATCATGTCCGGCGACGACTTCTCGCTGGACCTCAACGATCCGGCTTTTCCCAAGCTCCTGACGATCGGCAGCAATCCGCAGAAAACGGCGACCTATGGACCGATGATCGCTGCCTATATCAATACGATCAACCGGCTGGCCAACCAGAAAGGCCGCCATCCCCTGGCCGAGATCTTCGACGAGTTCAGCACGGTGCGGATCCATACGATCAACCAGACTATCGCCACCGGCAGGAGCAATAAAATTGCCGTTACGCTGTGTATGCAAGACGCCAGTCAGCTCCGGATGGCCTATGGCAAGGATTTCTCGGACGGCATCCTGAACAATTGCGGTAATTTCTTCTCGGGGCAAACGGGCGGCGATACGGCTCAATTGTTGTCCGAACGATTCGGCAGGACGATGCAGGACAGGGAAAGCTTTACTACGACCTATAGCGATCTGCAGGTCACACAATCGCGTCAGCTGGAGTATGTGATCCCCATTTCGCGGATCGCCTCGCTGAGCTCGGGAGAGTTTGTAGGCATGGTTGCCGACACACCCACGCAGCCTATACCGGTGAAGACGTTTTGCTGCCGGCTGGTCAATGAGGCGTCCGGGTCGGCCGCGGAGGGTGCTTGTATGGAAGCGTTGCCGGTGATCCGGGCGGTGAGCGAGGAGGATTTGCTTGCCAACTTTGAATTGATCAGGGTTCAGGTGGACAGGATCGTGCAAGGTGAGCTGCAGCGGATCGGGGATGCGCCGGAGATGGGGCATTTGGTGCTGTAGATGAATACTACGAAATTGACTACGGTCAATCGACCTTATCCGGGCGGGCCATGTTTACGTTTTTTGCGCGGAGAAAGAACCCGGCTGGGACCCCGGCCCGATCGATCAGCAATATGTGATCACCCGCGACGAGGATATCCTGCCGGCGCTGGAACTGGAGCTTTGCATGATCCTGGCCGATTGTTATGAGCTGCGGGAGTTTGTCCGATGCGCGGAAGTCATCGACGACTGCTACGAATTCCGGTTCCGCTGCTGAGATAGAGCAGCGAACGAGGTGATTGGGTAATCGCTGAAAAGTGTAGAATATCTACCCATTTGGTATAGTTGCAATGCTTAAATTGTCAATAGCATCAACTCTATCAATATGAAAAAAAATGAGGACATCGAGCAGATCTTTGCCTTTCTGAGCTCTATCCGACCGCTATCCGCAAAGTGCAAGACGCATATTCTCAAGGTTATCCACTACAAAAAACTTGCGAAGAAAGAGATCCTGCTGAAGAGGTCGAGGTGTATTTTATAGCTAAAGAGGACTATGAATATCTAAAATGGCACTATGGCGAGTTCGCTTACATCGCCAGCGTCCTGCTGGAAAAGTACATCGACATTTTCAGCGAGCACGCCATGCTGAACCGGGATCAGAAACCCCTGGAAAAATATGGACACGTGCTCGAGAAGATGCCGCAGCTTCTCCAGCGGATCGACGCCAAAAAGATCGCTACCTGGATGAATATGGATCCCGCGACACTAAGCCGGAACAAGAAGGCTATGAAGTCGAAAAAGCCTGTGATGAGCTAGAGCGAGGGCGATTGTACTTTTCTTTTCTATCCGAAGAACAATGCAGCCGGCAAATGACAGATCAAAATGTATTTTACTTCAGACGACAAGGCACTGATCGAGTAATCAGATCCGTTTATCTTGAAAGCTTTTTGGTGTTAGGATTGTTCAGAAGGGATTTCATTTGCTGAATGGCGGCTTGGTTAAGTTTTTGCAGCCTTTCACTTTGTGAAAACCCCTGATGTAGCAAGAGGGCATTGATGCTTTCCAGGTTGGATAATACCACTAGTTGTTCCAGCGTGGCCACGTCGCGGATATTGCCCTGTTTATCAGGATTATATTCCCTCCATTGCTTTGCCGTATTTCCAAACAATGCTACATTGAGTACGTCTGCTTCCGTCGCATATATAGTAGCACTTTGTTCATTTGTAATGGCTGAGGGGATCAGTTTTTCCTTGACGGCATCGGTATGAATACGATAATTGATTTTAGCCAATGTGCGCTGAAAATTCCATTCTACTCTTGTCTTGTTGCTTTCCTCGTCCTTCAGCCGTTGAAATTCTTTAATCATATATAGCTTAAACTCCGGGCTGAGCCATGATCCGTACTCAAAAGCAATGTCTTTATGGGCATAGGTTCCGCTGTTAAAACGGCCGGTTCTTGCGACCAACCCAATGCCATTGGTCTTTTCCGCCCATTTCTTAACGGAAATGGTAAAACGGTTCAGGCCTGCTTCAAGCATAATTCCCTCGAATTCGGGGGAATTAAAGTCCGGATTATTGAGTTTCTCCCAAATGCCTAAAAATTCGACGGTATTTTTATTGCGAAGCCATTTTTCAATCAGGGCTAACCCGCCTTCAAATTTCTTTACCATATCTGTCAATGAAATATAGTCCGCTTGATTGACTTTGATAATCGTAATCGTGGTACCTTTTACTTCTATTATTTGTTTTTTGTCAGACATACAATGGCATCTTAGATATTTATAGGTAATGGCTCCACCTGACAGCAAGAATCTGCCTATGATAATCACAACGAGCAGTGGAGAATGGAGGGAACGCAGCGGCACTCCAAAAGTAGAAAATAATTCATTGAGATTTGAAAAATTCGCGATAGCAAACGTCCATCCAGGTTGGATTCAAACCCGGAAAGTGGGTGTTGCGGTGCTGGATCCTCGCGAGGCGCATGACCCCGTCGCGGTGGATGTAGGGTGGGCTCGCCGGCTGCATTTATACAATCAATACCTTTGTTAGTCCATAGCCCCGGTAACAAGGTTGTCTAGTTTTGTAAATAAAAAGAGCCCCATGTCATACAGCGCCATTGCCTTTAAAAATATCAGCATCCAGGGTCTGAAGATCTTTTATCGCGAGTCGGGGCCGGCCGACGGGCCGCTAGTGCTTTTGCTACACGGCTACCCTACCTCGTCCTTCATGTTCCGCAACCTGATACCGATGCTGAGCGCCTCCTACCGCGTGATCGCCCCCGACCTCCCCGGCTTTGGGTTTTCCGACGCACCGCCGCACGACAAGTTCGAATATACCTTCGACCATCTGGCGGCCGTGATGCAGCAGTTCATCGACGAGCTTCAGCTGACGCGTTTTGTCTTATACATCTTTGACTATGGCGCGCCCGTAGGGCTCAGACTGGCCGTAGCCAACCCCGGAAAGATAGCCGGGCTGATCACCCAAAACGGCAACGCCTATGAAGAAGGGCTCAGCGAAGGCTGGAACCCCATCCGGCGCTATTGGGAAGAACCCACGGAGGCGAACAGATACTATCTCCGGCGCTTTCTGACCATCCAGGCCACCCATTACCAGTACGAACAGGGCGTCGCCGATCCCGCGCTGATCGCGCCGGAGGCCATCGCGCTGGATCAGCACTTCCTGGACCGGCAAGGGAATGTAGAGATCCAACTCGACCTCCTCAAAGATTATAAGAACAATGTCAGCCTCTACCCCACTTTCCAGGGCTATTTCCGCAAGTACCAGCCGCCGACGCTGGCGGTGTGGGGCAACCGCGATCCGTATTTTCTGCCTGCGGGCGCGGAGGCCTTCGGCAAAGACAATCCCGGGGCGGTGGTCAAATTCTACGATACCGGTCATTTCGCGCTCGAAACCCATGTAGCGGCGATCGGAATGGATATCCTCGGCTTCCTGCATGGGATCGAGGGATATGGGGATGTTGTTCCTAACGGCGTCACCGTCCGGGCATCGGCTTGGTCTGTAAAAGAGAGTATCGATCGACTGGAGGCCTTTTTGCAAAAGGCGGGAGTGACCATCTATTCGCGGATCGACCAGCAAAACGAGCTAAAAAAGGTGGGTCTGGCTTCGGGGGGAATCGAGTTTTTGCTATTCGGCAATCCCAAGGCAGGCGGTCCCGTGATGATCGAACGGCCCATCGCGGCGCTGGAGCTGCCGCTAAAGGTCGTCGCCTATGAAGATGCACAAGGTAAGGTGTGGATCGCCTATAACCAGGGCAGCTATATCCGGGAGCGCTATGGCCTCCCGGCGGCTACGAGTGGGCCGCTGAATCTCGACGGCGTGATCGGGAAAGTCTTTGCCTAATCCTTTTATTAGTGGCGTCGCCGCGCTCGCTCCGGGAAAAGATCGGTACCTTACAGGTAGCACAAAATCCAGGATCATATGGCAGAAAACTTTGACAACCAACCACCTGATGAAGACCTCGCGCACAGCACGCGGCGGGGTTTCTTCAAACAGTCGACGGCCCTTGGCGCCATAGCGCTTGCTCCCGGCGCGCTCGTAAGGGCGGCAGAACACCAGTGGGACGAAAAGATCGCCGATGTATTCGAGAAGATGCCGCTGAACATCGAGGTCAATGGCGTCAAGCATAGCCTCAAAGTCGAGCCGCGGACGACCTTGCTGGACCTGCTGCGCGAGCAGCTCGATCTCACCGGTACCAAAAAGGGATGCGACCGCGGACAGTGCGGGGCCTGTACGGTTCATGTCAACGGGGTACGGATCAACAGCTGTCTTACGCTGGCGGTCACCACCGAAGGGAAGAAGATCACCACCATCGAAGGCCTCGCTGACGGCGACCACCTGCACCCCATGCAGGAAGCGTTCATCCGGCACGACGGGTTCCAGTGCGGCTATTGTACGTCGGGACAGATCATGTCGGCCGTTGCGCTGGTCAAAGAAGGCCGTACGCACTCCCGCGAACAGATCAGCGAATTCATGAGCGGCAATATCTGCCGGTGCGGCGCTTATTCGAATATCGTTAAAGCCATCGAGGACGTTAAAAACAGTGGGTTATGAATTCCTTTATGTATGTACGGGCTACCGAGGCTTCCGGCGCCATCCGCGCGCTGGGGAAGGAAGGCAATGCGCATTTCCTGGCCGGCGGCACCAATCTCATCGACCTGATGAAGATGGGCATCGTCACGCCCGAAAAGCTGGTCGATATCAATCATCTTCCTTTTAAGCATATCGAGAAGACGGCTACCGGGCTGCGCATCGGCGCCCTCTGCACCAACAGCGAGGTGGCGGATCATCCGCTCGTGCTGAAATATTATCCGTTGCTGTCGCTGGCGTTCAATGCCGGTGCCTCACCGCAGCTGCGCAATATGGCTACCGTCGGCGGCAATATGATGCAACGCACGCGCTGTCCTTATTTCCTCGATCCGGCGCTGCCGTGTAACAAACGCGTTCCCGGCAGCGGTTGCGGCGCGCTCGAGGGGTACAACCGGATGCATGCCATCTTTGGCGCCAGCGACAAATGCATCGCCGTCAACCCCAGCGACATGAGCATCGCGCTCGCGGCGCTGGAAGCCACCGTTCATCTGCAGGGGCCGCGCGGCGAACGAAAACTGCCGTTCGCGGAGTTTCACCGGCTCCCCGGCGATACCCCGGAAAAAGACAATGTGCTGGAAACCGGCGAGCTCATCACGGCGGTGACCTTGCCTGCGGCTTCCTTCCCCGACCATGTACATTATCTCAAGATCCGCGACCGGGCTTCCTATGCCTTTGCGCTGGTGTCGGTGGCGGCTGCACTTCAGCTCGACGGTGGGACGGTGCGTGCGGCGAGACTGGTGATGGGCGGGGTGGCGCACAAACCGTGGCGGCTGGAGGCGGCGGAAGATTTTTTGCGGGGTAAATCGGCTAGTGTCGAGAATTTCCGGCAGGCTGCTTATCTCGCCATGCAAGGCGCGAAAGCCTATACCTACAACCAATTTAAATTAACGCTGGCCCCGAACGCCATCGTGCAGGCACTGAAGACGGCTTCGGGTGTTACGGCTTAATCGTTTTGCTATGAACAAGATCGTATTGGGAGAAGCGCTCAACCGGGTGGACGGAAGACTCAAGGTCACCGGCGGAGCCAAATATTCCGGTGAATACAAGCAGCCAGGCCTCACCTATAGCGTGCTGGTGCCGGCGACCATCACCAGCGGGACAGTAACGGCCATGGACACCCGTGCCGCGGAGCGTGCGCCGGGCGTGGTAGCGGTCATCACGGTCTTCAACGCCCCCAAGGTGCCGGGTTTTCAGCCGGGTGCGGCCAAACCTGTGCGGGGGCTGAAGCTGTTCAATGACAACAAGGTGTATTTCAACGGTCAGCCCATTGCGCTGGTGATCGCCGAGACCTTTGAGCGGGCGACCTATGCGGCCGGGCTGGTCAAGGCCAGCTATAATGAGACGGCTTTTGAAACAAATTTTGCTAAGAACCTCGATGCCGGCGTCGTGCCGAATAACGGCCAGTACAAAGACTATGTGCGCGGGCTCGCCGATGCCTATAAGACCGCACCCGTGATCGTAGAGGAAGACTACAAGCTGCCTACCGAAGTACACAACCCCATGGAGCTGCATGTGACCATCGCGGCCTGGGCCGGTGACGACGAGGTGCATGTATACACAAAGTCGCAAGGTGTTATGGGGTCGCAGCGTTCGGTTGCGGCGGTCTTTGGGTTGGAACTGGGGAAGGTGCATATCCATTCCCGTTTTGTCGGGGGCGCCTTTGGGTCTTCGCTGCGTACCTGGCCGCATGAGATCGCGGCGGTGCAGGCGGCTCGCCTCGTGAAGCGCCCGGTGAAGCTGACCTTAACGCGGGAACAGATGTTCACGTCGGTGGGCTACCGACCACAAACCATTCAGCGGATCGGTCTCGGCGCCACGAGGGATGGCAAGCTGGTAGGCATCACGCATGAGTCGCATTCGCAAACGGCCGTCTACGAAGAGTTCACGGAGAATGCCGTCGCCGTATCGCGTTTCCTATATGCCAGCCCCAATGCGAATACCCGGTACCGGGTGGTGCCATTGAACGTCGGCGTGCCCGCGCCGATGCGTGGGCCGGGCGAGGCCACCGGTTCTTTTGCGTTGGAGTCGGCGCTGGATGAGCTGTCGTATAAGCTCGGCATGGACCCGATCGCTTTAAGGCTTTTGAATTATGCCGAGAGCGATCCCGAGCGTAATTTGCCCTGGTCGAGCAAATATGTCAAGGAATGTTATGCGCTCGGCGCTTCGCGCATCGGTTGGGATCAGCGGCCGGCTTCGCCGGGATCGTTACGTGACGGCGAATGGCTGATCGGCTATGGCATGGGTTGCGGCGCCTTTGGCGCGCATCGTTCTGCTACGACCGTGAGCCTGCGGCTTTCGGCGGAGGGGGCGGTGACGTTGCGCAGCGCCACGAGTGACATCGGTCCCGGGACGGGGACGGCCATGACGGTGATCGCTGCGAATACCCTGGGGTTGCCGGCGGAGAAGATCACGTTTGAGCTCGGCGACTCTTCTATGCCCACGGCTCCCACCCAGGGCGGCTCGCAAACGGTGTCTTCCGTAGGATCGGCCGTGCACGATGTATGTGTGGCGCTGAAGCAAAAGCTGTATGAGCTGAGCGGTTTGCCTGCGGATTCGACTGCGGACATCGACTATGTCCGGGTCTTGAAGGAGCATGGATTGCCGGAGCTGGAACTCTCGGTCGAGTCCAAGCCGGATGCGGACGCGCAGAAATATTCCAGCTATTCCTTCTCGGCCCATTTCGCGAAGGTGGCGGTGCATCCGCTCACGGGGCAGGTGCGGGTGCGGCAGCTCATCGCCGTGGTCGATGCGGGCAAGGTCATCAGCCATAAGACCGCGAGCAGCCAGATGATCGGTGGCGCCGTGGGCGGCATCGGTATGGTCCTCACGGAGGAGGCGGTGATCGACGATCGTTATGGCAGGTATATCAACGGCAATCTCGCCGACTACCATGTACCCGTGAATGCGGACGTCCCGGATATCGAGGCGATCTTTATCGACAAGCCCGACCCGTATATCAATCCCATAGGCACCAAGGGAGTCGGCGAGATCTCGCTGATCGGCGTCGCCGCGGCTGTGGCCAACGCCGTATACAATGCCTGCGGCAAACGCATCCGCGAGCTGCCGATCACGCCGGATAAGCTGATCTAGCGCGATGCGGCTGGTTCTCTGTTCAACAACAAACCCAACGGAAAGAGCGGACCCACCGGGATCAAGTTGAAGGTCATTCTTTTAGCGACGCCCAGCGGCAGCGCTTCCAATAGGTTGTGGGCCTCTTCGATATTCGTCATGTTGAGCAGAAAGACGACGCCCTTTCCGTCCGACCGGAACCACCATTGGTCGATCTTCCCCTGCAGATACAGTTCAACGGTTGCCGGTACTTCCCGGGGCATAATGGTCTTTCTGTCCTCGTCGGTAAGCGGCGAGGTGACGGCTCCAACGGCCAGAATACGTGTGGTAATAGGTGTCATAAATTGTTATTTTAACTGATTTTACTTTACAACTACTTGCAAATTTAAACTTGTTTGTGTTTATTAAACAAGGTTTTTAGAAGATAAATCTTTTAACTATCTTTAATCACCTATATCCCAATGCCTTGCAGGGCACACCTATCCGGAAAAAATATCTATCTTTGCAACCAGTTTTAAATTGCAATCGCATGGAACCGCATAGATCTCATTGCCCGGTGAACCTAATGGTCGAGGTGGTTGGCGACAAATGGACATTGTTGATCCTCAGGGATATGATCTTCTACAATCGGCGGCACTTTAATGAGCTGCTTCGTTTGTCCGAGGAAGGGATAGCCTCTAACATCTTACGGGACAGGCTGGCGATGCTGGAGAAAGAAGGGATGGTCACCAAGGGGAAAGCGCCGGAGGATGTCCACAAACAAAAGATGACGTATAGTCTCACGGAGAAGAGCATCGACTTGTTGCCGTTGTTCGTGGAAGCTATTGGCTGGAGCGCGAAATATCTGCCGGTGGATCTCGAGAAATACAAGCCCGCGTTGGAATTGCGCGCCGGTGGTCCGGCTGCCATCGAGGCAGTTCGACAGAAGCTTTTGGCGGAGCATGTGATCCACAACAGTGAGCCGGCGCGATCGGCAGGTCACGCTGGATAAGCGGGCCCGGCGATCCAGAGTAATGCTATAGTCAATAGGATAAAAGTGGGCCAGCTGCGAGCTAGTGATCAGTCAGCTCCCATGGGAAACAGCTTTCAATCCAATTACGGAGGCGATCAACGTGGCGAGGAACAATAATCGCAGCACCGTCGCGGGCTCTTTGAACACTAAGATTCCTATTATGGCGGTTCCCGCGGCCCCGATACCCGTCCATACCGCATAGGCCGTTCCTATCGGCAAGGTCTGCGTGGCCTTGACGAGGAGGAGCATGCTGATGGCGAGTGCCACCAGGAACCCGGCATACCACATATAGGTTTCCGCACCCGCGGCGGTTTTCGCCTTTCCCAAGCAAAACGCGAATGCCGCCTCAAACAGTCCGGCAACGATAAGGATGATCCAGTTCATCGAATTTACATTTGTCGCAAAAATATGAGTATTGGGTGAGAACCGCCTCCCGCCTGTGCCTCACTGGCCACTGCTTCTTACGGCTTGGCTTACTCAGCCATCTATGATAGAAAAATGAACCCGCAGCTGCTGGTTAATGCCGCATCTTTCCATTAGCATTCGCCCAATGACATTGAATTCAAGAAACGATCGATATAGTTGGTCAAGTTCATCGCACGTGATATAGAAGAGGTCGCAATCTTTGAGAAAGCCGTGTTGCAAATGCTCCAGACATGCAGCGGACAGCGGCCAATGTCCGGCTTCCGAAATCGAATTGAGAAAAGACAATAGGTCTTCCACACGCTCCGATCTTCCGACAAATGGAAAAACGTAGGGTAACAAACAGGGTTAAAACACCTTTTTTTATTCGGCGGAAAATACAGGTGCTTAACGCTGAACGTTAATATGCTTAATCTAAATCACTTATCGACTGCATAAGGAGTTCAGTGCCCTTCGCGCTGAAATCAAAATATTTTCCCTTAATTCGTGGTGCTGATCCGGCCCTCGCTAATCAACCATTTCACCCCATTCTAAACTGTTAAGCCAATATGAAACACGTCGCCCCGGCGTGACGAGCCCTATGCGCCCGCCACCTTCACTCCGCCATTTATTGCTTTTCCCAACTTGTTATTGTGTCTTTCCTACTTGTAATTCTTAAACCTTCAGACCATGAATAACCCGACGTTTTTAACGGGGTAACATCGCTTTGCCCTCCCCGCACCTTTTGCTTCATCAAGTTGTTTAGCACTATCGTCCCGAGGTGATAGTGAGCTATGCTTTTAACTATATCCGACATGTTCAAATTATCCGCTTTTTTCGGAGTGGCCTTGCTATGCTTTGCATTTGCCGGCCGGTCTAATCCACCCAAACGTCAGATCTGCTACAGCGTTGTCATGCAGACCTTTGCCGGTACGAACACCTTAAGCTATCCGGTGGGTGTATTTGATATTAATGGTACATTATTGGGGAATGCTGCGAATGCCACTACCTATGTTAGCCTTTGGAACAACGACACCGCGGATGCGCGCGTCGGGGCATTGGCGCTGGGCAGGGATTCTATGCATTTTAATTTAAACCTCAATGCCGGGCAGATCCTGCCGTCGGGGGTCACGGGGTTGCGGTATTACCAGGTCGATCTGCCGTGGAACCAGATCGATGCCGTGCGGCAGTTCAACGGAGCTTATATTGATTTTGGCGATGGGACGGGGATCAGGATGCCATCGCTGGAATCGGATACGCCGGCGATTCATCCGCCGAATACGGTGTACGTGCCCTACTACGACCACATATATTATAACCTGAACTCCTATTACTTTATTCACACCTATCCCGACACCAGTCTAAAGACCATTACCTGCTATCATAACGACACGACGGAGAACACTGACTTTGACAATGTCAATAGTCCTGCGACCGGTCTGACAAAGCTGCGCAACCTACGGGGCTACCTGCCGCAACATACCAATGAGATCGGTGGCAGCTGTTTCCAACAGGCCAGCATGACTAACCTACAGGGCGTCCTAAACTGGAACTCCATCAACTCCGTAAAATATTTTCGGATGAACAACGGGGACGGCGTGAGTCCCTGTTTGAACATCAGCTATCCGCAGGATTTCATGGCGGGCAATAAGGGGTTGAACTATATACTTACCCGCTGGGGTGGCGGCACTAACATGGGAGTGGGAGATACGACTTTTAAACTGAGTAGACTCAAAAGCAATTGGAACACCTATTTTACGCAGTTGCAGTATATAGCAATCGCCGATCGCGACTGGAATCACGAGGACCTCTCACTACTTCCCAACCTGAACAATTTTGCACTATTTGCCAATTATGCCGCCGGTGGAACAAGCCTGGGCGGTCCCTTCGCTGCCATCGATTCGTCGGTGATCGACAACGTGTTCATCCAGATCGCCGCCGGCGCGGGCCAGACGGTGACCAATGGCGTGATCGGCATTTTGACCGGTGGTAGTGGGCCCACCTCTGCCAGCCGTGCAGCTATGAACTTTTTGATAAGCAAAGGCTGGCAGATCTATATAGACGGAGTATTACAGACCAGTCATTAAAAATAAAAGCGACAAATCAAAAATATGAAAAGACTGTTATCATTATTGCTACTGCTCGCCATGGCAGGGGTGCAACGATCCATGGCCCAGATCGCGAGCTTCAGCTTTGCCTCGCAGAGCACGGCGAGCGGCTGGACGAATCTGGCGGGTGATCCGCATTCAGGCGCGCAAACGGCAACGGCGAACGGCATCACCATCAGCTCCATCAGCGCGTCCAACTGGGTGCCCAACGGCGTGCCCTCCAACGTGTACGATTATGGAGGAGCTTCGGGGGCAACGTATTTTCCGCAGGTTGTGATGACCGATACCTGGCTCCAATGGAACGGCACCAATGACAACCTGGCGCTGTATAATGCGGCGATCCCCCAACTGGAGCTTAGCGGACTCAACCCGGACAGCACCTATACCTTGCGGATGAGCGGCAGCGATGTCTACTATACGGGTTCGACCCAGTATACGGTGGCGGGAGCGAGCGTAGGGGGAAGCCAATACCTCAATACTTATAATAATGCTACCCAGGGTGTCACCTTTTTGCATATCCAGCCCGATTCCAACGGGCATATCTGGGTTTACGTGAATGCCACCAGCACCGCAACCTTTGCTTTTATCTCCGGGCTACAGGTTTATTCCGGTTCGGCTAACATCGGCGCACCCGTAGTGGCATTGACGGCACCCGCCAACGGCACGGTACAGTCGGAAGGGGGCAACTTCATCATCACGGCTACGGCCTCCGAGACGGGCAGCACCATCGCCAAAGTGGAGTTCTATGCGGATACGACGAAGATCGGCGAGGCGGATGCCACGCCTTATACCATGACCTGGGTCGACCCCGATCCCGGCAACTACCAGATCACCGCCAAAGCCACCGATGCCATCGGCACCATCTCAACAGCCACTGTGAATGTCGGCGTGCAGTCGCTGAACTATTTCTGGTCCACCACCGGCAATATCGCCACCAATGGGGACAGCAGCTTCGTGGGTACGGTGGATACCAACCGGCTTTCTTTCCGTACCAATAATGTCGAACGGATGACCATCCTCAAAGACGGCACGATAGGCATCGGCACAAAGGTTACCGATGGTTATCAGCTGGCCGTCAACGGCACGGCCATCTTCGTCAAGATCAAGGTCAAACCGCTCGCCAACTGGCCGGACTTTGTGTTCGGCGATACCTATAAGCTGCCGCCGCTCGATTCGTTGGAATATTATATCCGCCAATATCACCATCTGCCGGGGATTCTCCCGGAGCAGGAGGAACGGCACGAGGGTGTCGATGTTGCCGAACAGCAGGCAGCCCTGCTCAAGAAGCTGGAAGAGAATACGCTCTATCTCATCGATCAAAACAAACGATTGAAAGCCATGGCTATCCGGCTTGCCGATCTCGACAGGCAGGTACGGTCCCTCAAACGGAAAAATCTGCATTTGACCAAGGCCCTTGAAAATCGCAGCCATTGAGAGACGCGATCATCATAATGATTGCTTTAACGCTGGCTGCCACGAATGCCTGGTCGCAGCATCTGGCCCCCCAAGGCCCGACCGATTCGGTTCCGGTCAAGTATGTTCCGGTGGCGAACAAGCCGCAGGATACCGATGGCCGGGTCCTTATGTTCCCGGTGAGGGCCCAGTGCAAATCCAGCCGGATCGTTTGGTTCCAGGCCCGCCGGGTATTGCCGCCCTTGCGTAGCCCGCGCAAATCCAAAGACCTTCCGCAAAGGACACCCTTGATCACCGTACACGGTAATATCAACTATGATTTCGATTACTGGTCAAGCATCGACACGCCCTATGCCGAAAAGAACATCAACCAGCAGACGCTGCAGACATGGCTCGACCTCAACTACCGGGATCAATATCCGTTCCGGGTGATCTTCACGACCCGATGGAGCAATTCTTCGCTTTTCCGCAACATTACCGACGTCAGCTTCCAATACAACGCCGGCCAGTTCAATAACAAGGTAAAAAGACAAGCGCTCAATCTCCTGCTTCAGCATTATGCCCTTACCGATTCGCTGAACAGGCTGGGTAAGGAGCTCAACGGTTCGCAAAAGGAATTCTATGCGCTCAACACCTGGCTGAATGGGCCAGAACAGCAACAACGGCTGATCGCCCAACGGGAACTCGCCTGGTTGAAAGCCCGTGACACGCTGTCCGACCCGAGGGCGCCGGCCACTGGTTTTCAATTATCCGACTGGGACCCATCGCATGACTTTGGCATGGCCCGGCATGGAAGCGGTGCCGGCCCCGACCCGATAAAATCCGCGATACCGGCGATGGATTCCTCCTGGGTGCATCGTTATGATAGCCTGCAAAAGCATCTCGATAGCCTGCAGGGGCGGATCGATTCTCTACAACAGCAATACCAGCGGCTAGAAGGGATGCAGAAGAAGGGAACCGGGGATATCAGCCATGAGCTCGATGGTGTTACCAGTGGAAAAGTATTAAAAGACGAACTCGACAGCGAGCATGTGCCCGATAGCTCCTTACCTAAAGGCTACAAGAACTTGTATTCGGTGCGCTCTTTCGGGATCGGCCGTTCGCTGATCAACTACTCCGAGCTCTCGGCCAGGAATGTGAGTATCGACGGCGTGCAGATAGAATACAACCCCAAAGCCTATATGGCGGTTGCCGCCGGGACGGTGGACTATCGTTACCGCGATTATTCGATCAACGATGGCGTCAAGGGGCAATATCTCGCGCTGGTCCGCTACGGCTGGGGGAAGAAGGACGGCAATAGCCTCATCTTCACCTACTATACCGGCAAGCGTCAGCTCTACAATGCCAGCACCACTACCCAGGGTACGGATATCCCCAACTATAGCCTCATGGGATTTACGATTCAGGGTTGTTATAAAGTGTTAAAGAATACTTCGGTGATCGCCGAGGTAGCCAAGTCCTCCCTCCCCTACTATAGCCTGGACAGCACGCGCTCGCATGACCTGCTGGGAAGCGCCCTGAAAATGAACCTCCGCAGCAACGAGGCCTACTCGCTGAAAGTAAATTCCCTTATCCCCGCATCGCAAACGCAGATCACCGCCACCTATTCCCGTTTCGGCGCGAATTTCCAAAGTTTCAGCCTGTTTACCACCGGTACGCAACAAAGCCAATGGGCGGTCAGGCTCGATCAACCGCTGTTGCAAAAACGCCTGTTGATCATGGCTTCCGTGAAGACCAATGATTTTGTCAACCCCCTCCTGAGCACGGCTTATTCCAGCACCGCCGTGTTTGGAAGCCTTCAGGCTACGCTACGGTTGAAAAAGTGGCCGGTCCTTTCGTTTGGTTATTTCCCCAGCACCCAGATCATGAGGCTGACGAACGATCAATACCAGGAGAATCTATTTTATACTATGACCGCCACGGCCAGCGAATCTTACAAGGTAAACAAGATCAATTTTCTCTCGCTGCTGATGTATACGCGGTTCTACAACAAGATCACCGATACCGATTTTGTTTACTTCAACACCAGCAATCTCCTGCTGAGCCAGATGGCCGTTATTCAAAAGCTGACGCTGCAGTTACAGCTTTCGCTGGCAGCCAATGCTTCCTATGACCTGTATACGGCTGATGGCAAGGCCGACTACCGGCTTTTCAAATGGCTATCCATCGGTGGCGGGTTGAAATACAATGATCAAACGGTCTATACTATCAAACAATGGGGATATTCCGCTACCGCTGGTATAATCTTCCGCCAGCTGGGTCAGGTCAGGCTCATCTGGGACAAGGGCTTTATCCCCGGCAGCAACAAAGAATTGGTGCCTTATAATCTGGGCAGGATCACTTATACAAAAACTTTCTAACCACGGCATATGCTTATCAAACAACTTTATTGCCTGATCTTCTTCCTGGTCGCCTGCTGTATGGCGGACGCGCAGGTCTCGCTCGTATTGCAGGTACCACCGGTGGGTGTCATGCAGAAGAACCAGCTGTGGAATATGGCCCTGGTCGCCAGTGGCTCGGTTCCCGTTTCAATCCAGCTGACCCTGGTGGATGCGGCCAACGGCCAGCCGGTGATGACCGCCACCACCCATACGCTACAGCTATCCAAAGGCGCCAATGTCCTTACCGCAAAAGACGTGGCCCCGGTGCAGTACGATTATCTGTCGCCGCTTTTTACGGATCGGGACCCCAATGGCTTTCTGCCCGCAGGTAATTT
Source organism: Puia sp. (assembly GCA_035946435.1). Taxonomy (GTDB): domain Bacteria; phylum Bacteroidota; class Bacteroidia; order Chitinophagales; family Chitinophagaceae; genus Puia. The sequence continues at coordinate 1,488 of DASYZH010000133.1, read as the reverse complement.
CAAGGCCTGTTATACGGTGATCCTTCCCGTGGACCATGGCATGCCTACGGCGGAGGATTGTATTCCCGTGGAAGTGCAACCACTGAGTCCTCCGCAGCTGAACAGTCCGCCCGATACATCCGTGGTGGAAACGGCCTACCCGCAATTCAGCTGGTTGCCGCCCACGCCCGTAAATATCTTCAGCGATCTCAATTACCAGATGATCCTCGTGGAGGTGTTGCCTGACCAGGGACCCTACCAGGCGATACAGCAAAACATTCCCGTATACAATATCGGTCATTTACAGGACCCGGTGAATCTCTATCCGACCAGCGCCAAGCCGCTCGACACCGGCGTGCTTTACGCCTGGCGGGTGATGGTGCTCAACCAGGACCAGTACATCGACCAGAGCGAGGTCTGGACCTTTAAGCTGGCTACACCCAAAACCGCGCCCCTGCAGGTGCCTGGTGGTAATTTCATCTCGCTGCGGAGTGCCCGCGAGCGTTCCGCCGGCGTGCAGGTACTTGCCAGCGATACGATCGGCATCAAATACTACTGTTTCGAAAAAGATCACCCGGATACGCTTGTCTTTTCGTCGGCGGACGGCAAAGTGGTCAAACAGGTGTCGCAACGGATCGTATACGGTGAAAATTATCTGACCTATGTCCTCGGCAATTCTTTCCAGAAGGGAAGGATCTACCGGGTGCAGATAGCCGACAGTCGAAAAAACATCTATAGCGCCAGCTTCATTTTAAAGCAGAACAACCCCTAGCACATGATCCTCCTACTAGCTACCCGTTACCGAATATACATTGCCTGGCTGCTGTTCGTTGCCGCCGATGTCTCGTTTGCTTTAACCGCGCAGGCGGCCGAAGCCGGTTGCCGCGTGCTTTACCGGGCGCCGGCATCCTATGGGCCGGGGGCGCCTGCTTTGCCAGCGCCTGAGGCGTTCACTACCGGGATGTCGAGAGCGGGTGGACCGGAGCCTGCTGCAAGCCTGTATGGACCCAAACCGGCATCGAGCCCCCGGCCGGCCAGACTAGCGGCCAAGGCTCTGCCTGCCCGGGCCCGGATCGGCGGACCGAATCAGCCGGAGATGGGTTCGTTCAAGTCGGTCAACATGAGTAATATGGTGAATCTCTTCACCGGCAATTTCAGCTATAATATTCCGTTGCTGGACGTCGGCGGCTACCCGGTGAACCTCTATTACGACGGCGAGGTTGGGCCGGAACAGGATGCGAGCTGGGTGGGTCTCGGCTGGAACATCAATCCCGGGAGCATCAGCCGGAATATGCGGGGTATTCCCGATGATTTCGATGGCACGGACACGCTGGTGCAAACGACCAACCTGAAGCCGAACATCACCTATGGCGTGAGCACCGGAGCGGATTTCGAGTATACGGGGATTAAGTTCCTGCCTCCTTCCCTGGATCTGACGCTCGGCGTTTCCTGGAATAATTATCTCGGCCTGGCTCTCGACCTGGGTGTCAAGGGTGGCGTGAATTTTAA
>DASYZH010000132.1:0-14571 GCA_035946435.1 Puia sp. | reverse complement strand
CATAGGGTTGGACGATCCCTTTGGCGGAATGAACGATGCGCTGCCCGCGGTCGATCTCGCGGATGGGGTCGCCGAGATGGAGGACGATCTCGTCGTCTTCAAACCAGCCCGTCATGGGGAGGCTGAGGTCGGACGCCGACTTCCCATTAAAATATTCACTCAAGTGAACCCGGTCGTATGCGGGGCGAGGTTCTTCCCCGAAAACGATGATTCGGTATAATCCTTTGGATTTCAACTTCTCGCAGAAACGATGTCCTACCATTCCATTACCGATAACGACTGCGATGGGCTTCAATTCAGACATATTAAAATAAATTACATTCAATAATACAACACAAGTTTAGCGATTTTATTTCATAAAAAGTATTACTTACGTAATAATAGATAGCCCATATGCTGGATTTTTTGCTTATTTTGTGGATATATAATAACATTATAATTTTAAATATATGAATTCCTTCGAAAGTTCGTCTACGGAATTGATATTAATAGGAGCCGGGCCGGGTGATCCGGAATTGTTGACGGTGAAGGCCTGGAAGGCAATGGGCCGGGCGGACGTAATATTATATGACCATCTTGCCAATCCGGCTTTGCTGGAGCTGGCGCCGGCAGGTTGCGAATGTATCTGTGTAGGGAAGGAGCCGTATGGGTTGTCGACGCCGCAGGAGGTGATCCATGCGTTGATAGAGGAGAAGTCGCGTCGTGGGGGGATCATCGTACGGCTGAAGGGCGGCGATCCTTTTATTTTTGGGCGGGGTTTCGAGGAGGTGGTGGTTGCCCGGGAGCTGGGCATGAAGGTGACCTATATTCCCGGCATCACGAGCATGCAGACCTCGGGTCTGACTGGAATCCCCCTGACGCATCGAGCGATCAGTGATGGCATTTGGATGTTGACGGGTACGAAACAGGATGGGGCATTATCCTCCGACCTTAGGTTAGCCATGAAGAGCCGGAGCACGGTGGTGATCTATATGGGCATGAAGAAGCTGCGGGAGATCGCCGATGCCTATTTACAGGAGGGGCTGGGTGAGGTGCCGGCGGCGATCATTCAGCATGGTAGCTTACCGCATCAGCGGATGGCGGTGGGGGTGGCGGCTGCGTTGCCGAAGATGGCGGAGGAATACCGGTTGGCCCATCCGGCGGTGATCGTGATCGGGGAGGTGGTTGCGGTGGGAAGAGGTGGGGGTTATTGTGTCAATAACCCGTCGATCCCGGCATTGAATTCCTTTAAAAATTCCTGGTAGTAGGGTCCGGTGGCGGGCCGCTGTAGCCGGTGTGGATCTCGGCTACCCCGCCGGCGATCTCACCGGAACCTTCCTGCGCGTCTTTCTTCGAAACGTTCCGTTTTGCCCGGTTCGATGCGGATGGTTAGCGGGGTACGATGAAGAAGGAGTCGGTGGTTTGGGTGACGGGACCGCCTTCTATGGTTTCTGAGCCGTTGCGGAAAAAGGCTTCGGGGACTTTTGTCAATGTTGCAAATTCTTTTTGTTTATTTTAATTTAGTCTATTAATTTAGTGGACTATTAAAAACTTACACTATGGCCGCTTACAAGACCAACATCCGGCTCGCCAATGCTGCGGAGCAAGATTACCAACGACTGGACAAAGAGATGGAAAGGGAGTTGTTCGATAAGTTGCGTTGTTCGGAAGTATCGGTGAAGCAACTGGCGGAGCTGGGCCGGGAATATTCCTACCGGGGCGGCGGGTCGCTGCAGGAGATAACGGCTGCGGCCTACAGGGCGGCACACAACACGGGGAAGGAGTATCGTTTCACCATTGTCAAACAGCGAGGGGCTTAGGGCGGCTCCTTGTGCGGGGGCTGTTCCTTGTGCGGGGGCCGCTTGACGGCGTTCGGCGGCGCTAGGTCGTTTGCAGGAGCCGGAGGGCGCCTTGTGCAAGCAGGGGCGCGCCATATTTTATACAGTCTTCGTTGAACGTGACTTGCGGGTGGTGCAGGAAGAAGGCGTCGTTTTTCGTGGTCTTTGCACCGAGGAAATAGAACTGGCCGGGCATCTTGCGGGAATAGAAGGAGAAGTCCTCCCCTACCAGGTAAGCGAGGCTGGGCACGACATTGTTTTCGCCGAAGATGGCCTTTTGGATGGGTTTTAGTTTTTCGTGGATGTGGGCGTCGTTCACGAGGCTTGGATAGTAGGCGCTGAAGTCGAGCCCGATGGTGCAGCGAGATTGTTGTTCGAGTGTTTGGAAGAGGGCGTGCATGCGGGCGACGATGTCCTGGTATACGTTGTATTCGTGGGCGCGCATGGAGCCTTGTAGCAAGACTTCAGAGGGGATGACGTTGAAGCTTGGCGGGGCGAGGCTTTCGAGGTGGGTAATGGCGAGGACGGCGGATGGCGGATCGGGTTGCGGTCCTACGAGGGCGTGTGCGCCGGCGATGACCTGTGCGGTGACGGCGATGGGGTCGATGACGTGTTTCATGGCGCCGGGATGTCCGCCTTTGCCTTTTATATGAATGGAGAAATTGCCGACATTGGCGAGGGCTTCGCCATTTTTGTAGCCGAGTGTGCCCACGGGCAGGAGCGGATGGACATGGAGGCCGAGGATCGCCTTGCCGTCGTCGAGCTTTCCACTTTCCATAATGAGCTGGCCGCCGGATTTGCCTTTTACCGGGCTGCGGGCGTTGCCTTCTTCGGAAGGCTGGAAGACGAATTTAATTGTGCCCTGGAAGTCTGTGGCTGTGAGGAGATGGGCTGCGCCAAGCAACATGGTCATGTGCAGGTCGTGGCCACAGGCGTGCATGACGCCTTCGTTTTGGCTTCGGATGGGGGCGTCTGCGGGCTCCACCACCGGCAGGGCGTCCATATCGGCGCGCAGGATGACGGTAGGGCCTTCTCCTTTTTTCAGGGTGCCGATGAGGCCGGTGACGGCGATCTTTTCTGTGGGGATAGCTAATTCCCCGAGCTGTGTTTCGATGAAGGCCGAGGTCTTGAACTCGGTGAAGCCCAATTCCGGGAATCGATGCAGGTGTCTCCGGATATCGACCAGCTTTTCGAACAATTGTGTTTCCATGAGGGTTCGAAGATACGATAAGTGTCCTCGTTTTTGTGGTGGGGCGGCCGGCCTATTTTCTAAACCAGGCAATGATCAGCGCGAAGATGCTAAGTATGACGCTGCCAACCCAGATTATGATAGTTGTGCGTGATTTGTGGATCTCGGTGCGGAGTTCGGCTGCTTTTATGGCGATCTTGCTGTCGAGGGCGACGTAACTTTTATCGATCTTGTTGTCGAGGGCATCGTAACTTTTATCAATCTTGCTGTCGAGGGCGACGTAACTTTTATCGATCTTGCTGTCGAGCGCGTCGAAACGCTTGTCGTGTGCGGATAGCCGGTCGTCGATGGCCTGGAAGCGGGTGTCGATCTTCTCGAAGTGCGCATCGATTTTCTCGAACCGGGCGTCCAATAATTTACCGAGAGCGGCGATATCTTCCTTAACGCCGCTTTTATATTCTTTGTCAAGCAGGTGCATAAGCTCTAACGATTTACCATCGGTGAGGCGCAGGTCTTGCCGGAACAGGTTATACAGCTGGATATTAGGAGCTTCCATAGATGAGAGTTGGGTGTTGTACAAAATTAAGAAGAAGAAAAACCTTTTTCGGAAAAAAATATGGGTCGAAACTGGTTAGGAGTGCCGGTGATGACCAATAAAAATGTTAATGACCAGGTATATGACATCAATAATCAAGAGGATAAATACAGGGTTCTCTTCCACGAACTCTTTAAAGAAGGTGATAAAGGTTTTAATTTTTGACATAGTAGATAGGGTTATGATTTAACAAATGGCAATGCATTGTGTAAAGTTCGAAAGAAAAAAAATCTTCGGGGGAAAAAAATGTGGAATGAGCGCAAGTATTTTGTTAACGGGGGCGGTTGGACGCGAGGCGGTGGAGGACGGAGATGAGGGCGTCGATGTCGGCGCAGGTGTTGTAGAGCGCGAGGGATGGACGGACGGTGGATTCCTGACCGAAGCGACGGAGTATGGGCTGGGCGCAGTGGTGACCGGAGCGGACGGCGATGCCGCCCGAGTTGAGGGTGGCTCCTACCTGTTCCGTGCGGTAGCCGTCGAGGACGAAAGAGAGGACGCCGGCCTTGTCCGGTGCGGTGCCGATGATATGCAGGCCCGGGATGTCGTTGAGTAAGCGGGTCGCATATTGCAGGAGGTAATGTTCGTATTGGGCGATGAGGGGCATACCGATGGCGGTGACGTAGTCGATCGCGGCGCCGAGACCGATGGCGTCGGCGATGTTGCCGGTGCCGGCTTCGAATTTGGCGGGAGCCTGCTGGTATGTCGTGTGTTCGAAGGTCACGTCTTTGATCATGTTGCCCCCACCCTGCCAGGGGTCGGTGGCGTTGAGGAGATCTTCTTTGGCATAGAGGACGCCGATACCCGTAGGGCCAAAAACCTTATGACCGGAGAATGCGTACCAATCGGCGTCGAGCGCTCTCACGTCCACGGGCATATGGGACACGGCCTGGGCGCCGTCGACGAGGGCTTTGGCACCGGCTGCATGCGCCATCTCCACGATGGTCTTAGCGGGGGTGATGGTACCGAGTGCGTTGGAGACCTGGGTGAAGGATACGAGCTTCGTTTTGCCGGTCAGGAGTTTGGAGTACTCGTCTAGGCGGAGTTGTCCGTCGTCATCTACGGGGATGATCTTGAGCTTAAGGTTTTTTGTGGCGGCGAGCTGTTGCCAGGGGACGATGTTGGCGTGATGTTCGAGATGAGAAATGATGATCTCGTCATTGGGCTGCAGGAATTGCTGGCCCCAGCTTTTCGCCACGAGGTTGATGGCTTCCGTGGCGCCGCGAACGAAGACGATCTCGTTAGGGCTGGCGGCGTTGAGGAAATGCTGAACCTTTTCGCGGGCCCCTTCGTAGGCGTCGGTAGAGCGGGCTGCCAGCTCGTGGGCGGCGCGATGGATATTGGAGTTGTCGTGGCGATAGTAATGGGCGATCCGTTCGATAACGGATCGCGGTTTTTGCGTTGTCGCGGCGTTGTCGAGCCAGACAAGGGGGCGGCCGCCCACGTGCTGATGAAGGATCGGGAAATCGCGGCGGACCTGGTTGACGTCGAAAGGTGGTGCCGGCAGGGCGGAAGCCGGACGGGCGCCCAAGTCAGAGGGGCGCCAGGGGTCCGACGGGTGCGATTCGCGTTGCTGGTGGAAGGGGTTCTTATCGTTGATGAAATAGAAGGGGCCGGATGCGCTTGGGGGAACGGCGTTGTTGTGTTGTGGGCCTTTATAGGATGCGGCGGATGGAGATGCACCGCTGCCCGCCACTGACGAAGGGACATGACCGGTGCCGGCGAAGTGGGGGTCGGGCAGGCTGGTCTGCGGGTCCTTGAGGTCGACGGCATTGCCCTGGTTGACGGCAGAGGGTGAGATGCCACTGCCTGCTATGGACGAGGGGACAGCTCCAATATTGCTTTGCGTTGGTTGCGGTACGGGGGGTGCTTTGAAGAACTGGTTGGCGAGTTCCTGGATGAGGGACTCGTCGGGGACGCCGGACAGATCGCCGAAGCCGGGAATCCGGAAGAATTGTTCGCCCGCGAAGTCTTCGGGTGTGGGAAACTCGGTGCTCATGACGGCCATTTGTATTCGTGATACTTATCGATTGCGACGTCGTCCAGCACGGCGAGGGCATCGTCGACGAGGACGGCGAGGGAACAGTAAAGTGAAACGAGATAGGAGGCGATCGCCTGGTGGTTGATGCCCATGAAGCGTACGGAGAGACCGGGTGATTGCTCACCGGGCAGACCGGGTTGATAGAGGCCTACGACGCCCTGACGGCTTTCGCCGGTGCGGAGGAGGAGGATCTTTGTCCTGCCATTCTCCACGGGAACCTTATCCGACGGGATCAGGGGCAGGCCGCGCCAGGTGAGGAATTGCGAGCCGAACAGCGACACGGTAGGCGGCGGGACACCGCGGCGGGTGCATTCGCGGCCGAAGGCGGCGATGGCGGCGGGATGCAGGAGGAAGAAGCCGGGTTCTTTCCAGACCCTGGTGATGAGCTCGTCGAGATCATCGGGGGTGGGTGCGCCGGTGCGCGTGTTGATGCGTTGTGATGGGGCGACGCTATGCAGCAGACCGTATTCGCGGTTGTTGATGAGCTCGCTTTCCTGACGTTCCTTGATGGTCTCGATGATGAGCCGGAGCTGTTCCGAGATCTGGTTATACGGTTTGCTGTACAGATCGGATACGCGGGTATGTACATCGAGGACGGTGTTGACGGCGCTGAGGTTGTATTCGCGCGGGTTCTCGATGTAGTCGACGAAGGTTTGGGGAAGGACCCGTTCGTCGCGGCCGGAGCAGTCCACTTCCACCTGGGTCGCATCCTTGACTTTGTTGAGCCGGTAGACGCCCGATTCTACGGGTATCCAGTTGAGAAGATGCGTGAGCCAGCGCGGCGTGATGGTGATCATCTGCGGCACTGTGCGGGTGGCGATCGCCAGTTGCCGGGCCGCTACGTCGCCCAGGGCGGTTTGTCTTTTTGATTCTTCTGCCATAGAAGTGTCGATTTAAATTATTTTGATGTCAGGACAACTGTCCCTTGCGGAAAGGTAAAGGTGGTGATAATTGCAGAGGCCATCCCGATCCCGCACCGATGCGAAGCCGGAGCTCATGGTCGTGAGGCCGGGATAGGTCTTTTCGATATGGGCCGGATCGTTTTGAAAGTGGACGCAATTCCGGCAGGCCGAGTCCGGGGTATGTAGCTGAAGGTACTTAAAAATGTTCATACATCAATGAGTTACGATGGATGACCAGTAATGACCGAAAACGACTACAGACAGGATGTATCCGAGGACGACGTTGATGATAACGCCAACCGTGAATGCTATGAAGGGTTTTGTACCTGCGTTGACTAATTCCCGAAATCGCGTAGTCAGGCCGATACTAAGAAAACTAAAAGTGAAAGCCCAGGTTCGTAGCGATGTAATTGGTGTTATGAGGGCGGGTTTGACGACTTTATTATAATCCGATAGTGTGTTTCCGTGGACGATCAAGGTTGTGAGGATCGATGCGACGAGGAAGCCGATGACGAATTTCGGGAAACGCCACCAGATTTGTCCAACCTGGACCTTCGAGTTGGTTTCGGAGCGTTCCCAGACGGTTACGGCGATGAGCGCCAACGCGAACGCCCAGATGCCGATCCAGATGTCGCGCCCGATGACTTTGATCAGGGTATAGGAGGCAAGGGCCTGGTCCGGTGTTCCGGCGATGCCCAAACCTTTGCCGGCGAGATTGCCATATGACTGTGCTGCGGCCAGGCCGGCTGCGTCTGCGAATTCAGACGTCCCGATCCAGGCGCCACCCACACCGGCGGGAAGTTGCAGCGTGCGCGAAATGATCGGCAATGCAAAAATGAAAATGATCGCCCAAAATACGACCAGGCTGATCGCGATCGGGGGATGCTCTTTTTTGGCACGTACGGCGCCGGAAATGGCAATCGAGGCGGACACGCCGCATACCGCTCCACCGGCGCCCAATACGGCAGCCAGCCGGCGGTCCAGGCCGAGTTTCCGGGCGGTGAAGAAGATGGCGAGGAAGGTAACGACGGAAACGATCGATGCCTGCAGGATAGCGACGGGACCGGCCCAGATGATCAGGGTGAAAGGCAGCGTTGCGCCCAGCAGGACGATGCCCAGCTTGATATAAAATTCCACCCGGAAGCCGGCATCGAGCCAGCGGGGCAATCCGATGACATTGGAGATGAACAGTCCGAGCAGGAGCGCCACCAGGGGTGGTTCCAGGTTATACTTATTGGCCTGATCCCAGCTGCCAGCGGTGTAGATGATGGCTGACAGTACGAACACAAATAGGAACGAGGCGGCAAATGCTTTTGGTTTTTGCCCGAGGAATGTCGCCACACCGGTGAGGAGGGCGAGGGATGCGACGAGGAGTGCGAGATAGCGAACCGCGTTGGCAGCATACTGTGCCGCCAGCTGTGAGAAGGTCGACCATTTCGACGGCGCCACTGCAATCCAGGAGATGCTGGAGCCGGACAGGTAAAAGATATAAGCCAGGGCGATGATGCCGAGGCCGAGCCAAACCGCCCACCAGTCTTCGGTGACGGTTGCGAGAAATTTATTTTGGGTGGGGGGCGCCGCTGACTGTGGTGCGTCGAGCGCAGTGGATCGTTCGGGCATGCAGTTAAGATTTAAGGCAAGATAAGGGAAAATCTATTAGTCTACAAAATTAGTAGGTTATTATTTTTTTGATCTTTCCGGGAACATGTCCCTGAGTGCCCGTTTGGCGGCATGGAAGCCGCAGAGGCCGTGGACACCGCCGCCGGGGGGAGTGCTGGCCGAGCAGAGATAGAGTCCTTTGGCGGAGGTGCGGTAGGAACTGGATCGGAGTGCCGGTCGTGTAAAGAGCTGGCGGATGTCGGCTGCGCCGCCGATGATGTCGCCGCCGATATAGTTCGCGTTGTAGGTTTCCAGTGCCGCGGTGTCCATGGTATGACGGGCGAGGATGCGCTCTTTGAAGCCGGGAGCGTGGTGTTCGATGTGCGTTTCTATGATCTCCGTGTAGTCGCGTGTAGAGCCATTGGGTACGTGACAGTAGGCATAGGCGGTATGTTTCCCCTGCGGGGTGCGGGAGGGATCGAAGAGGCTTTGTTGTGCGAGCAGGATGAAGGGTCTTTCGGTGTGGCGGCCGTGTCCTGTTTCGTTTTCGCTAAAGGCAATTTCTTGGAGCGTGCCGCCGATGTGGACGGTGCCTGCCTGGCGGCAGCCTTCGTTCGTGAAGGGAATGGGGGCGTCAAGGGCCCAATCGGCTTTAAAAATTCCGGGGCCATAGCGGTAGCGGGACAACTGGCGGCGATAGGTGTCGGAGAAGCGGTGGCCGGCGATCCCGAGGAGCCGTCGCGGGCTGAGATCGAATAGTACGGCCCGGCTGGACGGAAGCTGGGATAGCTTTTCGATGGGTGTGTTCGTTTCGATCTTACCGCCGAGAGATTCGAAATAGTTAGCCATTGCGTGAGCGATGCTGACGGAGCCGCCTTTCGGGAGGGGCCAGCCGGTAGTGTGCGCTGCGATGGTGAGGACGAGGCCGATCGCGGAGGAGGCTACCGACGATAGCGGGGTGATGGCGTGTGCGGCGATGCCGGCCCAGAGGGCTTTGGCTTTTTCGGTTTCAAATTTTTTGCTCAGGTTCGTGGCCGGCGTGATGGCCCGCAGGCCAAATTGCGCCATCCGCAGTGGATGTGCGGGGATGGAGAGCGGGCCGAGGGTGTCTGCTGCTATATCCGGCCAATGGCGGACGAGGGGATCGTAGAGTTTGTGATAGTTAATTGAGTCTTGCTGCAAGAGCGTCGCCGTTCGGTTGAGCGATCGGTAGAGCAATGCCGCGTCACCGTGGTCGAGCGGATGTGCGACGCAGACAGGCGGATGAATATATTCGAGGCCGAATTTTTCGAGCGGCAGTGATTGGAGGAATGGGGAAGCCACGGCCATGGGATGGATGGCGGAGCAGACGTCGTGGCGGAAGCCGGGAAGTGTGAGTTCTTCGGTGCGGAGGCCGCCGCCGATGGTGGCTTTTGCCTCGAGCAGGAGTGTCCTGACGCCGGCGTGTTGCAGGGTGATGGCGGCAGCGAGTCCGTTTGGTCCGGAGCCAACGACGACGGCATCATATTCGATATGGGTCATTTCCATTTTTCGGGTTTAAAGAATACGCGGCCGTCTTTTTGGATATGCCAGGCGGTGATAGGGTTCATATGATATCCAAGGTCGGGGCCGCGAGTGGCGGCGATTTCTTTGAGGGTGGGCTGCGTATAGCCTGTGTCGTCTGTCGCGCGGCTCAGGATCTCGGTTTCTTCGCCGTCCCAATTCCACAGGCAGGTGAAGCGGGTATGGGCTTTTTCGAGGACGGGACCGTTGAGGTGAGCGGGCTGCCAGGACCGGCCGGCGTCGGTGCTGATGTCTACGCGGGTGATCTGGCCCCTGCCGCTCCAGGCGAGGCCGCGAATTTCGACCCAGCCCTTTTCTATCGTGTCAGGATAGCAGGGGGCAGTGATGATGCTGCGGGCGTCGATGAGGAAGTTGAACTGGCTGTATTTACCGTTTTTAAGGGAATAGGTGTATTTCGATGTCTCTTCGCGGGTTTGGAACGGCCCATCGGATACTTCGATGCGGCGGATCCATTTGACGTTCATGTTACCTTCCCAGCCGGGAAGCAGCAAGCGGGCGGGATAACCTTGTTCGGGGCGGAGGGCTTCGCCGTTTTGGCCGTAGGCGATCATCGCGTCATCCCACGCTTTGCGGATCGGGATACTGCGGGTTAGGACGGCAGCGTCTCCGCCTTCCGCCAGGAACCAGGTGGCTTTGGGGTCGACGCCGACTTCGCGAAAAAGCGTGGACAGGGGGACGCCGGTCCACTCGGCCTGGCTGGTGAGTCCACATATCTCCTGTGGGGTGAGTTCGGTTTTGCCGGTGCGGAAGTTGCCGGCACATTCCAGGAAGCAGATGCGGGACAACGCGGGAAAACGTTTGAGGTCTTTGAGTGTGAAGACGGTGGGTCGTTCCACCATACCGTGGATGAGGAGCTGGTATTTTTCGGGGTCGATCTTTGGTACGCCGCCGTGATGCCGTTGGAAGTGCAGGTCGGAGGGTGTGATGATGCCGTATAGCGACTGTAGCGGAGTGCGGGAGGAGGTATCCGAGGGAATGAGTTTCAGCGATTCGAATCTGGAGCGGGTGCCTAGGGCCGAGGGAGGCGGGCCGGGCGTGTGGGTGGGATCGAGTGTGTGCGTGGGGCCGGGTGTGTGCGTGGGGCCGGGTGTGTGGGTGGGGCCGGGCGGGTTAGGCGTCTTGAGCGACTGGCCGGCGACTTTGCCCAGCACGGTAAGCGTGGCTGTGGCGGCGGCACTTGCCAGCAGGGTACGGCGGGAGAATTTTTTATCGGTTGTCATTGGGGATGAAGAGGTCTTTTGCGGGCATTTGTATTTCGGGCAAGGACCGGGCGTCGAGGACGGTTCGGGCGGAAATGATCTTGTTTGCGCTTAGCAGGTATGCCGTGAGTCCATACACCTGATCCGGGCTGAGGGTTCCCGGAGCGTTGAGAGGCATGGCGCGGCGGATGTAGTCGAAAACGGTGGTCGCGAAGGGCCAGTAGTTTCCGATGGTCTTGTTCTTGCCGGTGTCGCCGACGAGCTTTTGATAAGGGCCTTCGGTGCCGTGAGCGCCATGGCAGGCGGCGCATTTGAACTTATATATCTGGGCGCCGGCGGCGGAGTCCCCGTGACCATTCGGCAATCCGCGGCCGCTGGGCGGGATGGCGATGGCTTCGGAGTCGATCTCGTGTTGGGTGGCGGGCCGGCCGAAGCCAAAATGGTCTGGCGGTTGTTCCGGCTGGTGGTGCCCGGCGATGATGTTCCACGCCAGGCAGAGGATGCAACCTACGAAGCCGGCCAGCGACAGGGACAGACGGCTGATACGAATACGCCGGGGACCACCCTCAATGCGAGCCGAGGAACGACCGGAAGGCTGCGCCGCGTGCATTGGGCGGTGACCGGGCTGATGTTCAATAGGACCCGGCCTGGAGGGAGCTCGGTGAAAGCGCATAGGCGTTGGGGTTTCGGTCGAGGACTACGTAGATGGAATCCTTGCGGTCGTCGATGCCGGTGAGGATGATATGTGAACCGTCCGAAGTGGTATAATGCAGGATCATGCGGTTGCGTTTTTCGTATTTGGGCGGGTCGGCGTATTCTTTGTCGCGGCGGGCGGAGGCGGCGAGTGGGTTGATGCGGTCGACCTCGTTGCCGATATGGGACCAGGCTTCGGAGCTGATCCAGCTATGACGGCTGCCGCGGGTGCCCGCGGATGAGGCGGGGTCGGCGCCGCTCTCACCTTGGCCGGCGAGTGTCGATCCTTTGGTGCGTTTTGCGTTGCCGCCGCGGCCGGAACGGCCGCGGGTGCTATCCGGCGTCTTGTATTTGTCTTCCAAATAGAGGACCTTTTCTACGGTATCCGCGTAATAGTGAAACACCCGACGGCCGCCTGCGACGCCGGAGATCTCGAAATTGCGTTCGATGTCGCGCTGGGGAGCGCCGCCGCCGTTGCCCAGCTCGAGGGGCAGCGGCCGGTTGACCGATAACGTTAGCGAAGACCAGTTCTCGAACGTGGCATCCTGCCAGCGGATGGTATCCAAGGGATTGTAGGGGATAGTTACATTGTTGATACGGAACTCCGAGACGATATAGTTCCCGCGGAGGGTGGGGACTCCCGCTACCGCGGGTTGTTTATAGGGATCGTAGCGGAAGTTGACATATTGCAACCAGGTGAGCAGGATGAGAAAGATAAAGAACGTGGCCGATTTCAGCCCGATTCGGGTCCAGCGTTGCCAGGGCTTCCCGAGTGCGGGATAGTGCTCCACGGGGATGGTCACCCGCTCCCGGATCAGGAGGTGATAGATGCGGGGAATGTCTTTGACGAGGAGAAAGCCGGCGAGGAGGACAAAATAGCTGGCATAGACATGGACGCCGCCGTCGTAGGCGAGATTCACGTAGACGATGTCGCCGAGTGCCGCCAAGAGAAGGATAGCACCTATGGTCGTGGTGCGGCGGAAAAAGAGCAGAGTACCCGCGAGGCATTCGACCACACCGGCGAAGACCTGGTACCAGGGCACGATGCCTACGGAGAGCCAGAACACCTTTTGAGCGGTGAGGTCGCCGAAGTTGGTGTTCAGCACGCCGAGTGATGGATAGGGCATCTGGACGGGAAAGAGTTTGGTGAAGCCGAAGCCGATGATGCCGATGCCGGCACGATAGCGGACGATGACCCGGAGCCAGTAGTAGAGGGTATTGTATTCCCGACGTTCTGTTTTCCGTGCTTTTACGATCGCGGTCCAGATGGTGGCGCCGACGATGGCGATGACGAGCGTCCAGAGCCAGGTGGCGTAGCCCATGAGGCTGCTGCCGAAGAAGGTACGCGACACCGCGATGCCGCCGTCGAAACGGGCGATGTCGTACAGATCGCGGTAGTTGAGGCGAAACCAGTTGAAATGGATCAGCTCGCTGTACCAGCCGGGATTATTCGGCAGGGAGATTACGGTGAAGAAAATCAGCGCGATGCGAAAGGCGATCTTCTCCGTGGAGGTCCAGGGACTTGTGGCGGACATAGCGGTGGTTTTACAGTTTTAATGATTTGGTACGGCCGGTTTTGGCGGCTTCCTCCAGCAGGTATTTTTTGTCGATACGGTCGAGCACTACATATACGGAATCGCGGCGGGGGTTGAGGCCGGAGAGGATGATGCGGCTGCTATCCGGCCGGTCGTAGTGTAGTTGCCAGCGATCCGTGCTGTCGTGGCTATTCTTATTACGAAGGGTCAGGGTTTGGGTTGTGCTGTCGAAGTCGTAGTTATAATAGCTGCGGCCATTGGTACCTTCCAGCTCGTATATCTTGTCGAGGTCGGTGGTGGCGGTCACGTCTTCGCTGTTAGCGGAATCGATATCCGTGGGCCGGTTGCCGGCGACGCTGAGGGTCGCCCAGGATTCGAAGACGACGTTCTTCCAGCGAATCGAGTCAGTGGGAGAATAGGGCAATGTATCGTGGTTAAGGCGGAAGACGCTGACGTTGTATAGGCCTCTGGTTGCCGCGAGGCCAGGGTGTTCGGGGATTTGATACGGATCATGGAGGTATCCCCAGCGGGTACGGAAGCCAAAGAGGACGACGAAGAACAGGAAGACGAGGGTCTTGGCGACGAGACGGCCGCGTTGTCCGAGGGGTGACAGCTTCAGATGGAAGGTGTTGGGCGATGCGGGGCGATGGAAGACGAGGAGATTAGCGAGGCGTCCGAGGTCGGATGACAACACGAAGGCGGCGAGTGAGATAAGATACGCACAGTAGACGTACTCACCACCTTCGTATGAAATGTTCGACATCATTACGTTGCCGGTGAAGAAGATGATGATGAGGGCGCCGATGGAAGCCGTTTTGCGGAAGAGCAGCAGGAGGGCGGCCGTGATCTCCACGCCACCGAGAAAGGCCTCGTAGGAGGGGACGATGCCGAGGCTCATCGAGAAGAGTTTCCAGCGGGTAAAGTCGCCATAGGGCGTGTTCAGGTTGCTCAGGCTGGGGAATGGTGACTGCAGCGGGTAGACTTTGATGAATCCATAGGCCAGCAGCGCGATGGCGAGGCGGTAGCGGACGATGGTGCGGATCCAATAGTACCCACGGTCCGCGTGGTGTTGTTCGCTTTCGGGAGTTGCCCATCCGCGGTTGCGGGTGCGATAGGACCATATGGCGGCGCCGGCGAGGGCTATGAGGAGGATCACGGCCCAATCGGCAAAGCTCGGATTGGCCCCGAAGATGCGCGGCGTATAATGTGCGAGGGTGAAGATATCTTCGTAGCGCAGCTTCGACCAGGGCAGCGAAAAGATAGCAGCATAGTATTTCGGATCCAGTGGAGCGCACTGGATGAAGAAATAGAGGAATGCCGTACGGGTGAGGAATGACTTCATGAGTGGTGGTTTTGTCAAGTAGGCCCGGGGAATCTCACCCCGAGCCCCTTATAGATCCGTACGTGATACTCTCGCATCATACGGCTCTTATTAATTAAT
>DASYZH010000131.1:0-16738 GCA_035946435.1 Puia sp. | reverse complement strand
ACTATACTATTACGGAGCCAGATACTATGATCCGAGGACGAGCATATGGCAAAGTGTAGATCCAATGGCTGATAAATACGCATCCTCATCTCCGTATGACTTTACAGGAGATAACCCTATAACCCGAATAGATCCCTCAGGAAAGAATTGGTTTTATTATCAGGCTAAGAATGATAAAGCGAGGGCCTGGCACTGGCAGAAGGGAAATAAGGCAACGTACATAAACTCAAATGGGAAAAAGGCAACCATGACGGGAGGATACAGATATCTTGTAACGTTCACCTACGACCGGGGCCATACTACGGCAGGCGGAAAACGGGGTACATTGACGCTCTACGACCAGGACAAGGTCTTGAAATCGTCGACCGCGTTCTCCGGAGCAGGCTGGTGGGCCGGAGGTTTCGACGAAACTGCGCCGGGTAATTATAAAATGCATCTTAATCCCGGCGATCGAACCGTAATGTCCAAAAACAGCCATGTCGAATCCAATGATGCTGAAAATCCGCCTGCAACCATGGGCATGCAGAAGATTGAAGATGGTACAATTATAACGAGGCCAGATGGCTCGACTCATAGCGTCAATTCGGATTATGGCAATTATCGTATCAGGTTACATCCCACGGATGGCAGCCGGGACAGGGGACTGTATTTACACGGTAAGGATGCATGGTACAACAGTCGAACGCATGGCTGTACATGTGAGAAGGATGAGATCATACTCGAATACATCTGGGAGCATCAGGAAATAAAGGGGATCGTGCCTTTTGCCGTTGATCAACCAATCACCACAATCAATTAATACTATGGAAAGAAAAATTGCAATTTTGGTCGTGTGGCTGTTTATTATGTCATGTGGCAATGAAAAAGGCGGAAAGTCGATCGCGTCTTCGACCTTTTTGCAAGGGTATTGGATCCCCGCGAGCATTCATTGGGGGGGAGACAATGCTGGAAAAGACACGGGAGATGTGTTCAGGACAGCCAGTTTCAGAACACTTAGTTTCGACAGTTCGGGTACTTTTACAATGTTTGCCTCTACACAGCGAAAACCAAAGAATTACGATGATTCTCTTATTTTCGAAGGAGAGCCGGGCGTCGAGATCTTTAAGGGAGCATGGTCCGCACATGACAGCGTCATAGAAGTGGCTTATAAAATAAAGTATACAGGATTTAGTCCCGTCGACAGTTCCGAAAAACACGAAAAGATAAGCATCGTGTCCGGGAAGGATACCCTACTATTCTTTAACAAAAAACTATATAAAAAAGAAGGGAAATACGACACCATCAGCAGAGCACGGATGGAGGCATATAAGCATGAATAAGTTTTTTCCCATCGCCGGTTTCCTTTTGACCATCGCTTGTTCTCAAAAGGCCGCTCCCGATGAATACCTGATACCGGCGGATTTTGCCGGAAAGGTGAATATCCTTTTTGGCCGGAGCGATGGCGCTACCAAAGCGTATGAGGATGGCTGGCGCGTCTACCAGATACCCCCTGATGGTATCCTGGTCACGCAATTGCCCGCTACCGCCGGGTTTGTCGACCGGAAGTATTTCTCGGTTGACCCGGCGGGCGGGTGGACCCCGCTAAAATAAGCGCCGGATACGGAATATACAGCTACCTGACCAGCTGCGCTCACCCGCAAGCCACCCAGGTTCCTGGTGTCGATAAGAACCGGCCTGCTCCAGGCTATTGCGCTATCAGTAGTGGTGGAGATATAGGTACCGCCGCCGCTCAGGAGCGTCCATCCTGTTTTCGCGTTCGCAAATTGCATGGCCAACGGTATATAGTTGTCCTGGATGCTGGAAACCAAAGTTGCCGTCTTGGCCGGGACATCGATCTTATACAATTGCCGGGCATTGCCATTTGCACAGGTTTGCTGAGCGTATAATCCGGGCACCTCCGTATTGCCTACGGGGCTTAACCTAAAGAACCCACTGGAATAGAAACCGGCGCCAGGCAAGGCTGGATTAAAAACCGGCGGGAACAACGTCCAGGTACTACTGTAATCGGCGGAGAAATTAACCGCCGGCGTCAGCGCCAGTCCCGATCCAAACACACATGCGTTCCCATTAATGCTATAGAGAGTAACCGCGGGAACGGCACTTTGATCGTCGAGGGCATATGTCGGTAAAGGCAACTTAGATGCCCATTTTTCTGCATTTAACAAGGAGTGGTCCTGGAAGCTCTCGTGATCCAGATGGGAAAAGCCAGCAAAATCAACCAGTGCCCACCCGCTATCATCGCCGGCCGGGGTGAGAAGAAGCTTCATATATTATTTTTGCGAGTTAGAGTAACCTAATATAAGGCTCTGATACCGTCAAAATGGAGCCTTGAATCACGAATTGTGATATATTACCTATAAAATCCGATATTTGCCAAGTATTAGGCACAATCGTAGGCCAGATACTATCATTTCAATTTGTGCGTTAATATAGGCTCTTGGCGCTGCATATTGCGTATCATCACCTGTTAAACTCCTTAGAGAGGTCCAACAAAATTAAAACGCGAATATTTATGAATGAAGGAAAGTCGGTTGCTCTTTGGACGAAATATTTACCCGCTATCAGGATCCTGCTAAAAAAGGCAGTGAATGAAGAGCAGCAGTTCACCTTGAGTAAAATAGAGCTACAAGCCGTCGATAATAGAAAGAATGTAAACTTCTCCTTCAATTTAGAGATCTCGAACGGAAAAGTCGAAAGCGGCCTGGGCGTTTCCCCAATGGGCAAAGACCTCTTCAATGTACTTAATGGCGATCTGCTTGTTAGAAAGTTTATGCTCGATAAAAAGATCATGATCCAGATGACAAGATCGTCCCTGTTGACATTCAGGTGTAATTGAGATTAGTTGTAAGCTGAAAACTATCCCCGGCCAGACCCTATCCCGTAATAGCGGGATGGGGCTGTTTCATTTGTCCGCTCTTGCGAGTGAACTCGTCCCGTTATTTAGAATTAATCGCTCCCTTAAGCTGGTGTTAATCCAAGTCACATTATTAATTGATTTAAGTCAATGGGGCTTTTTCCCTTACGCAGGTATATTTGTGTTGAAAAATATAAATTCGAAAAATTATGGCAACCCCAGCAAAGCTATTAGAAACCAGTCTATTGGTAATCTGGAATGACCGGGATGCGCACCGACGTTTAGCCGAAATGAAAAAAACATATGCTCCAGATGTTCATTTTTATGAGTTCCATACTGCAACGCCGGTAGTCGGACACGTAGCCATTAACGCACTGATTTCAAAACTGCAAAGTGATTGGCCGCCCGAATCCAGATTTGAATTGAACAAGCCGTCCCAGGTTAATCACTCTGTGCAACTTGCCTCGTGGAATCTTGGGCCACAGGGAGTCCCACCAATTGCGACCGGAACGGATGTGGCTCTGGTCGAAAATGACCTCATTAAGGCATTTTACCTTTATTTAGACGAACGGGTTACGCCGTAACCGGTACCCCATAATGACGACGAGGCAACATGGAGGCCTACGACAAGGATGGCCGGGTAGTAAAGAGTGGACATATGCCTACGATGAACATCGGAATTGGGCAAAAATGGGCAAACCATAGTAAAATCAATTTCAGACAAAAAGCGATCAAAAATTTACGGGCGTGGACCTGCTTATTCAAACGATTAGGAATTACATCCCCTTTTCACCGGCGGACGAGGCGATCGCACATCGGCTGTTTCGCCGAAAAGAATATAAAAAAGGGGCGCATTTACTCGCCAGGGGAGAAATATGCCGAAATATCATCTTCATAGAATCCGGTCTCGTTCGATACTATGTAGATAAAGACGGTGAGGACCAAACCAATTATTTCAATAAGGAAGGTGAATTTGTATGTGTCTATACGAGTTTTTTGCCGCAACATCCTTCCGGGATCAGCATACAGGCATTGGAAGACTGTGTGGCATGGCTGATAAGCTTTGACGGCATCCAGCAGTTCTATAAAGAGGTGGAATACGGCGAACGATTTGGCCGTCTGGCCATCGAAGCCGTTTATTTAGATGCCATTACCCAGATAGCTTCTTTGTACACCGATACTCCCGAAATACGTTACAAGAACTTTTTGCGCAATTATCCCGCCATCGTCCAACGCGTCCCGCAATACTACATTGCCTCGTATGTAGGCGTAAAGCCGCAATCCTTGAGCCGCATCCGAAAGCGCCTCGCCGGGGCCAAATAGTTAACCTGGGTGCATGAAAAAGACGAGGGGCTTGCAGAATTTTGTGTTGTTAAAAAAATGACGACACATCATGAACACGCTTCGACTCTTGCAATCCCTGGTGGTTATCCATCTTACAGGACTTACGCTGATGGCGGGAACATCGGCCGTCAGCTTCCTCGCCTTTAAAAAGCTTTCGAACTCGCTGGATGAAGACCAGGCCGCCGTCAACTATTACTTTAAAAAGCTATTGGGTTTATCCGGCCTCCTGCCGTTGGGTGGGATATTATTGATCTCATCAGGCGTGGGCCTCCTTGTCATCACCCACGCCTATGGCCAGCTGTGGTTCCAGCTCAAAATGGGGGTGGTCGTGGCTCTGATCTCGAATGGCTTCCTGTTCGGCGCCCGCCAGGAGCTGAAGATAAAGCAGATCCTTGATGCGCCGGAAAGCCAGATCCATCTGCAACTCCGCCAGCCCCTCGTCCGTCTGCGTATCTTTTATGCCATTCAGCTGACATTGTTCCTGCTGGCCATCATATTAGCCGTAACGAAGCCAGGCTGATCCTTTTTCGAACCGGTTCTTGGCCGATTTGGCTGCAGGTGCACCAGATGGCGTAGTGTATTCAAAAAAATCGCTTGGCAGTTGACGATGCATATAGCTCAAATAGCATATGGAAAGGTAGCTCATCCCGGGGCCTATTTCGCTTATGAAAACCTTAATATCCTTTCTTACTGAATATGGATCCGCCCGGGTTTTCCAACCGCCATCCCGCCTGGCCGAGCGCAACCACGGGTGGATAGGATTCAAAAGTCACGGGTTTAAGAGCCTTGATCTGAAGCTGATGGTAACGCTTTCGGGTCCATACCCGCGATACCCAACGGCCTAAAAGGCCGCCAACAATGGGGGCCAACAGGAAGTTGTTCGGGTTTTTCGCATTACAATAGAGGACGAATCCCACTACAACCCCGGCAACAAACCCGAGCCTGTGGTAAATTTTTGTTCTTCTGTGCAGACGGGCACATTTCATACACCGCGGAACGGGGGTTATCGCCTTTTCGTACGCGAACTTTCGCGCCACTCCCCAATGTGTGTACTGCTTAAGCCGGTACACCGGCAACTCGATGGTGCAAGTCCAATCCTTGGGTTCTTTGCCGCAAAAAAAACAGGTATCCATGGAATTCATTGCATTTATTTCTCCGAAAAGCTGGCGGACATTTTCACCGACAAATTAATCGTGCTCTGCTGAGGCGTTGCTGTTACCGGGCTCATTACGATACTGTATTTGCCGTTATTGAGGGTCACTGTTACAGCCTGGGGTGCAGCACCGGCATAATATAGCGTAGTGGGAGATATTTCTGTTGCTACCACTTTCACCTGCATGCCGGTGGCGGGAGTCGAATAATCCACCACATCATAAGTACCTGGCACCGGAGCCGTCGGAAAATCAAAGGCAAGCTCGTAGTTGCCGTCGGAATTAGCGCCAATGTCTGCGCCTCCATTTAGCCTGTATGTTGAGGTAACCGTTGAGGTGGTGGAGCCAACGGTCAGCGTCTGGCTGACGGCCGGGCCGGCTGGGGCCGATTTGCTCTTGGTACATCCATTACTGAAAAGAAGGGTTGCCAATGCAACAAAGAATAATCTAATTTTCATGTGTTTTGATTTTTACAACCCGTTTGTCAATTGCAGTCGATTTCCTGGGCCTCCCCGGGATCCAATCGAAGCTCTCCGACGCCAGGTGCATTGATATATTGGTAGGTCGATGTGAACGTGGTCATCGCGTCGCTGAATCGGCCGCCGCCCAGGGACTCGTAACCGAATACCCCCCACAGGATATAACACTTCCCGTCCTTCCGGTATTTGATAAAGGCCCTAATGCTTTTGCTCAGCGCTTCGCCCAGATAGTTCCTGGAAATGGTATAATTGTCGTCTGAAATATAGACCGTTGTCGTTGGATTGCCCGACCACTTTTTTATGTCGCTTATCAGCTTGGGATCGCTCCGGGCCGAACGAAGCCCGCGGGCGTACGCGGTGGCTATTCTTTTGAACTTGACTTCGGCGACCTTGCCGCTTTCAGTCCGTTGGCGGTTGTTGATGGCAACAACGATCGATCGCAGGCTGTCCCGGTCCTTTTGGGCAAGACCACCGGCATCCAGCGTCTGAATCGCCAGCTTTCGGTCCCTTAAAAAGCAAAGGTAGCTTCCCCCTTCCTCTATGACCACGATCCCCCGTTCGTACAGGAAGACGAAATTGGGTATTTGCGAATCCCAGGCCTTGGTTCGCCGGAAAAAGGACTCTCCTTTGCTGTGTTTATAGGCCGCGGCATGTTGGTAGTCGTCGGGGCCCGGCAGAATCATCAGGGAATCCGCCCCGAATCGGACCACATATACCGGGTTGCTTTGGCGGATCATTTCATCGTTAAAGTCGGTCAGGCCACCAGCCAGGTAGTACGGCGTAACCTGGGCGAGGATGTCCAAAGGCGCCAGCAGCAGCAAAAATGCAATGCCGGTGAGCGCGGCATGTTTGTATCTTATTATTGTTTGATGCATACCCCTTAATTATCTGTAACAAAAATGCCCAGGCCTGCGGCATCGAATAAGTCGTGATTCAGCGCGGTTGCCGTACCATTTTTCCATAACGTCGCCACATTATTGGGTCCATTTGATATATACCCTGCCACATATACATCGCTGCCGGATACAGAAACAGCATAGGCCAGGGCATTAGTCGTACTGTCGGTGAGCGATTGCGCGACTCCGTTTTTCCATACCTTGGCGATGGACCTTCCGGCAAGTTCGTAACCTACCACATATACATCACTACCGGAGACGTATATCGCATTGGCGTTGCCTGATCCGCTACTCAGGGGCTGCAGGTTGCCATTTTCCCAGATAACGGCCAATTCTTTATTCTGAACCCTGGCCATTCCTGCCACATATGCCTCGGTGCCGGATACAGATACACCATCAGCAAAATAATTTGTAGTTACACCGTTCAAAGGTTGAATAATGCCGTTTTTCCACAGGCGCCCTTGGCCATCAGCGCCCGCTACGTACACGTCGCTGCCCGATACCGCAATCGCATTGGCGGAGGCATAATTCGTACCATCGGTCAGGACTTCAGCAGTGCCATTTTTCCAGATCTTAGCCACGCTGATATGAGCGGCATTAGCTTCATATCCCGCCACATATACGTCGCCGCCGGATACAGATACCGCCAAAGCAACGGCGTTCTGCGCCCCGTCGGTGAGGGCCTGGGCCGCGCCGTTTTTCCAAAGCATGGCGACATTGTTGTGCGTAACGCTGTTCAGCTCCCATCCAACCACGTACACATCGCCGGCCGATACGTACACGCCATCGGCGACGGCCTTATTCGAGCCATCAGTAAGGTTTTGCACGGTATCGTTCTTCCAAAGAACAGCCGTATTATTTTCATATCCTGCCACATAGACAACGACCCGTTTTTCAGGCGAAAAAGTGTCTTTATGGCCGCAGGCCGGGAGCAACAGCGCGAATAGTACAGCGCAGCAAAACAGCCTGGGAATTTGTGAAGGGTGAACGTTCATCGCGTTTTTTTTCGATTAGAAATTTGAACCGGTCATCAATTGCTGCAATTGTAGCTACAGCTTTAACAGATACGTCCATACCTTATTGCCAGTCCTCCGCTTCAAAGTTGTTGGCCTGTAAGGTGCTATAGACATCAGCAAAGAGACCTGTCTGGTCCAGGGTGCCGCCCGTGGCATTCATTTCGTACACCTGGCTTCCATTGATGGAGAACTGCAATTGACCGTTATTCTGCAACACCGTCAGATCGTTGAACTGGCCGGTTTGTATGACGTTGTTCGAGGTCCAGGGGGCAATAGCGGTGATGGTCCATGAGTTGCTGACACTACTGGTGCGTTCAAAATGAAAGAGGCCCCACTGCCCAATGTAGCTTATTGCAAAGACGTTGTAGTTGAGATCCTGGGCATTGGGCTGACAACCCCAGATCAGGCCGCCATTACCGCCTAAGCCCGGATTGGTTGGTTTTAACACGTTGATGGACGCCGTTACGGCACTCTTGCCGGAGATACCGGTAAAAACATCGGCGATGTAGCTATACGTGAAGGTGCTGGCATCTACCCCGCCTACCACGACATAATTTCCGGATTGATAATAGGTGGCCCCGCCTTTGTTGATATTTCCCACCGCCCATTTTCCATCATCGGTGGCAAAATGGGTTTGATAAAGGATGTTTTCCTTCGGGGTGGCTGTCCCGTTATTGCTTTTGGAGCAGGAACCTATACCGATGGCGAAAAACAACATCATCGGCGCAAAAAACAGAGATTGTCTTTTCATTTTATCTTATTTAGTTGAAACAAAGACCGCATTGGCCTGGGCATAGAAGGAATCATGGGTCAGGGCGAATGCGGTACCGTTCTTCCAAAACATCGCCACAAAATTGGTCCCATTGTCCCGGTATCCTGCCACATAAACATCGCTGCCAAAGACATAAATGCCATTGCCCTGGGCGTCGGTCGTACCGTCGCTGAGGGGTTGAGCCGCGCCGTTTTTCCATGTCTTGGCAACATTGAATTTGCCATTCCCTTCGGCGCCTGCCGCATAGACGTCACTGCCGGATACATAAACGGCATTGGCGAAGGCACTGTAGGCCCCATCGGTCAGTGGCTGCAGATTGTCATTCTTCCAGATAGCAGCTATATATTTTGAAGAGGTCTGGATGGAAGCCGCCCCAGCCGCATATACATCGCTGCCCAAGGTATATACACCATAGGTGGGGCCCGCGGTTGCGCCGGAAAAGGGTTGCACAACGCCGTTCTTCCATAGTCGTCCCGTTGTTCCGCCATCAACTCCGGTTACGTACACATCGCTACCCGACACCGATACCCCATAGGCGCCGGCGCTGTAGCTGCCATTCGTCAGGGCTTGACCAATCCCGTTCTTCCAAAGCATGGCAACGCTGATGCCGGCTGCATTGTTTTCATATCCAACGACATAAATGTCGTTACCCGATACAAATACAGCCCGGGCGGCTGCAGGATGACTACCGTCGGTAAGGACCTGGGCCACTCCATTCTTCCAAATTTTAGCCACATCGTAGTGCGTAACGCTGCTTCGTTCGTATCCTGCCACATACACATCGCCGCCGGAAATGTACACACCATAAGCGTTGGCCGCTCCAGAGCCATCGGTCAGGTATTGCGCGGTATCGTTTTTCCACAGCACAGCTGAATTGTTATCATACCCCGCCACATAAACATTGGCCGGGGTTGGTTGAACCGCATTTTTGGCATTGTCCTTATGGCAGGCGCTAAGCAGTATCAGGACGGGCCAATAATTGACAAGTCGTTTCATTTCCATGTATTTTCGCATATTGAAGGGGTATTGATACATCGCCTCGCAAGGGAAGGTGATCGGTGCAATTTAGCCAACCGGAAAAGCTCCGAAAACAGCAAATCAACCTGCTTCCGTATCCGGCTGCAGACGACGGGATTTCGGCCACAGACGCCATTCATGATACAGCCCTGTCGTTCGTGCCTGAAATGCGTATTTTCGTTGAAAAAAATGGGTGGAATCAGGTATTTATCACATTAAATTATAGCTTGCCCCCATGGCGGAGAATGGTTTTTTAAGGGAGATAATACTTAGCAGTAAGTATCGATGGCTGCGGCATGTGTTGCTTTGCATCGGGTATTTTATCTGGATCAACCTGCTGGACTATAACAGAAGCGGTAATCTTCGGCAGACCCTGTATATTTTCCTGTTTTTTTACCCGCTGGTATGGGTGTACCTGATGGTTATTATCTACTGGCTGATTCCCTCGTTCCTTCTAAAAGGGAAATACCTCTCCTTTTTCGGGCTGTACATCGGCTGGTGTTGCGCAGGACTTAGCCTGATCTTTTTGATAAAAAATTATGCCTTTGGTCCTGCCCTGGGCGTTCCGCCTCCACAGCATGTAACCCTTTACGGGTTTTACCATGAGGCCTTTACACCGCAGATGTTTATGGAAATAAACATCCTGCCCACGTTCTGCGTTTTCTTCAAGCTGTTTAAATTCTGGTATATGGAACAGCAGCAAAAAGATCAAATTGAAAAAGAGAAGCTGAATGCGGAGCTGCAATTGCTGAAAGCGCAACTGCACCCGCACTTCCTGTTCAACACTCTGAACAACCTTTATTCGCTTGTTCATGAAAAGTCGGACAAAGCGCCGAAAATGCTGATGCGTTTGGCTGATTTGCTTAGTTACGTATTGTATGAATGCAAAGCCGATGAAGTATTATTGTCAAGAGAACTGAACTTTATCAGGGATTACATTTTACTGGAAAAAGAGCGGTATTTGGAACGGCTGGACGTATCCTTGAACTTTTCCGGCGATATCGGCGATAGGATGATTGCGCCGATGCTGTTCCAGCCCTTTATTGAAAATGCCTTTAAGCACGGGACATCTGAACAATTGGGAAAGGTCTGGATGAGCATCGACCTATCCGTAAAGCAAAGCCAGCTGTATTTTAAGGTGATCAACAGTTGCGATAAGAATCACCTTGGTGCAGCTCAAAAGGGGATCGGGATCGATAATATAAGAAAAAGGCTGGATCTTCTGTACCCCGGGAGATTTGAGTTGCAATACGGACCGGAGGACGATGTATATATCGCCTCTCTTTCTCTTGAATTAATTACCCCGGTTAAGGGACATCCCGTTTTCGAGGGTATTCCCGCAGTAAAACAAGCGCAGTGAACATCCGTTGTCTAATAGTCGATGATGAGCCGCTCGCCGTAAGGCTGATAAGCTCGTATATCCAGCAGGTCCCCGAGCTGGAAATTGCTGCGGCGTGCAATAATGCCATCGAAGCATTCAAGGTCTTGAGGGAGCAAAAGATAGACCTGTTATTTTTGGATATAAAAATGCCCAAGCTTATCGGGACGGATTTTATCCGAAGTATTCCCAGCCCGCCAAAAGTGATCTTCATCACCGCTTACCGGGACTATGCGCTTGATGGCTACGAGCTGGATATTGTCGACTATATTTTAAAACCTGTTTCGCTCACCCGTTTTATGAAGGCCGTATTGAAGGCGATAAAATTGATCGACATCGACAGCGGGTCGCCCGCAGGGAACACGGAGTACAGCGTCAATAAGGAGGCGTTTTTGTATTTCAAGGTCAACAAGGAAATGCAAAAAGTTTTGCTGAACGATATCCTTTTTATAGAGAGCAATAAAGAGTATATAAAGATTTATCTTGAGAACGAAAAGCAGCTTTTGATCAAGCAAACCATCAGTTCCCTGGAAAAGTTGCTTTCCCCGCATCGGTTCATCCGAATCCACCGTTCTTATATCGTCGCCATCGAAAAGGTTTCTTCCTTCAACGCACTATCCGTTACGGTCGGCGCCCATAAGATCCCTATCGGAAGAATGTATAAGAACGAGACCGAAAATGCCCTGAGGCGCCGTTGACCATAGGTTCCCGATCTCCTCGTATCCGCATAGGTATAGATCGCTGCCCCGGCTTTAGGGAGTATTTTATCTCGGCTTTCTGCAATGCATAATCAGACCACCAAAGCCATTGGTTCTAGTTTTTCGGTTGTCTGCAAGTTTATTCCGCTGCCCGTTTATTTCCGGTTTTTTACGCCAATGAGCCAAAATACATTGCGATCAAATTCATTTCATAAACTCCAAAAATTTAAACCATGAAACCGGTTGTGCCAGGCCCTGCTGGCAGCCAAATATATAGCGGTAGCGGCGCTCCGGCATCAACGCTTGGCTAAACGGGTGATTACTATCTTGATGTCAGCGCATCTAATTTATATGGCCCAAAGACAGCAGGGCGGATGGGGCAATCCGTTTAACTTTTTTGGACCGAAAATGGCCACCGGATGGGGCGTGCCGGTAAGTTTGGTCGGGCCGCAAGGGGTTCCGGGTACGGCGAATGTTATTTATTCCGGGTGGTTGTACGCAACAAATTTCGCAGATAGCCTAATAGATGGGAGCAATTTTAAAGTGGCCTATGTAAACGCACCGGACATTACTTCATCCTTTTTAGGTAATGCTTCTATTCAGGTCTACATGGCTAACTTTAGTTTCGATTCCAGTGTATATGCATAAAAAATTTTGTAAAGTCCGCGCTGGAAGGGACTTTCGATCAAAAAGGCCAAAAAAAAGGTATCGGCAAGCGATACCTGAAAAAGAAACTTGTGACCCGGGATTGGACACTTTTCGAACCGCACGAATTTCGGCTTATAAGAAGAACAGGATGGCATCCCTGCCGAAGCAAGCGTCACCGCCAGGAGCATCGATAGCAATCTCTGGCTTACAGTCATGTCACGGCTTCTTTTTTTTGCGCATATCTTCGAGCTGTATATCCTCCCCCCTCACTCGCCCATGATCATAGAATATCGTGCCCTCCGGCCGGCCTTCCATCCACCCGTATTCGGAGATCATCTCATTGGCAAGATAATCCAGTACCTTGGCATCCCTGGTCTTGAGCAGCTCATCCGATTCTCCTCCCCGGTGGTAGAAATGCACTCGGAGCTCATGGTAGCCCTTCGTCATCGCTTCCCTGATCACCCAGCTGGTGTCGATGAATCGTTCGATCACCGAGTCTGCGTAATATTTGGGATTAGTTTCATTTACCAGGAAAAATAGCTCGCAGTTCTTCTCGGAAGAATCGATCTTCGGATGCCCTGTCGCCAGTTCCCCCATGGTAGGGCCCGCTATGTAAATATCATCGGCAAAATCCAGGTGCACGAATTTCGGCTTATAAGAAGAACAGGACGGCATCCCTGCCGAAGCAAGCGTCACCGCCAGGAGCATCGATAGCAAATTGTGGCTTACGGTCACGCTACGACTTCTTTTTTTTGCGCATATCTTCGAGCTGTATATTCTGCCCATCCTTTATCTGTCCATTTTCATAATACAGTGTATCCGAAGGCCGGCCATCCCGCCAGACATATTCGGAGATAATATCCTTGTCAGACAATATGAGTGCCTTGATGCTTCGGTCCTCAAGCAGACCAGCTGTGTAGTCCCCGCGGTGATAGAAATGCACCGTCAGCTCATGATAACGCTTTGCAATCTCTTCCCTTATGAACCGGTTGGTGTCGATGAACCGGTCGATCACCGAGTCGGCGTAGTATTTGGGATTGCTTTCATTCACCAGAAAAAATACATTGCTGCCCTTTATGGAGGAATCGATCTTCGCGTGTCCGGAAGCCTTCTCGCCCATGGTAGGGCCTATAAGGTAAACGCGATCGGCAAAATCCAGGTGCACGAATTTCGGCTTATAAGAAGAACAGGATGGCATGCCTGCCGAAGCAAGCGTCACCGTCAGGATCATTGATAGCAATTTGTAAGTATGCATAGGTAAGATATTTTTTAACTTAGTCTCCGGGTTTTTTGACAGCGGTATGCCAGTTCATTTTCGCCGCCTGTTCCTCGTTCACATGCGTTAGCAAAGGTACGTGGTTAAAATTATGCTGCAATTTATACCAGGCCTTCAGGCCTCCGTCGGCTTTATACCAAGTGCCCGGGCTAAACAAATGGGGATTAATGTCCTCCGCATCGAGTCCGAACGTATCGTAAAAGTCTATCTTCAGGTCTACACGATATTCCCCCGCCTTTTGATTGGTCCACTCGAATTTCACCAGGTGCACCTCCACATACGAAACCCCGTGTATGGTGATACCCAACCCGTCCGTATTGTTATGCTCATTGTTAAAGGCTGGATTACCGATCTGAAACGGTCCAACCTTGCCTGGGTCGCCACCCGCATCTGCCAGCGCTTTATTGTATCGTCTCATTAAATTTCGAGTAAACCCTTGAAAGTTCTCATCCTCATCCACGGCCTCATCCAGACCATCGTCTTCGAATGTTCCTCCCGTGTTATCGAAGAATCGCTGGGCCATTGTTATCGCTGCCCGCTGGACACGCGGGTCGTCCCTGGACTGATCGACGATAAGCCGCATCATCCGCTTTTCCAGATCCCGCTCGTCGTCATTTGTCGGATCCGATTCGTGATCCCAGTCACCGGCGGGTTTGTTCGGATCGGTCCGCGAATACAGATCATTATCTCCTGAATAAGCGATAAGATCCGTCTGCGTCAGGTCAACGCGCGGCGGCATGGGCCCCGCCTGAACCCCGTGGAGGACGAGATTAAGCCCGCTAAGCGCAAATCCCCCTATCCGCAAACCCGCGATACCGTCCCCAGCCCCGCCCAAACCTCCAAGCCCGCCTCCCGGCATCAGTATACCCGAACCCGTAAAGACCCCGCCAGGCGTGGGCAAGCCCCCGGATTCCATCCCATCCAGGTCGACGTTGCCCACCGGCTCATTACCCGCATATTGGAAAGGCGACCACGCAGGGAAGATGTCGGTAAGCGGATCGACCTGCTGGAACCGCCCGATCTGCGGGTCATAATTCCGCTGCCCATAGTCATACCAATCGAGCCCCCCGTCATCCATCAGCTCTTTGTCGTTGTATAAAAACCGGTTGATCACCTCGCCTTCCGTCGCCACCGCCATTTTCCCGCTGCTGATGGCGGCTATCTTCAGCCCATGCGCATAATAATGGTTCTCCTCGAGGATATTTCCGTGAACATTGGAGACCTGCAGATTATCGAAATACACTATTTCATCGCTCTCATTGCTCACATAAACATAGGCGTACCCGTTCTTGGGCGCCCGGGTCGGCGGTATCACCAGCGGAGCAGCTCCGTTGCCGGCTGTCTGGACACGATAGGCCATGCTTCCTTCGCTGACGAAGTTAAACCGCTCGTCGAAGAACAACACCGTTAGATAGGCCTTTGGAGCATCACCAGTGGCATTGTTCGCATCGGGGTCGGCCGCCGCGCCAAAGGGTAGCGACCCGTTGAGCTGTGACGTCATCGTAGCCGCAGAACCTGCGTCGCGCAGCGCCCCGGTAGTCGCTCCACCACCCGCGATGGCCGAAGCCAGCGATCCCAGGAGGTCCGTGATCAGGGTCGGTCCGCCCTTGGAATTGGTCACCGTCGCCTGATAATAATAGATCGCCTGCCCGGCGATCTGATCCCCCGCCATCACCTTCATGAGCACATTGGGGCCTATGGTACTGGTGGCCTGGGTACCCACCTGTGAGACATACGCCTGGATGGTAGGATCGGTCCAGCCATTGCCGCTTGACTCGCCGGGAATATTGGCCACGGGAAACCGGTTCGCCACCTCGTTGCTGGCCGTGGGCGTTCCATTGGCATCCACCTGGCCAAAGATGGGTTCCTCGTTAGCCGCACGGCTAAGCTCCATAGTCAGGTGTTGCTGCCGGTATGCGTCTCCTCGGTAAGCACCATCCGCACGTTTCCCAACTGATCGCGAATGAAGAAATCATAGGCTCCCCGGTTACCACCGGGGAGATCCATATTGCCATCCATCTGCACCTGGTCGTACCCGGGAGGCTGGCTCACCGTTTGCATCACGCGGATCCTGCCCTCTTCAAACGCAATGTAATCCAGGTTATTCCCCACATACACGAATTGATTGATATAGCTCGTCGTGGTGGCTAACCCGCCGCCATCGGGCGTGAAGGTGCGCTGCAGCATGGTTCCCTCTGCATCATATACGAGCGCCATCGTGCCTTTGCCCGGGATGCGTATCTGCTCCGGTTTGTCGAGATAGTTATAGTGGATGCCGTTTATGCCGTCGGCGCCGCCCAGGTTGTTGATATTTTTATTCATGTCCACTACCAGGTTGCCGTTGCCGTCAAACGAATAGGCGTTACCGCTGATATTGTTGCCGTTCTGGAAGTCGCCCAGCGATCCATTCGCGGTACCCAGCGTGCCGTTGTCGGTAACATTGGCTAGCTGGTTGCTGGATGTGCCGTATTGGTATTGAAGGTCATCCACATTCTGCGGGCTGGTGTTGCCCGGCAGGACGCCCCGGTGCAGCAGGTATTGAATATTCCCGTTGAGATCGTATTGTATCTGCCCATTCCGGCCGGAGATCGTAAAATCCATCGACGAATTGCTCCAGTTGTCGCTGACGTTCTGCTTCTCGCCATATGCAGCATTGGCGATCCTGCCGTCCTCGTCATAAGTATAGTCATATTTCCGCTGGACATCATCACCCTGCGTAGACCACAGGCTGCCGGCGATATGCCCATTCAATTGGCTGGCCGCAAAGACCCCATCCTTATTGTCGTACCCCAGGTAGAGACCAAAGAAATTGCCCCACTTGTTGTAAACACCCGCGGTCTTCAGGGCATAATCCTTATTGATGCCGGTAAGCTGATTGTTGATGTTATAACTATAGGTGAGACTTTCCAGCTCGGTCTTGCCCGAGCCCGTATAACCGGGATCGAAGTGTTTGGTCTTCATCCTGCCCAGGTCGTCATAGTCATAAGCGCTGATGGTCTTAAAGTCATTGGTGCCGTATTTTTTCTGAACGCTCGTGATCCTTCCCAGCTGGTCGAACAGATTCTTAGTGACGACACTGTAGTTCGTATACCCGGTATTGGCGGTCGTATGCTTGGTGTTGGAGCTCAGCAGCTTTCCCGGGAAATCATATTGACGTGTCGTTGCATCCGTCCCGCTGAGGATATTGTCGGCCTGCACCTGGATAGCCC
>DASYZH010000130.1:0-8179 GCA_035946435.1 Puia sp. | reverse complement strand
GAACGGCTGTTTACCCGCCGCGGCACCCACAATGGAAACGATCCGGTGATCGAAACCCGGGTCCACAGGGATTTTACACGTGGCGCCTCGTTGCTGTCGCTGATGCGGGCGAACGAGCTCCTGCGCGACTGGTTGACCTGCGAGCTCAAAGCTGCGTCGCACGATAAACCTCGTATAAAGCTCAAATGGGAAGGTACACAGGTCGACCTTATAGAGGTATTGAAGGGCATGCATCTTAACGGCGATTTCGGCGACGTACCTTTCCAGCGCGTCATGGATTGGGCCACCCAGGAGTTCGGCATCAATACGAAAAATCACGACCAGGTACTACAGAATATGAAGGGCCGTTACGACACTACTGCCCATCTCAAGGACTTGCTCAAAGTGATGAACGAGGATTTTATAATACCCCCGCGGAAAAAATAAATCTTACTTGGGTTAAGCCTTTAGTAAAGGGATCGGACAGCGGTGTCATCTGACCTTTGTCCTGTTAACCGCAAGCGCGTTGGAAACAGTGCGAAACTTGAGTTGCCGGCTTGCTTTCTTGTACCTAATTTTAAGTTATGCCAAAAGATTTCATCATAGGAAGACATCCCGGCCCGATTCCCGGGCAGGAGATCCCAAAACTGCCTAAGACGTTGTTCTGGGATGTCCGCTATGCTGCGATGGACTGGCAATGGAGCAGCAGATATGTCATCGAAAGGGTGCTGGACCATGGGACCGACGACCATCTCGTCGAGCTCATCCGTTATTACGGCCGCCGTAGGGTGCTGTCTGTTCTTAAAAGTAAAAGGAGGCCGATCTTCCTCATGGACCATTCGATTCAGCGGGCTTGTACTTATTTCAAGTTAAAGCCTGAGGAATTACCATGTTACATACGGAAACAGTCGAGCCGGGGACACTGGATCTAGCCACGCGCTTGTCGCAGGATGCCGCATTGAAAAACTTCGTATTGGTCGGCGGCACGGCCCTGTCCCTTCAGCTGGGACATCGTAAATCCATCGATCTGGATTTTTTTTCAACAATACCTTTTGATGTTCGGCAAACAGCCCGCCATTTGACGGATCGGCACAATGCCTCCGGAATGGTTGCTTCGCAGAATACCCTTCATTTGGATATAGGCGACGTTAGGACCAGTTTTCTATCGCATCAATATCCCCTTGTCGCTCCGGTAAACGAGTCGGACGGCATCCGAATGGCTTCCCTCGAAGATATTGGCGCCATGAAATTGAACGCAATCGTGAACAATGGTCAAAGGGTAAAGGATTATGTCGACGTCCATTTTTTACTCGCCCAAAAGAATCTTGACCAGCTCCTGAACGCCTACACCGAAAAGTATCCGGAGGCCAATTCCGCCATCGCTAAAAGGGCCTTACTTTACCATAAAGAGATAGATTTCAATGCCAACGTAGATCTCACCGGCGGCGACCTCAAGTGGGTCGAGATCGTAAAGCGGCTCAAAGCGGCGGTTACCCACCCCGGCCGGGTGTTCAACGAAATAAAGATGACCAGAAAGCGATAGAACTTTTTTGCTTCACTCAAGGATTTACCAAAGGATTTCTCCGCGCATTCCTGTCGAACTTGCATAAAAAACCGACCGACTATGCTACAAACGATCTCCTGGAAAGATTATTCGATCACCATCGGTTTACTCACCGGACTCTACTACGGCTGGTGGCTTATCCGCTACTATCCCAGCTGGCAGCAGCGGTCATCCGATTCGCCGCAAGGCAAGACGGCGCAAACGGACAAGCCCGCCGTAGTGATCGCCGGGCCGCAGGAAACCCAAAAGACGGAACAACCGCAGCTGCCGCAGCAGCCCGCGCAGCCCCAACAAGCGCGGCCAGAACCACCGAAGCCCCCGCAGGCCGAACCACCGCAGCCCGAGCTGCCATTCGCCGGGACGGCTCAGCCCGTCTTCCTGGCAACCATCGAGGCGAACCTCAAGAACGATGTGCTACGACTTCTCGAAAAGGCTTCAATGGCCGGCGCGCAGGAGCCGGAACTGCTCGAGCTCCTGCACAGCCTGCTGACCTCGGGTCCGTACCCTAAATTAAAAGGAACGATCCTCCAGGAGAACGTCGATGCATTGGTCGGCCGGGAGTTGGAAAGGTATGGCTCCATTCATCCTGCCCCTGAGGTGATAAGGAAATTGTGGGAAGTGGATGGGTAGGTGAATGGGGCCTTTTTGTGAACAATGAAAATTTGTGAAGATGGAACAGTGCAGAGTGAAAAAGAAAAGGTATGCCCCCGGACTTTGTTTTGCGATCGCCATAACGGCATCGCTCATCGCCAAAGCGCAGGATGGCGACACGGGGATCAATCAGGCCAACACCATGATCCGCGACTATTTCAACACGGGAGTAAACCTCCTGTATGCAATAGGCGGTATCCTCGGACTCATCGGCGCCGTCAAGGTGTATCAAAAATGGTCGCATGGCGACCACGATACCGGTAAGGTGGCCGGAGCATGGTTCGGCAGTTGTATTTTTTTGGTCGTCGTAGCGACCTTATTACGCAGCTTCTTTGGATTATGACAACGAGAGTATTGACGATCAACAAAGGGGTGAACCGGCCCATCGAATTCCGGGGTGCGCCCGTACTGGTTCTTTGACAAACATACGAGTGGCGTCGTATTAGGCAAGTGTTCAAATGCCTATCATCAATCGGCTTATCTGGGAGGGAAACCAAACAGGGAGTGCAGCATGCTGGTAAACTTGAAAGTCAGGTAGTTACTAAACCTGCGACTGAGCAAGGAGATGAAATAATGGATATGAGGATAAAACCTACACTGGTTGAACGACAGTCTGAGCGGGAGTTCTCGAATCTATGACGTAAGGTAACTGAAGCCGTCATACTGTAACACTTTCCCTCCGTCCTCGGAGGAGGGGGAGCAAGAACAAGTTACGGCGCAACTGCAATAAGCAGGAAAGGACGAACGTCGTATCCGACAATCCATTGAGCCACGTTGTCAAGGTTACTAAACGGGGATTACCTAAATCGGAATGCCGGTAAAACGGCTATGGGGCGGTGAGGCTCCTGAATATCCGACACGGTAACGGAGCTTTCGTAGTAGTCTGAGCGGGGGAAAGCCCTGTACATGGCGAAGGGAAGCAGCTAGTATTTTTTAACATGATTGATGGAAAATGTGAGAGACATTATGAGAAATCCAGAAAGAGTGTTAAACAGTCTGTCGGAGCACAGCAAGATTTCAGGCTACAAATTTGAAAGGCTCTATCGGTTGTTATTTAATGAAGAAATGTTTTACGTTGCTTATCAGCGCATCTATGCGAAGACAGGCAACCTGACGGAAGGGGTCGACGGAAAGACCATCGACGAGATGAGTCTATCCCGGATAACAAAGCTGATCGGATCATTGAAAGATGAGACCTACCAGCCGAACCCATGCCGGAGGACGTACATACCGAAAAAGAACGGAAAAATGCGTCCACTGGGTATTCCGTCATTCGACGACAAATTAGTACAGGAGGTAATCCGGATGATCCTTGAATCCGCATTCGAGAAACAGTTTGAGAACAGTTCTCATGGATTTCGGGCTCGGAGAAGTTGCCACACCGTACTAACCCAGATTCAGAAGAATTTCACGGCGACGAAATGGTTTATTGAAGGTGATATTAAAGGATTTTTCGATAACATCGATCATGATGTACTTATCGGAATCCTCAAAGACCGAATCGAAGATGACCGTTTCCTTCGCCTGATCAGGAAATTCCTGAATGCCGGATATGTGGAAGACTGGGTTTTTCATAAAACGTACAGCGGGACCCCGCAAGGGGGAATTGTCAGCCCGATCTTGGCTAACATTTATCTCGACAAACTGGACAAGTATATGAAAGAGTACGTCTTCAACTTCGACAAGGGATATAGCAGAAAAGACAACCAGGAGTATTTCAGATTGAGCAGGAAGATTGCAAAGCTGTCTTACAAACTAGATTCAGTAAAAGACGATGCTCAAAAGCAACTGCGGATCGCTAATATCAAGGCAATCGCAAAGGAAAGGGGAACCCATTCATGCGGAGATGAAATGGATAGCGGATACAGAAGGATCAAGTATGTGAGATACGCGGATGACTTTCTGATCGGGGTGATAGCGAGCAGACAGGAATGCGAGCAAATCAAAAAGGATATTAAACACTTCCTTCAAGATAAGCTAAAGCTTGAACTGTCTGAAGACAAGACGCTGATCACCCATGGGAATCAACCGGCAAAATTTCTTGGGTATGAGATCTACGTACGCAAATCCAGTGGACAGACCAAAAGAGGCGCAAAGACTGGAAAACTGATGCGCGTGTTTGGAAAAAAGATCGTGTTGAAACTGCCGACCGAAACGATGAGGAAGAAACTGGCCGAATATGAAGTATTGACAGAAATACAACATAACGGGCAACAAAAGTGGAAACCTCTTAGTAGAATAAAGCTGGTTAACAACGACGACCTTGAAATTCTGGACACTTATAACGCTGAATTGAGGGGCTTCTATAACTATTATTCGATCGCAAATAATAGCTCCGCAGTAAACGACTTCAGGTATATTATGCAGTACAGCATGTTTAAAACATTTGCTAAGAAATACCGCATATCAACCCGCGAAGCCATTGCCAAACTCCGAAAAGGGAAAAACTTTGGTGTAGCGTACACTACCAAGAAGGGCGAGCAGAAAGTAAGATTATTCTACAATGCTGGATTTAAGCGGAAGACAGCGATGACGGAATCTCTTTGTGACAATATCCCCAATACGATCATGGTGACCGCCTCTACAAGTCTTATAGACAGGTTAAGGGCGCGACAATGTGAGTTATGCGGGAGCCAGGACGATCTCGAAATGCATCACGTTAGGAAACTAAAAGATTTGAAGGGTAAGGAACCGTGGAAAATTCTAATGCATGCACGTAGAAGAAAGACTATGGCGGTATGTAGTAGTTGTCACAAAAGGATACATGCCGGGAAGATGGACTGATTAATATTAGTGGAGAGCCGTATACGCTGAGAGGTGTACGTACGGTTCGGGGGCGAATGCTTGGAAACCTACTATAGCAATATAGCAAGGCGCCGGGTGTTTAGCCTACGACTCAAGGCCCAATACATTGGGTGGTTGGGTGGGGGAGTGGTTGCCCTCCTGGCCGTATTCGCCGGGATGTACATCGGCGGGGTAAACCCCTTTGTTTGTATCGCGCTCATCGGGATCGCGGGGCTGATCCTGTTCCGCCAAGTCTACAGTTTTAGCAGGCGGTACGGTCAGTACGGTTGGATGAAAATGCAGGCGGCCCGGCGCATCCCGAAGAGAATTAAGATCACCACGAGAAAAACATTTTGTACATGGAAAAACAGTTGAGCGAATTGATGCCGGTCTACGGGATGGACGAAGGTTGCATCCTGTCCAAACATGGCGATTTCACGTTCCCGTTCCGCGTGCACAAGCCGGAGATCTTTACCCTGTCTTCGGAACAATACGATGGCCTGCAACAAACCATCGTCAAGGCCATCCGTGTGTTGCCGCCGCATTCCATCCTGCACGCGATGGATTGGTTCACAACGGAACGTTATCAGGCGGATCTCAGCAACGGCGAAAGCTCCTTTTTGGGCGAAAGCAGCGAGCGTTTTTATCACGAACGCCCCTGGCTCAGACACGAGGCCCACCTCTTCGTTACCCGCAGGGCGACGGACCGGCAATATTCCTCGTCGGCGACTTCCAGCCTGCTGCGAAAAACGCTGGTGCCACGGGAATCCGTCAGCCGATCGGCGATCCGGGAATTCAGGGACATCGTTTCCCAATTTGTCCGTATCCTGAACGATAGCGGTCTGATCCAGCTCGAACCATTAAACGAAGATGAGCTTTGGAGTGCCGGCGGGAAAGCCGGCCTCATCGAGCGCTATTTCACCCTTTGCCGCGAAGACCAGCCCGTCTTGCAGGACATCCAATGGGACCAGGGACTCCGGATCGGCAATCGCAAGACCGTACTCTATAGCCTGGCCGATGCCGAAGACCTGCCCGGCGTCTGCAGCAGCAGGACCGATTATCCCGTTTATGCTACCGATACGACGAAATACCCGGTAGGTTTTGCCTGCGGCCTGGGCCCGCTGCTGAACTGCGATCATCTGTATAATCAATATGTATTTATCGATGATCCGCAGGAAGCCCTCAAAAAGCTGGAAGCCAAACGGCTCCGGCACCAGTCCCTGGCCGCCTATTCCCGTGGGAATGCCGTGGGCGAGCAGGGGGTCAATGATTTTCTCAACGAGGCCGTACAGCAACAGCGGCAGCCGGTGCTGGCCAATTTTAACGTCCTGGCATGGACCGAAGACGAGTGCGAATTGCCGGATATCCGCAACCGGATCGCAAGCGCTATCAGCAGCATGGATGCCAGTCCGCACCAGGAGACCGCAGGCGCCATGCAAATTTGGTGGGCCGGTATTCCCGGCAACGAAGGTGATTTTCCTATGAACGAAACCTTCCGCACCTTTTCCGAACAGGCGGCTTGTTTTTTCAATCTTGAAACAAATTACCGCAGCTCCCGTAGCCCCTTCGGTATCCGGCTCGGCGACCGGCTCACGGGCTGGCCGGTGCATGTAGATATCGACGACGAGCCCCGGAAACAGGGAATCACGGCCAACTCGAATATGTTCGTATTGTCCGGTTCAGGCGGTGGCAAAAGCTTCTTCATGAACCACCTCCTGTACACCTATTACTACCAGGGTGTACATCTGCTGATGATCGATATCGGTCATTCGTACGAGATACAATGCGCCTTGCACGGGGGGTATTACTTTACCTACCGCGAGGACGCGCCCATCCGATTTAACCCCTTTTATCTGGCACCGGGCGACGTATTCGATACCGAAAAAAGGGAAAGCATCAAGACCCTGCTGCTGGCGCTGTGGAAGAAGTCGGAGGAAGGACACAACCGGAGCGAATACGTGGCCTTGTCCAGCGCCCTGGAAGGGTATTTCAAGCTGTTGGAAAAGGACGGGTCGATCTTCCCCTGCTTCGACACTTTTTATGAGTATCTCAAGGATCAGTTCTCGATAACACTCAAGGCGGACAATGTCAAGGAAAAGGACTTCGATCTGCCCAATCTGCTGTATGTGCTCCGTCCCTTTTATCGGGGCGGCGAGTTCGATTACCTGCTCAATGCCACCGAAAATCTGGACCTGCTCCATCAACGGTTCATCGTCTTCGAGCTCGACAACATCAAAAGCCATCCCATCCTGTTCCCGGTAGTGACGCTGATCATCATGGAGCTCTTCGTGAGCAAGATGCGCAAGCTCAAAGGCGTCCGTAAGATGATCGTCATCGAGGAAGCCTGGAAGGCCATCGCGGCACAAGGCATGGCGGAGTACATCAGGTTCCTGTTCAAAACGGTCCGGAAATTCTTTGCCATCGCCGTCGTCGTCACCCAGGAGATCGAAGACATCATCTCTTCGCCGATCATCCGCCAGGCGATCATCAGCAACTCGGATGTGAAGATCCTGCTGGACCAGAGCAAATTTGCAAACAAATTCGACGATATCCGGGCCCTGCTGGGGATTACTGAACAACAAAAGGCCGAGATCCTCTCGATCAACAAAGGGCATGAACCGGGGTCGTCCTACAAAGACGTCTGGATCGGTCTCGGCTCGACGCATTCAAAAGTCTACCGCCTCGAAGTATCCCCCGAAGAGTATTACACCTATACCTCGGACCAGCGCGACAAGGTGCTGCTAAGCCATTATGTCGAAAAATACGGCGACGTCCGCACCGCCATCCAGCGGCTTGTCCTTGACCTCAAAAACGCAAAACCATGAAAGCGATCCTCATCACCATCGCCGTCCTGCTGACGTCAAAGACCCATGCCCAGGATATCATCTCGATCATCACCGGTGTAACGGACAAGGTCATCCGTGCCCTCGACCTCCAGGTCCAGCGCATCCAGACCCGCACCATCCTGCTACAGGAAGCACAAAAGGAGTTGGAGAATACCATGAGCGCCCTGCGGCTCGGCGAGATCCGGGATTGGACCGAACAGCTAAAAGACCTCTATGCGAACTATTTTCAGGAGCTCTGGCAGGTCAAGGACGTCTTGTCGACCTACCACAAGGTCGAAGAGGCCGTTACCCGCGAGGAACAGATAGTGGCCGGCTGCCGCAACGCGACGCAATTGTTCTCCGCGCAGACGCATTT
>DASYZH010000129.1:0-25885 GCA_035946435.1 Puia sp. | reverse complement strand
TGGCTGGCTAAAGGACGTTCTTCAACGCATAGCCGATCATCCTATCAACAAGATACACGACCTACTCCCGCATCGTTACAAGGCGTAACTTCCAGTGGCATTCTTTTGACAACGCCAAGATGCACTTGGCCGTGGGCATACTGATTATCAGGGGTTTTCTTTTGCTTTCTTCGGCTTTCTTTTACCTTTATTAACCAAATTCTTGTTACCAAACCGAGCACTACGGTCGTTTTTAGGGGACCTTCCGGTTATTGGCGTTGGAAATTGATACGCAATGATACGATTTGATACGGTATGATACGGTATGATACGGTTTCTAGCGCCAATAATCCGGCAGGTTATCTTCTATACTTTTTACGGGGATGCTTTTTGGTGTGATGGATAGAGCTAACGTATATCAGTTTCTTGCGTTTTTGAATTTTGTATACGATCAGGTACGGGAAATAGTCAACCATCACTTCCCGAAAGTCTTTTCTGTCCCTGCTTCCATAATATTCCGGATGTTGTGCAATCTCATCGATCTTAAAACGAACGGCCTTTATGAATCTCTCTCCTAATCCCGGCTGGCGATCTTCATACCAGGCATATGCTTCTTTGTAATCTTCTACTGCTAGCGGGTGCAGATAGTAGGCATAGCTCATTATTTCTTTTGTTTCCTGGCTTTATAGGATTGTCGGGCGAGACCTTCGGCCTCATCCAGGGTATACAATTTTACCTTGCCGCTTTCCATCTCCTTAAAACGGCGGTCCATTTCTGCTACATAGCCTTTATCTCCCAAAAGGTCGTCATCGTGCCGGTTTTCTACAAAGGTTTTAACGACGCCTAGTACCACCTCTTTCTCTTTAGGATTAAGCTGCTCCAGGTAGGTATTGATTTGCTTATCGATAGTAGCGGTCCTCATATATTTAAGGTTTGCCCACAAACTTAGCAAATATTTCTTTCCAAATGGAACCTTATTTGACTGAGATTTATTTTGCAATACGCTGAAAATCAGAATTAATTGTTGGGTGTAACAATGGGCTTTTCCGAGAACTTCAAGTTATCATCACTCAACCCAAACAAATACCCCTACTATGAGCAGCAATTTGAGAATTGTAAAGGTTTGCGCCTATTGTAAACAGGAATTCATTGCCCGCAAGACTACTACAGAGACTTGTTCTGACCCCTGCGGCAAACGATTTTACAAGGTTAAACAAAGGGAGATAGCTATCCAGCTGGCGGAGGTGAAGACGGTGGTTAAGAAAGAGCCTTCTGCGTTTATAACTGAGGGAGAGATCAAGGCTAAGGAATGCTATACACAGATTATATCGAATCTAATGCAGGTGTCATGCTCGGAAAACCTGTAATTAAAGGAACCAGGATTACCGTGGCCCTGATCCTGAAGAAATTATCGGAAGGGGCCAGCCAACAACAGCTTTTAACAGCGTATCCTGGTCTTTCTTTGGCGGCCATTAACGCGGCATTAGCCTATGCATCCGATATTATTTCCAATGAAACGGTAATTGCTGTTGCATGATCCTTGCTGATGAAAACATCCCTTTTGAAATTACAAAGTCTCTTCGAGAGGACTCCGCTGAAATAATCAAATGATCAAACAATTGGACTTCGATAAGCCTAAGGGCTTTCTTTATTTTGTCGGTGGCGGCTTTGCCGCCCTCGCTGGCTATGGGTAAGCCGGACGGATGATTATGAGCGACAATGAAGTAGATAAAATCGGGAAATAGTATAAATACTGATTACCTTTAATATGACATTTAGAGAAATATCTACGCAACTTTAAGACTCATATTAAATAACGTCTTAAATTTTAAGATTTATGAGTAATAACACAACAACAACTGGCCTGAAAGGCAAAAATGTTGGGAAACACATGACCGGCACACGTGAAGAGTGGCTAGCTGCCCGCCTCGATCTTCTCAAGGCGGAGAAGGAGCTAACGCGTCGCAGCGATGAAGTAGCACTGCAACGTCAGCAACTGCCCTGGGTCCGGATGGACAAGGAGTACCGGTTCGAGACGGATGAAGGGAATGCCTCGCTGGCGGATCTATTCAAAGGGCGCTCGCAACTCCTCATCTATCACTTCATGTTCGGCGCCGACTATAAGGCAGGATGC
Source organism: Puia sp. (assembly GCA_035946435.1). Classification (GTDB taxonomy): domain Bacteria; phylum Bacteroidota; class Bacteroidia; order Chitinophagales; family Chitinophagaceae; genus Puia. The sequence continues at coordinate 23,772 of DASYZH010000129.1, read as the reverse complement.
CCCAACTGCTCGTCAATCGCAGACGGGTTCAATGGTCATGTCGTCCACCTGGAGAACCACGATGTCTCGTTTTACGCAATATCGCGGGCCCCGCTGGAGAAATTACAGGCGTACAAGCGAAGGCTAGGATGGACGTTTCCCTGGGCTTCTTCGCTCGGCGGTGACTTTAACTCCGACCTTAACGTCTCGTTCAGCGAGGAACAACAGCGAGAAGGGGGCATCGAGTACAACTATCGGCGAGAACCGGCGTGGAACGTACAAGGCATCGGTGACTCAATGACAAAGCATGGCGAGGATCCTGTAGCCCAAATTGCTGCCACAACCGGAACCGACGTGGCGACGTTCACGCGAGAGAGGCCCGGTATGAGCGCGTTTGCGATGGAGGACGGTATCGTCTACCACACCTATTCGGCCTTTGCGCGCGGATTGGATGCTCTTTGGGGCATATACCAATGGCTGGACCGGGCACCCCTAGGGCGAAATGAGACTTCTGGTACTTGGTTTCGCCGTAATGACGAATATAAAAAGGGCTGAAAGAAGCCGCGGTTGTTGCAAGGCAATCAAGCCACCTAATATCTCACAGCATGGCTTTTGAGCGAACTTCCCATCAAACTTTCTTTGGTGTATCGGCGCTGCTTTTTGTCGCCAGCACGGCGATCACGATAGTTTGGGGTGCATCCATGTCCAGAATGGGTGGCATGCCGATGCCAGGCGGCTGGACAATGTCAATGACATGGATGCCTGGGCAGGATTGGCCTGGCTCGGCGTTGTCGTTTCTCGGAATGTGGGTCGTGATGATGATGGCGATGATGATGCCATCCCTGGTGCCAATGCTGTTACGGTACCGCCAGGCCTTCGGAACGAAATGGCATGGACCCGTGGGTTGGCTCACCGTACTGGCGGGGGCGGGGTACTTCTTTGTGTGGACAGCTTTCGGAATAGCTGTCTTTCCCTTGGGCGTCGCATTGGCCATCGCAGAGATGCAACTACCGGAGTTGTCGCGCGCTGTTCCTGTCTCCGTGGGTGTGATCGTTCTTATTGCCGGTTTGCTCCAGTTCAGCAGGTGGAAGGCGCAACAACTGGCGTGCTGCCGGCAGGCCGCCGGTTGCAGCAGCGTAATGCCAGCCAGCGCAGGCGCGGCTTGGCTACAAGGGTTGCGCTTTGGCCTTCACTGCAGCCAATGCTGTTTCGGATTAATTATCATTCTCCTGGTCATCGGGGTCATGGATCTCCGCATGATGGCCGTCGTGGCCGCTGCCATCACCGCTGAACGTCTCGCACCGCCTGGGGTGCCCGTTGCACAAACCACTGGTGCCCTGGTCGCCGGGGCAGGGTTGCTTCTCATCGCCCGGGCAGTATTTCATGTATAGCATGTTTGGGGTGATAACCAGCTAAATACCGCGGTAGTTAAAGACGCGGCCTCTGGCGAGGTGAAACGAGTGCCCGCTAAGGATCTTTTGGTAAAATTAAATGAAGACGACTCGTCACCAATCTGGGACTAATTCCTTTCAAACGCCCTAGAATCGGACGTTTTCATTTTCTGTATTGTCACCAGAAAAAATTACTATTTTAGCTCTTTATGAGTTGATATTCAATGAGATGGTTCAGCGGAGAAGATAATCACTATCTTCAATGTTGGGATAGAACATGAAAATGCTTCTTATTTATGATCGCAGAAAACTCGGGGAAGATATTTCGGTTCACAATGGATCACGGGTTGGGGTATGGTTTTTCTGAGGTGTATGATTTTACCGATGAGTCTATGTTTGACGGACGTTACGGGTTTGCCTATAATAGAAGAGATGTAAATGTCTTGGCGAAATATAATATCGATGAGATCAGGTCTTCTGGCATTGCGTTAGGTCCAATAACCTTTTACAAATTTCCTAATGTTAAGGGTATTGGCGCTTGGAAATATCTTTATCAGACTAATGATTTCAAAATTTCTGAAAGGCCAATGTCCAAATCATTGCAAGGCATGCATAATCGAAACGACAATTGGGCTGAGATGAAAGAGTGGTTTCGGTGGCCTTATGACTTAAAAAAAGAAAGAATTTTCGTACCCTATGAGGAAGTAAGATATCTGGAGACCAGGATTTTGAATGGCCCTGGTAGTCTTGTAAAGAAATTTACAATGAAGACGTTGTTGGATATGGGTAAGAAGGTCTCCGAATATTACGATATGAAGGAATTGGGAAACCGAAATTTGTACGTGCAATTGATAAACACGTACTATAGCATTGACCAAACTAAAGAATTCTTAAAGGATTTACCAAAAAATGGGAAAAGTGCCTAATCTTTATATCATAGCCGGATGTAACGGGGCGGGCAAGACGACTGCCAGTTTTACCATCTTACCGGAAATGCTCAATTGCAAGGAGTTTGTAAATGCAGATAACATTGCTGCTGGGTTATCGCCATTTAACCCCGGAGGCGTAGCTATTGAAGCAGGACGATTAATGTTGTCGCGAATTCATGAGTTGATGAAAGCCGGGGTTGATTTTGCATTCGAAACAACACTTGCAACCAGGAGCTATGCTTCTTTGGTAAAGGCAGCCCAACTGGTCGAGTACAAGGTGACACTTCTTTTTATTTGGCTCGATTCTCCCGAGACTGCTATCCAGCGGGTAGCTGATCGAGTTGCAGCAGGCGGTCATCACATTCCAGACGATACTGTACGGCGGAGCTATTATAGAGGGATTTATAATCTTATTCATTTGTACATTCCTATATTAACAGTTGGATAGTAGTGAACAATAAGGACGTTGTGCCGGAACTAATCGTCAAAGGTGTTTTCACAGGTGAAAACATGGTTCAAAATCATTATATTTGGAGTATAATTAATGCTCAGAGTAAGGAATATGGAAATCAATAAATCAGAGCTTGACGATTTATCAGATAAAATCCTAAAAGGGATGGCCGAAGCTTCGCGGAAATTAGTAGAAGAAAGTGCTGCAAACGGGCGTTCTCTTGTTATTTCCGAAGGCGGTGAAGTTAAGCGAGTTCCTGCCAAGGATCTCTTGCCGCGAGTATCAGGAAAAGGATAAAATATTGTCCCTAAGTTGGGGCTAAATCTTCGCAAACGCCCGATTGAAGGGCCTTTTCATATTCTTTGCGAGGAAGTGATGATGTATTTTAGCTTATGGCTTCCCACACTTTGATGCCGGAGGTGAAAGCCGCTATGATGAACAGCAGCAGGACCGCCCACACCAGCGAATCCAGACCGACCCCGGAATTGATCTTGAAGATCATATCGATCAATAATCGCGTCAGCGCTAACCCGGCCAGGCAACCGAGCAATGCCGCGATGGCGAAGAGACCCGTCGCAGTCAGCAGGATGCTCACAAGCCCAAACCAGGAGAAAACGGTCGCGATGCTGGCGGTAGTCTCATAGGCCATCTCCTTCACCTCGTTTTGATAAAAAGCATTGAAAGGTTTCGGCGGATAGAGCGCCTTCCAGGCGGCACGCACCTTTTCATGCACGGCTGCCAGATCTCTTGGCCGGGCACGGATCAACAGGTAACGATATTGGTTCTCCCTGCTGAGCCGCATTGCGATGTAGGGCGCGGGCTCGAACACGGTGACAGGGTGAAAGTCCTTCAGGACCCCGACGACGGTGAAGCGGGAACTGTCGATCCTGATCTGTTTTCCGAGCGCTGCGGCGCTGCTCCACCCGTAAAGACCCGCCAGCTTATCCGTGATGAGCAAGGCATATCCCGGGTACGCCCGCCAGCGTGTTTTTCATAGCCGCATAAGTGGCGCTGTCCGGCAAGGCGACGCCCATATTACTTTCAATATTGTACCCATAATCATAATTCCGCTGAAAGGTCGAATTCCTGGCGAACGCGATGGCTGCCGTAATGGTGATGATAGAGATGGACACTTGCAGACCCAACATCAGCCGGGAGAAAAGATTACTACCGCTGAACCTTACCGTGCCGCGGAAGATAGAGGTAGGACTGAAGCGGCTGAGATAGAAAGCAGGATAGATGCCCGCCAGCAAGGTAGACCCGAGCCACATTCCGAACACGAAGGCCAGGAGCTGGTGGTCATGGAGATAGTCCGCCTCCAGCCTGATGCCCCGGAACATGGTGTTGAACGCAGGTAACCACCACTTATTGAACAGCATCGCAAGCAGGACGGCGCCAAGCACGATCCCCCCGCACTCCGCCAGCAATTGGATCATCAACTGACGATAGGTGCCGCCCATGACCTTGCGCATGCCGAACTCCTTGAGTCTTCCACCAGCGTGCGAAACCGTTGTATTGGAAAAGTTGAGACAACAGGAAAGAAAAATAAGAAAGGCCAACACCAGCGATGTATAGGCCGCGGCATCATCGGGCCGCTGGATGAGATGGTTGTCAGTGATGATATTGGACCAGGAGGCGGTTTGCCGAATGCTGGCTTGCTGATGTGCCATCAATTCTGCAACCGAATTGGACAAAATTGATTTGCAGGAGGTTGGCGAGGTAGTGAGGAGTGCTGCCTCCATTCCGGCCTCGCCTCACCGTTCATCCTTTGTCGTCGGAGGCGCCAAGACCGCAGGAGCAAAATTGTGCGGGTGAACGCCGGATTTCTTGCGGTGAACGACGGCTTCTCGTTAAAAGGTTTAACACACTCCGCCGATCTTCCCTATTAACTGAAAGGGACTGCCGAAACCCGCTAGTTTTGCCTTCATAAAAATCAACAGTATGAAAAGAATAGTTTTAGGCGCAGCCCTCCTTCTCGCACTAAGCACGACGCAGGCGGCTCCGCGATCGCACCGCGGCGGCGAGCACAACATCCGCTCCAGTGAACTGCCCGGGGCCTTGCAGTCGAACATCAAATCGATGTACGCGGGCTATTGGATCACGGATCTGAAGCAGGAAGGGGAGGGTAAACACACGAAATACTTCCTCACGATCGAAAGCCCGGACCAGGTGCTGCACCTCCAGGCGGACAGAAACGATGGATGGGAAGTGGTCTCGACCGAGGTCAAAGCGGACTGATAGCGTGGCGACCGGCGGCAGCAGAGCTCCCATGACCTGCCCTTTTCTGATCAAATGGACCGTTCGGGTTATAGATATACTGACCGGAAATAAAGGTAGGTGGGGCTTCTCATCCGAGGATGTCAATGGTCTTGTTGGTATTGTTGATACTGCCCAGCTGATCACCACCTTGTCTAGAAGTTGTTGCCAGGGAAAGATTCAGGGAAAATTTGATCGCATACCGGCCAGTATAACAAATTTTTCCATAACCTATTAGGGCCTTCCAACCGGGAGCGCTCGTTCCTTTTCCGAGCGAGAAGGAGAGCTCACCATGGAAAAAATCGTGCAAACGTCCCGCTTCGAAGGCGAGCGGACCAACATAGACCCGGGCGGAGCCAAAGACATTTCTTTGCTGCGCGGAGAACGGAAAGCACCGTGATAGAGAAATAATGTGGAGACTTGCCGGTACAGGTGGTATCAGCGGGGAGGTTGCCCTGCTGTTGTGCGACAGCGACGGAAGAAAACAGGAGGGTGGTATTTAGGCATAAGAGGCAGCAAACCGTCCTGCCGTGACTTGGTGTAAAGGAAAGCGGCATTGGCGTCGGGGTGTTTTTCGACAGCCAAATTGCAAAGCTTTTCCGGGAAACTACGCTTACGGTGACGGATAGGTTTTGGGGGGCGAGATCGTATGTCCTCAGAATGCTCTACATTTGAGAATGAAACAATCAACGCTACTACTTCTGCTGGTACTGGGCGTACTGGGCGGTTATGCACAAAAGACGGGCGGGCCTGGGTATATGGATTCGATCAAAGCGTTCCGGGCTGATTACATCCAAACCCACGAACTCCTAACCAGCGCGGAGCAAAAGGCCTTGTTGCGATTCTATCCATTGGACCCTACCTACCGGGTCATAGCCCGTTTCGAAAAATATGCCGACAGCCCTTGGTTCCCAATGGCGACATCGGGTGCAAAGCCCCAGATCCAACGTAAATATGGCCGCCTGACCTTTACAATTCATGATACGGTCCTACACCTGATGGTCTACCAATCGCAGGCATTGATGCAAAAAGACGCCACGCGCGACTATCTTTTTATTCCATTCACCGATGCGACGAGCGGCATCGATAGCTATGGCGCAGGTCGTTACATCGATTGCGCGATAAACGATATTCAGAGCGGCACCCTGGTGCTGGATTTCAATAAGGCTTATAACCCCTATTGCGCCTACTCGGTGGGATACAACTGCCCGATCCCACCACACGAGAATGATCTGCCCGTGGCGATCCAGGCGGGAGAGAAAAATTATGGCAAAGCGCATTGAGACAACTCAGAAAAGCTTCGATTTCATATGCTGGTATTCTTCTTCGCCATGAGAAAAAATTCCACCGGCAGGCAGGCAACGTTTTAGAGCGGCCCAGTATCTAATTGACATGATAAAATTGGCCTGCAAGATCTGCGGGAACGATGCCCGTAATACTATTATCCATACCATGGAACGGATGCTGGGACTATATGATCCTTTCGATTATCTCGAGTGTAGCGCCTGCGGATGTGTTCAACTCATCGATATCCCTGCCGATATGCAAAGATATTATCCCCAGGATACTTATTATTCGTTCAACGGGAAACAGGAGCTGGATGGTTCCACATTTTCCTTCTCGAAATGGATTCGCAGGATACAGGCCGAATACAAACTTTATGATAAAAGAAAACTGCCAGGCTGGCTATGCTGCCTCGGCTATACAACCCCGGGAATCTATCATTACCTGCGAAAAATAAATGCCCAATACGATACCGCTATTTTGGATATCGGCTGCGGCAATGGCGAATTACTATTCCGCTTGAGGGAGATCGGGTTTAAAGATCTTACCGGCGCAGACCCTTTTCTCGATAAAGATATCCGGGTTCCCGGGATAACTATTTTCAAGTGCGATGTATTTGGGCTATCCGGCAAATATGATCTTATTATGATGAACCATGCGTTTGAGCACATGGATGAGCCTGCCGCCGTCTTGAAAAAAGCGCGTGATCTGTTGACAGACAAAGGTTGCCTTATGATAAGGGTGCCCGTATCCGACGCCTATTGCTGGCAGGCGTACCGTGAATATTGGGCACCTTTAGATCCGCCCAGGCATTTTTATATATACTCTACCCGCAGCATGGACATACTCGCCTCCAAAACCGGGTTTTTTATCAAGGAGCTATTACATGACGCCACGGCTTTCCAGTTTTGGGGAAGCGAGCAATACATCAAAGGGATCCCCTTGATTGCGGAGAATTCCTACGATCGGAACAAATCGAAATCGATTTTTAGCAAAGCGCAGATAAGGGACTATCGCGCGCGGATCGCCGCCTTAAACAAAAGTCTCCTGGGCGGGGATGCCGTATTTTTTCTTTATAAGAAATGAGGCTGGCCGCCGCAGCTAGAGATCATTATCCTTTATTCGTTGGCTGGCTTCTTCAATGAACTGTTGCCATACAGGATTCGGGTTCCAAATTTGTTCAATAAATGCGCGCAATCCTTCCTCATCGACTTCAGATTTGGCAAAAAGATAAAGGCCGGAAAAAGCGACTGCCCGGTAATTGGCTGCGCAATGCACCAGCGTTTTTTTGTCACGATGTTGATCCATTATTGCCATGAACGATGCCAGTTCTGCGAGCTGAGGGCTTTCGAATAGCACAGGGATATGGTAATAAGCCAGGCCCAGGCCAGTTATCGAAGTTGCCTCATCTGGCAAAGCATACTTTCCGTCGGACAAGCCCAGATTGATCACGACCTCAAACCCATTGGCGGCTATTTTGGTAAGCTGGAGTTCGTCCGGCTGGCCTGCGCAAGCCAGGCGATCGGAGATCCGCAGGTAGTTTTTTATGTCTTCCATTAGGCTAAGTTAAGATAAATGAATATTTTGTACGCTAATGAGCCGAATCGTCATGGTGGCGATGCTGCTGGTCGTCACCAGCAATTGGAGCTTTGCCCAATGCCCCTTTACTGCTAACCTTACCTCCACGGGAGAATGCCCCGGCGCGACGATGTCTGTCGTCGGCGCTACGACTGTGGGTACGTCCGCCGGCTCACCCAAAAATATCGCTAAGATCGTTTGGACCAGGGATGGGGTCACGCTGGGTACGGCGTCGGCTACCGCTTCCTATAATCCCATGGGCGTTACCGTGGCCGGTGGCAATGGCGCCGGGCTGGGGGCCAATCAGCTGGATCATCCGCAGGGGATCTATGTAGATCTCGCGGGAAACGTGATCGTTGCAGATGAGAACAACAACCGCATTCAGGCCTGGCCTGTCGGGTCGAGCTTTGGCACTACCCTTGCTTCGAGTTATGGCGCCGGTAGCGATCCACTAGTCTACCCGATAGACGTATGCTTCGACGGCTATAATGATCTGTACATCACAGATAATACGAAAAACCGGATCGAGAAGTGGGTCGAACAGGCGACCGTAGGTGTGAGCGTAGCGGGGGGCAACGGCGCGGGTAGCGGCGCCAACCAGCTCAACAACCCCGGAGGGATTTTTTTAGACCTCAACGGCGATCTTTATATAGCCGATATCACCAACCAAAGAGTCCAGAAATGGGCTTCGGGCGCTACCGCTGGTGTGACGGTAGCCGGCGGCAATGGGCTGGGTACGGCGGCCAACCAGTTTCAGTCCCCCACGGCGGTATTCGTCGATGCCGGCGGCAATATCTATGTCGTGGATAACGGCAACCACCGGGTCCAAAAATGGGCGCCGGGGGCTGGTTCCGGGATCACCGTAGCCGGTGGCAATGGGCCCGGGGCAGGGGCCAATCAGCTCGATTATCCTTTTGGATTGTATGTAGACGGCACCGGAAATGTCTTCGTGGCCGATGCGGGTAACAACCGGATCCAGGAATGGGCACCGGGTGCTACGGCTGGTGTAACAGTTGCCGGCGGGAATGGCGTGGGGTCGGGGGCGAATCAATTTAACGATCCGCGTTTTGTCTGGATGGATGGTAACGGCAATCTATATGTGTCCGACGATCTGAACGCCCGGGTGCAGGAGTTTACGCTGCAGACAACCATCAACAGCAATTTCACCGCGCCCTCGCCGGGCGTTTATACCGCCGACGTGACCTTTTCCAATGGCTGTACCGCTCCCAGCAATCCCATTACGATTCAGGGGTCGGGGACGCCGTCGATCGCGATCATCGCATCCGCCAACCCGGTGAACCTATGTACCAACGTTAGCTTTGCGGCGAGTTACGCAGGCGCCGGGACTACGCCTATACTTCAATGGAAGGTCAACAACCAAAATGCGGGCACGGGGCAGACCATCTTTTCCTCGGGCAGCCTGCATAACGGCGATGTCGTCACCTGCATAGTCAAATCCACCGACGCCTGCATCAGCAGCGCTCCCGTGACCTCCAATCCCATTACCATCGGGGTGAACGGGCTGCCCGAGGCGACGATGATCAGCAAGAATGTTTTTTGTCCGGGCGATACGCTTGCCATCACGTCGCCGGACTCGCTGACGCAGATCGTCTGGTCCGCTAACGGCGCTTCCGTGAGTACGGCCGAGGCCCTTCCCATTGGATCGGCGATAACGGTTGCGGGGGGAAATGGAGCGGGCTCCGCCAACAATCAGCTGAATTCCCCGGCGGGGGTGGCGTTGGATGGGCAAGGGAATGTCTATGTTGCCGACATGAATAACAACCGTGTCATGAAATGGGCACCGGGAGCAGGCAGCGGCACTCAAGTGAGTTATGTGGAGCTGGAGTTTCCGATCTTTGTCACGGCGAATGCCGTTGGCGACGTATTTGTTTCCGATAACCTGGGAGCAACTGTGCTGGAGTTTGTGCCGGGATCGCCGCTGGACGTCTCGGCCGCCGGTGGTCATGGGGTCGGGTCGAATGCGAATCAGCTGGATGCGCCGGGGTCCGTGTGTCTGGACGCGGCGGGAAATGTGTATGTGGCAGACGACTGGAACTATCGGGTCCAGAAATGGGCGCCGGGCGCTGCCAGCGGCGTGACTGTCGCGGGCGGACATATGATAGGACCGGACAATGACCAGGTAGAGCCCGGGCCGATATTTGTAGATGGTGCGGGCAACCTTTGGGTTTTTGATGCAGGCTATAACCGGCTTATGGAATGGGCGCCCGGTGCAACGAGCGGCGTACAGATCCTGGGTCCGGCCGACATCAATTTCGCACCCGGGGGCATCTGGGTGGATGGAGCCGGCAATATCTATCTGACCGATGGGGTGGACAACAGCGTGAAAAAATTTGCTCCCGGATCGAAAGTGGGCGTGACGGTAGCCGGCGGCAATGGCGCGGGCCCGGGCGCCAATCAGCTGGACGGACCCACATCTTTGTTCCTCGATGCCAAGGGCGATATCTATGTGTCGGACAGCCGGAATCACCGGGTGCAGGAATTCCTTCCACATACCACGATCGATGCGATCTATCAGGCATCGACGCCGGGAACCTATACAGCAGCAGTGACGACCAGCGGCGGATGTGTGCTGACGACAAATACCATGATCGTAAAACCTGCTGTAACGCCCGGGGTATCGGTTAACGCGCCGGTAACGGAGGTATGCAGCAACACGCCCGTGAGCCTGACCGCCACCCCTACCAACGGGGGCACTTCGCCTGTGTATTCGTGGCTGGTCAATGGCGTGGATGCAGGCGTCAACCAGCCGGTGTTTTCGCCGACCCTGACGACCGGTGTCTCCACTATTGTATGCCAGATGAAGACGAATGCCGATTGTGCCTTGCAACCTGGGGCCTCCTCCAACCCCATAACCATTACGATAGACGCGGCCGTAACGCCGGCGATCTTGATCAATACGGCATCTACGACGATCTGTTCCGGAGCGCCGGCTGATTTTGTCGCCATACCCGCCAATGGCGGTGCGAGTCCCCAATATCAATGGATGGTCAATGGAGTGAATGCAGGCGCCAACAGCCCCGATTTCGATTCGAGCGGTCTCACCAACGGAGATGTGGTCACCTGCGAGCTCACCGGTGACGCAACCTGTGCGACGACGCCGACGGCTTTGTCGAACAGGATTCCCATGCAGGTCAGGACGGTCGTCGCGCCTACCGTTGATGTTACCGCGTCACCCAATCCCGTGTGCTCGGGCTCGCCGGTGACCTTTTCTTCGGCGATCACCAATGGCGGCGCGACGCCGGCGTACTCCTGGCTGATCAATGGGGCGGCGGCCGGCGGGAACGGTCCTTTGTTCACCACCAGTGGGCTGGCCAATGGTGATGTCGTATCCTGCAAGTTAAGCACCGGAGATGTCTGCGCGGTGGCTGTGTCCAACAGTGTCGTCATGCAGGTATATCCCACGCCGGTGATCGCCCCGAATCAGGCCTTTACTTCGACACAAACGGGTGTGGTCCTGAATCCCGTGATCACCGGAGATATCGTGCAATATAACTGGTCGCCGTCCTCGGGACTATCCGCGACGGATATCGCCAATCCCACGGCCGACCCGGCGCATTCAACCGTTTATACACTGGTTGTGGTGTCCGGCGAAGGCTGTACGGCCAGCGGAGAGATCGCCGTAAATGTCTATTCCGATATCCGGCTGCCCAGCGCTTTTTCTCCTAACGGTGATGGTAAGAACGACAAGTTCTATGTGCTGGGCGGACCGCAGGGGAGCATGATCAAAGATCTCGCTGTTTTCGACCGATGGGGTACGGCGGTTTTCCAGGTTCACGATGTCCCTCCCGGCGATCCTACGTATGGGTGGGATGGAAACTATAGAGGAGGACCGGCCACGACGGGGACCTATGTCTATGCGTTGGTGGTCTCACTGGCCGGGGGAAAACAGCAGGTATTCAAAGGGGTGGTGATCCTTTTGCGGTGATCAAATCGAACTTGACTTTTATGCCGTCGGGGTTGTTGGCGAAGGTGAGGAAACTTGTTTTACTGAGCGCATCCCAGGACGTCTTTACATCGGGAATTGGTTTTCCTTTAGCGTCGAGGACGGTTATTCTTTTAGGTTCGGCCGGTAGCAGGACACGCATCACATTTGTTGTATTGATGGGGCTTTTGACGACAAAAGAATAGCTTTTCTTTTCAATCTTCTCTTCGTATACACGCGATGCCGAGGCGAGGACCTGGGGTTTACCGGGGTTGGGCGCGTAGTCAATATCGTATAAATAAGCCTGCTGGCCGGGGAGCACTTCTTTTTGCGACACTATGGGAAGGGTGGGATCAAAAAGATCGATGAGCTTTCCTTTGATGATATAGGGATCGGCGTTTGCGGATTCGTCCAGGACCGATACGATCTCGTAAGGACCACGACGCAGATAGAGATTGTTCTTATACCCGACTTTCTTTCCGGTGGATTGCTCGTATAGTCCTTCCACCCTGGCTCGCAGGACCGTGTCGCCGTCGGGGGCCAGCACGTATTCCTTGGGGTCTTTCCGGATTATGCATACAGCGCCTTTGCCAACCGGGTATATACCTTCTTTGGGATGTGGGGCGAGACCGAGTTTCCCGAACAGATCGTCTGAAGGACAGGTATAGGTCTTACCGCCCGAATTCCACCATTCTTTGACTGTTTGGAAGGGGTCGTCGTCCCGGCCGGAATAAACGATAATGCCGCCATTACGCACCCATTGCGCCAACTGCTCATGCACTTTTTCGGCGGGTGGTTTCATATTTGAATAGGACATCAACAGGATCTTCGTATCGCTGAATGCTTTTTCATACCCGGTGTTTTCCAGGTGAACGATGCCCACAGGAACCCCCCGTTCAAGAAAGGGCAATGCTTCACCGTAAAAATTGGACAACAACGGATCGCTCAATTTGGGATTTGTGGGATAGCGATGAAACATCCCCGAAGTCTCGTAAAAATTAGAGAAATAGGGATCTTCGAAGGCCTTGCCATTATCGTGCGTGGGAAGCTGCTGAAACATGAGTGAATTGCCCATCAGCACGCTGATGCCCCGCGTTCCGGATGTTTTATTTTCCGAAACCGGCATATTGTTCAGACTATTGATCATCACCAGCAATTGCGTTGAATACGACCTGGGCATCGGCGCCTTTTCATTGCTGGTCCTGCTGATATAATATTGACCGTCAAATATGCGATCGGGCCAGGGCATCACCTCATAATTGTCGATATCGGGATAGAAAAGCTCGGCCGCAAAAGTTGTTTCATAATTTTTCTTGTAGTCACTCCAGTCACGGCGTACATCTTCCACCGGGTCGTTCTCAAAAAAGAGCTTTCGGCCGGTGGGCGCCGTCATCGATCGCATACAGCCATATTCGAGGAAAGCGGTTTCAAAAGTCCGCGACTTTGCGATCCCGTTGAAATAGTTTGGTTCCCGCGCGGTGCCGGTCCATGATTGCACGATGTAGCCGTCCACACAGGATAGCGAAGCGAGACTGGCCTCGGGGCTGACGATCTGCCACATCGAGTAATTTAACAGTGAATGCGTAGCCACGTAACAGCGGACATTCATACCCTTGCTTTTGCCGTACGTTTTAGCGTAAGTAAGCGCATCTTCCAGCGCCCTATAGTACAGATGGTATTTTAATTTGTTAGACAGGTAGGTGTTTTCGGGTGATTCATGTTGAGGACGCCAGGGGGAGCCATAGTAATCCTGCCATTCCTTTTTGAAAGCGGCGCTATAGCCCGCACGGGCCCAGAATTCCGGCTCTTCCAGGTAAATGGCATCTATACCGGCATCGATAACCCGTTTGATGATCTTTTCCTTGAAATAGGTCAGGAAATTTTTGGTCGGCACAATATAGGGCGTCAATCTACCATGCCAGATGGTATCCCCGTCTTGTTCCATCTGCGCTTCATCGAAATGGGGTGAGCCGTCCCATTTCCCGGTAAAATAATCCTGGTAGTTTCCCCAGGCAATTCCCGTCATAAAAGCCGCGGTATAGCCCCGGTCGCGCCAGGATTGTACCCGCTGTTCAAAAGTCATTCCCGGCCGATCGGAAACCCCGTATACGATCGCCTCGTCGGATCTTATGTCGGTCGTGGGTTTCCAGGCGCCTCCCGTTTGAAAGGTTGTTTTTTCCTTGGGCTGGCTGTTTGCGCGGTCGGTGTGAAGAGTGAAAAAAGGGGTTGCCAGCGCAACCCCAATGATAAATTGTTTCATATTCTAGTAGCCGGGATTTTGGGTACAGGCCGGATTGCTGTTCAATTCGCCGATGGGAATAGCATACAGCAGGTTGTTGGCGGTGATATTATAGAGTTTGTTCCCCAGATAATCGGTGAAATTGTTCATGAGGTCAATGGTATATTGGGCGCCAAACCTTCTTAGATCGCTCCAACGATATCCCTGGCCTGCAAATTCCAATCTTCTTTCGTGCAATATGGCGAGGGCAACGTCCGACTGGGCTGTCACCGTTATTGCCGGAAGGTTTACCCTTGCCCTGATGGCATTGACCAGCGGGATAGCGTCTGCCGTATTGCCGGTATTGTTCAATGCTTCGGCTTTTAGTAAGATTATATCTGCCAAACGAAGAATGATCACGGACTGGCTACCGCCGGCGGCGTACGAACCACCCTGAACGTGCTGGCCCCGGGTGATCAGATAAGGAATTTGTGCTGTGGCGGCAGTGGGATAATGATTGGGATTATCGAAGAAGATGCGACCGGGCGTGAATACGGTTGAATCGTTTTCAAAGACCATTACTCCATGCAGCCTTACGCTGTCACCGGAGCTCCGATAATCGTTTACGAGATCCTGGGTGGGCGTGACAAATTTGGTAAAGGGATCGGGAATGGTCAGGTTGTAATCAGAGGGTGCAATCAACCAGGTGGCGAAATTACGAGTCGGGGCATTGGTACCGCCTACGTGCTGAATCTCAAAATAGGATTCTGTAGTATTGGTTGATTTCGTATCGTCGAACAGATCGGCGAAATTACTTACCAGGCTGTAATTGTTCGGGCCTGTTCCGCCGTATAAGGAGGGCAATACGGCATTGCAGGCAGCAAGACAATCGGCGTAGTCGCCTTCCTGTGCGTATACTTTTGCCAATAAAGCCTGGGCGGCAGGTTTTGTAGCTCTTGTATTTTGATTTACCGCACCAGGATAAGTATTGGGTAACGCGCCAATGGCATCCGTGAGATCGGTAACGATCTGCTTGTAGCAATCGGAGAGGCTGCTGCGGGCGATCCTGACGGAAGTATCCGTTGAATAGGTGTGCAGCGTCAGCACCACAGGGCCATATGCTTTGACCAGGTTAAAATAATGCATGGCCCTTAGGAATTTGGCCGAGGCGACCATTTGGTTTCTTGCAGAGTCGGTTAATTTGGCGTCGGAGCTGGGCTTGGCGGCAACGTCGACCAGGAGATTACAGGTGCCGATCATGCCATATAGTTCGGTCCAGCCTCTCCCGTCCGAGGTGGTCGCGTTATCGGTAAAGTTATCACATTGGGTCACTGCTTCGTTGCTGTTGTTGTCCGTCTGTCCATCGAAACTGTTATCCGACCGGACGTCTTCATTTACCAGCTCGAACCATTGATAAAAATGTCCGTTGGCATCCACCATTTGTTCAAAACAGTTGTTCAGGATATCCTGGAGCCCGGCAAGTGTATTGACAGAGGAGCTGGACACCTGATTCGGCGGGGTGATGTTCAGGAAACTTTTTTTACACGCTGTGATCATTGAAAGAACCGCTGCAGTTAATAACAGGAGTAATATATTTTTGCTTTTCATGTCTTTAAGTTTCTTTGTATTTAAAATCCAACATTTACCCCAAACGTAATAGACCTGGCCAGGGGATAGACGCCAAAATCAAGGCCCTGGGTGCTTGGGGATGTTCCTCCTATGTTTAGATCGGGAGCGTAGCCTGAATATTTTGTAACGGTGACCAGGTTTTCCCCGGCGACATAGGCGCGAAGGGATTTTATACCGATGGATCTTACAAAGTCGATGGCCGTAAAATTGTAGGACAATGCGACATTCCTGAGTCTTACAAAGGAACCATTTTCTACATAACGGCTCGATACATTATCGTTACCATTTTCGTAGGGATTATTTTTCTGGTTCGAGGAATTTTCACCTAGGATGGCAAGCGGCAAGCTGGCATTATCGCCTGGTTTCTTCCAACGGTTCAACGTAGTGGATAGCTGATTCGTCAGGTCATACATCCCCTCTTCTTCATAGCGGTTGCCGTTAAACACTTTGTTTCCCCAGGCATACTCTATTAATACATCCAGGCTAAAATTCTTATAGGTTAGGTTATTGCTGAATCCGCCAAATGCGGTGGGCAGGGCCTTGCCTAAGTACAAATTGTTTTCAGCGGCTCCTGTTTTATCGGGGTCCGCATATTTGACGTACCCCGTTTGCGGATCTACTCCCTGGGAAATGTATCCAAAGAAAGATCCTACGGAGTATCCATTCCTCAACCAGGAAACGGCACCGGAGGGAATGCCACTGCCGGCTATCGGCGTTATATTGGCCCTGATCACGTTGCTGTTAAACGAAATATTGAAATTGCTTGTCCACTTTACAGCAGTATGGGTGAGAATATCGCCGCTCAATGCTATTTCCACTCCATGGTTTATCACTTTGCCGGGCAAGTTTACAACAACATTGCTCTGGCCGGAAGAGGGTGGGAGATTGCTGGTGTAGATCAGGTTAGTGGTGTGTTTGTTGTAATAGTCTGCGGTGGCGCGTAATCTGTTACCGAAAAAGGCCATATCGGTACCGAGATTCAGCTGTTTTGTCTGCTCCCATTTGATATTGGGATTAGCAGCTGTTCCGTTAAGCCCCAGTCCGGGATGCAACGTACCACTTGGGTCATACATGTATTGCCCGCCGGATACATTCAGTACATCATAAGAAGGATAATAGGCACTGGGTAAATTCCCCGTTTCGCCGTAGCCTGCACGAATTTTCAGGTCGCTGAAGATGGTTTGATCTTTCATGAAATCTTCGTTGATGATCCGCCAGCCCACAGAGGCGGCGGGAAAGGTCGCATATTGGTTGTTGAGGCCTAGTTGCGACGAACCATCTCTTCTAATGGTTGCTGTCAAAAGGTATTTTTCATCGTAATTGTACATCAGCCGGCCATACTGCGAATATTTTGACCACCGATCGTAACTGCCGTTATCCTGGTTTGTAGTCCTGGTACCTGCGCTGGAGATGGAATAGATTCCTGCAAGCGGAAAGCCGCTGCCCCCATTTTCCGAGAACTGATCCGACCATTTTTGTGAAGTGAGACCTGCAATAACGTCTATATTATTCTTGCCAAAGGAATGGTTGTATTCGAGAATATTATCCCAGAGCCAGGTAAAGTTTTGCGTGGTCTGATAATCGGCGGTTCCGCCAACGGCAGCGGCGCCGGAAGTGACTGTGGGATCCTGGATGATGTTTTCAAAATTGTCTGAAATGGTTCCTGTGATCCTGGAGGTGTAAGAGATACCAAAGGGCAGTTTGAGAATGATATGCCCTTCTGCATTTATAATATTGTAGGTGGTAATATCTGACGTGCCATACAATTGGCCCAACGGGTTGGGTATTGCCTGGCCATTGCTATTGTCGACCGCGAAGTAACCGGTTGTAGGATCTTTTTCGGGTTCGTACGGCGAATAAGCAACCGCTGCCCCGGTTACGGCGCCGGAACCGCCTCCGCCATGTCCCGTGGTTCCTTGTGTCCCGGCGGGCATATTATGGGTTATTTGCCTGGCATAGTCCGCTCTGCCGCCGATAGTCAGCCATTTGTTCAGATTCTGCTCAGCCGTGAGCCCGGCAAAATATTTTTGCGAGCCGATGGTGGGCATGATGCCGTCCTGGTTCAGGTAGCCAAGACTAAGGGCATAATTTCCTCCCTGGCCGCCGCCGGAGACCCGAACGCTTGCTTTGGTGATGGGCGCGGTTCTGAAGAGCTTTTTTTGCCAATTGTTATTGATGTTTTGCCAGTTGGCGGGCAGCCTGATGCCGGAGGTATCGCTGGCCTGCCCGGCGTTTACGTATTCATCGATTTGGAGCTGGTGCAGCTGCACACCGCTTAACACAGGAAGTGTTTTGGTAACCGACTGGTAGCCCTGGGCAAAATCCACATCTATTTTTGGGGTGCCGCTTACGCCTTTTTTAGTGGTTATTTGCACTACTCCATTAGTAGATCCCGCGACACCATAGATACCTGTTGCGGAGGCATCTTTTAAGATGGTTATACTGGCAATATTGTTTACGTCGAGGGTAGCAATATTGTAGCCGACGATACCGTCTACTACATATACGGGGGTAGCATTGCCGCTCAGCGATGTAAAACCCCGGATAAGTACCTGGAAATCCTGTCCCGGTGCGCCATTGAACTGCTGGACCTGTACGCCTGCCGCCTTTCCTGCCAGCTCCTGCATGATGTTCACTATCGGCCGCTGTCTTTCGTCGCCGAGATTGACGGCAGAAATAGATGACGTGACATCTTTGATTTTTTGCGTACCATATCCTATGACCACGACGTCATTTAGACTGTTCGTTTTTGAAGTAAGCTTTACGGACAACGCTGTGGTTGCGCTTTCGATCCTGATCTCTCGTTCTTCATAGCCCACAATAGAGAAAATCAAGGTCGCCCCTTTGTTGACTCTGATGGTAAAGGCACCATTGGCGTCTGTGGTGGTACCGCCGGCCTGGCCTTTAATGCTTATGGACACACTGGATAGGGGAAGGCTGCTATCCGATGTGACTGTGCCGCTTGCTGTGATCTTCTCCTGGGCAAATGAAAAATTGGAAACACCTAAAAATAGAAGGAATAAGAAAAAGAGCTTCCTTCTTTGCATTATACATGCAAATTGCTTTTTTAACATGGCAGCTGGGTTTTATAACCTTGAGTGGCGAGAGAAAGGATTACCCTTAGTGTGTTTGAGAATTTTTTTTATAGCGCTGCGGGAAATAGCAACGGGAAGAATTGGCCTTCCATGCGGTGGCCGGCTTTTATCACGGGAACGCCTTTGAGGAGTTCGTCGTCCGACCGGGACTGGGTGCCGTCGGCAAATACGTTGGTGACGAACGCCCGGCGTGATCGTGGTGAGGAATTGGCGTAGGAACCATGTACCATCAGCGGGTGATGGAAGGTCGCGTGGCCTGCTTTGAGCTGGATCGGAACGGGTTTGAACGCCGACTTTTGTTCGTCCGTCAAATAGGTCTTTAATCCATCCATATCTCCCGCCAGGGCCGGCTTGTCGAGTAGGCCCCAGTGGTGGCTCCGGGGAACATAGTATAGACAACCGTTTTCGATCGTGGCGTCATCCAGCCCAACCCAGCAGGTCAGGTGTTGCAGCGGTCCGGTCCGGGTCCAGTAAGAATAATCCTGGTGCCAGGCTACGACGCCCCCATGTTTTGCCGGCTTGCAAAATAGCTGGTCATGCCAGAACCGGACGCCCTTATTCCCTAGCAGCTGGCTCGCGGCCATTACAAAAGCCGGATTCCACAGGACATCGTGAAACCCTTCCGCAATGCGCCAGGCGCCGAGGGCGTGGAACAGGACCTTATCCGGATCGGAAGATTCGTTGCTGTGAAACTCATGATACAGGCTGTGGGCTGGATGGGCCGGGTCCATGATCTGCCCGAGCTCGGTTTTGAGGTGGTTGACCTGTGCCGGTTCGAGCAGCTTCACGTCGGCGAGATAGCCGTATTCTTTGAAGAACGCGACCTGGTCGTTGGTGAGGCGGTATTGTTCCCATTCGGCAGGGGTCGCCGGCCATTTGAAGAGGTCTGTGATCGGCCGGTGTATTTGGGAAAGATCATTCATATGGCTATTTTTTAGCTAAATTAGCTCAATCGTCCGACTATGCTGAAAAACTATCTACGCGTAGCCTTCCGCAATTTGTGGCGGCACAAGGGGTTCTCTTTGCTGAATATTTTGGGTCTTACGATCGGGATGTCCGCCTGCTTCCTGATCTTCCTTTATGTGAAGTTCGAGTTGAGCTATGACGATTTCCATTCCAAGGGGAATCGCATCTACCGCGTAGTGACGGATATCAATAACCCGTCGGAGGTGCTGCATTTCAGCGTGGCGGCGCCGGCGATGCCGGTAGCGGCAAAAAGGGATTTCCCGGAGATCGGGAAACAGGTGCGGTTTCGGCCGGCCAATATGCTGGTCCGGCGTGGAGCCGCCGTCCAGATCCAGGACGACAAGGCCGCTATTACCGATTCGACTTTCTTCGAGGTCTTCGATTTTCCGTTGTTGAAAGGTGATCCGGCGACCGCGTTGCGCGACCCGTATAACATCGTGCTGAGTGAGTCGGCGGCGAAGAAGTATTTTGGGTCCGCCGATCCCATGGGGCAGCAGCTGCTCCTCACGAGCGATAGCCATCCCGGAAAGGTGACGGGCGTCATGAAGGATATGCCGGAGAATACGGAATTGAAGGCGGATATGCTGGTGGCGATGAATACCGGTGCGGACGATTCGACCAACGATCAGAACTGGGGTGGATTTGGTGATTTTACCTATTTTCTGTTGAAGCCCAACACGAGCGCGCAGGCGCTGCAAAAGAAATTTCCCGCTTTTCTAGAGCGGCATATCGGAAAAATGATGAAAGAGGGCAATCAGACCTACACGTATATTCTCGAGCCCTTGAAGGACGTCTATCTTAAATCGACCCGGGGCGGGACGGTGAGCGGCAGCATGACCAACGTGATCGTCTTTAGTATCGTAGGGGTCTTTATCCTGCTGATCGCGGGGATCAATTTCATCAATCTTACGACGGCGCGATCGACGGAACGGGCCAGGGAGGTCGGGATACGCAAAGTGATCGGGGCGGAGCGGCGGCAGCTGACGGGTCAGTTCCTGGGGGAATCGGTGATCCTGTGTCTGATCGCCTTCGTACTCTCGGTGGCCGTGTGTGCGGCGTTGCTGCCCAGCTTCAATTTCCTGGCGGGTAAGACGATCAGCACCGGCATCTTCAATCATCCCGGCTACATCTTCTCTTTGCTGGGCATCGGTGTCGGGATCGGGTTGCTGGCGGGGATCTACCCGGCGCTGGTATTGTCCGCTTTTCAGCCGATCGTGGTGCTAAAGGGACGTTTTGCAACCGGGACACGGGGACTGTTACTTAGAAAAGGCCTGGTGATCACGCAGTTCACGATCTCGATCGGGCTCATCGTCGCGACGTTGCTGGTGGGGTTTCAGCTGAACTATATGCGAAGCCAGGATCTGGGATTCGATAAAGGCCAGGAGCTGGTGCTGGATACTCATGGAGACAATCATCGGGATGCGCTGAAAGAGGAACTGCGCAGGTTGCGTGGCGTGGAATCCGTGGCCATGTCTTCCGGCACACCGGGGAGCGGGACCATGAATGCCTATTCGATCATTCAGAATCAAAAAGGGGAGATGCAGGTTTGCAGTCCCGATCTCTTTTTCGTCGACTATGATTACATCCCGCAATATCAATTCAAGCTGCTGGCGGGGCGTGTTTTCTCGCGGGCATTTGGCGCGGACAGCACGCAGGCGATGGTCATCAATGAAGCGGCGGTAAGGATGCTGGGTTATCATAAGCCGCAGGACGCGATCGGCCGCGATTTCTCGCAGTGGGGGCGGAAAGGCAAGATCATCGGAGTGGTGAAGGATTTCCACTATTCCAGTCTGCAAGAGGTTATCCGGCCGCTGTCGCTGCGGATCGAGCCGGGTGGTTGCGACGAGATCTCCGTAAAGGTCAACACGGCCGATCTCAAGGGAACGATCGCGGCGATCGAAAGGTCGTGGCACCAGGTCATCCCGTACCGGCCGTTCAGCTATTTCTTTGTCGATGAGATGTTCGACCGGCAATACCGGGCGGAAGACCGGTTTGGGAAACTGTTCCTTTATTTTTCCGCCTTAGCCATCTTCATTTCCTGCCTGGGTCTGTTCGGGCTGGCTTCTTACAGCACGTTGCAGCGAACCAAAGAGATCGGCGTGCGGAAGGTGCTGGGGGCGAGCGTGGGGGGGATCGTGGGGCTGTTGTCGAAGGACTTCCTCTGGCTCGTCGCGATCGCGTTCCTGGTTGCCACACCGCTCTCCTTCTTGCTGATGAAGGGCTGGCTGGATGGGTTCTATTACCGGGTCAACATCTACGCGGCATGGTGGATATTTGTGCTGGCGGGTTTGGGGGCGCTTGCGATCGCGCTTTTTACCATTAGTTTTCAAGCCGTCAGGGCAGCCAGGACCAACCCGGTGAAAAGTCTCCGCTCGGAATGATTTCCTATATTAGCAGGATGAAAAAGATACAACGATTGGCCATAGCGGGACTTATGCTGGTGGCCCTGCCGGTGTCGCAGCTGGCTGCGCAAACGACCTCCAACTATGATCCGCACGAGCTCTTTGGGCCCTATTTCTTCAGAACCGACGGGAATGAAATTCGCAGCGCGAGCGGACAACCGGGGCCTAAATACTGGCAGAACCGGGCCGACTACCTGATCCGCGCTACCCTTAACGAGCGGGACACCACGATCAATGGCGAGGTTACGATCAGCTATACCAACAACAGCCCGGATAAGCTGGACTTCCTCTGGCTGCAGCTGGACCAGAACCTTTTCCGCCCTGACAGCAGGGGGGCTGCGACGACGCCGGTGAGCGGTGACCGTTTCGATGTAAAGGGTTTTTCGAAAGGCGGCTACCATATCGAGTCGGTGGAGGTAACTTACGATACGAAAAGCTATGCCGTGGCGCCTGTTGTTAGTGATGCCCGGATGCTGGTGCGGTTACAGGCGCCGGTGAAGCCCGGTGGCGACAAGGTCAAGGTCAGGGTGAAGTATAGCTTCGCCATCCCGGTGTATGGGGCCGACCGCATGGGCCGGCTGGCCACCCAAAACGGCGTCGTCTACGAGCTCGCGCAATGGTATCCGCGGATGTGCGTCTATGATGATGTTGAATCCTGGAATACGCTGCCATATATGGGGCTGGGCGAGTTCTATTGCGAATACGGCAACTTTGACTACTACCTGACGGCCCCGGCCGATATGACGGTGGTGGCGTCCGGCGATCTGCAGAATCCCCAGGAGGTTTTGACTGCCCGGGAGATCGAGCGGCTTGCAAAGGCCCGCAGGAGCGACACGGCCGTGATGATCGTTAAGCCCGAAGAAGTGGGTCAGGCTTCGAGCCATCCTAAAACGACCGGCACGCTTACCTGGCATTTTAAAATGGACAATACCCGGGACGTGTCCTGGGCTGCATCAACCGCCTTTATTTGGGATGCGGCGAAGGTTAACCTGCCTTCGGGCCGTCCTGCCATCGCTCAAAGCGTCTATCCTATCGAGTCGGCAGGGAAGGATCGCTATGGCCGTTCCACCGAATATCTCAAGCGCAGCATCGAGATCTATTCCGACCTCTACTTCGAATATCCCTGGAACTCTGCCGTGAGTGTGGCGGGAGTTGCGCTGGGGATGGAGTATCCGGGGATCATCTTCTGCAAGTCTGATCTGACGGATGGCCAGCTTTGGGGGGATGTGACCCATGAAATCGGCCATAACTGGTTCCCCATGCTGGTGGGCTCGAACGAACGCCGGTTCATGTGGCAGGACGAAGGTCTGAATACCTTTATTAACCAATTCTCGACGCGGGAATTCAACAACGGCGAATATTATCATGGGATCAATTCGCAATTCATGTTCCGCATCTTTTCGAAGGAAAAAGACCCGCTGATGACGCCGCCCGAGGCCATGAACCTGAACGGCTATGGCGCCTACTACTACAAGACTGCCGCTGCCTTGAACCTGCTCCGCGACGTCGTTGTCGACAGCAACCGTTTCGACTATGCGTTCCGCGAATACATCCGTCGCTGGGCATTCAAGCACCCGCAGCCGGACGATTTCTTCCGGACTATGAACAGCGCCATGGGAGAAAATCTCGAATGGTTTTGGAAAGAATGGTT
>DASYZH010000128.1:0-14528 GCA_035946435.1 Puia sp. | reverse complement strand
GATGGTCACCGGATACGGTCCGGGCTGGTCGGTGACCTCTCCCTGTATGACCACCTGCGACGGGGCGGTTTTGAGCGGCAGGGTGACCGTTTTTTGACAGGCGCACAGCAGGCTCACGGCGCCGAGTATGATGAGTTTCTTCTTCATGTGTTAGAATTTAAAGTTGTAGGAAACACTGGGTACCCAGCGGAACAACGCATATTGAACCGCCTGCGTCTTGGAGGGATCGCCGGGGTCCTGTTCAAAACTGATGCTATACGGGTTCTCGCGGCCATAGACATTGTAGCAGGAGAAGATCCAGTAGCTATCGGTCTTCTTCGTTTTCTTCCCCTGGAGAGTGGCGCTGAAGTCCAGCCTGTTATACGGCGGCATCCGATACCCATTGCGCGAAGTATATAAGAACGCGACCTGGCCTTCCACCTGGTACTTGCCGCTGGGCCAGGTAATGGCGTTTCCGGTGTAGTACACGAAGTCGGAGGATAAGGTCCATTTCTTATTCAGCTTATAGATGGCGACCACGGAGAGATCATGCGTCCGGTCCTGCGTGGCGGGATACCAGCTGTAATTGTTGATGCCCGGAAATTGACGTTCCGTTCGGGACAGGGTGTAGCTGATCCAGCCGGTGAGCTGTCCCACTTTCTTTCGCGCATACAACTCGAGGCCATAGGCCCGGCCATGACCATAGATCAGTTGCGATTCTACATTGGTATTGGCGATCAGCTGCGCCCCATTGCGGTAGTCGATCTGATTTTGCATGTACCGGTAATAGATCTCTGCCGAGAGCTCGTAGGCATTTTCTTTGAGGTTGCGGTAATAGCCCAGCGAGACCTGGTCGCCGATCTCGGGTTTTACGTTGTTGCTGTTCGACACCCACACATCGGTTGGATTCGAAGACGTGGAATTGGATAGCAAGTGAAGGTTCTGCGTCGTACGCGCATACGAGGCCTTGATCGAGCTGTTGTCGGTGAGCTTGTAGCTCGTGGAGAACCGGGGTTCCAGATTGAAGTAGTTGACCACCGTTTTACCCGAGGCATAATTGGTCGAGTCGAGCGTATTGCCGGTCTGGTCGTAGGTATAGAAGGTCCCGGGGCCCAGGACGGTGTACAGGCCGGCGCGGAGACCATAATCGATGTTGAGATTATCACCCACCGAGACGGCATGATTGATATAAAGGGCGCTCTCGAGCCCATGGTGGTCCTGGATATTCAGACTGTTGAAATTGGAGCTGGTGCTGGCCGTGATGACCCCGGGCGAGATCGTATGATCGATCACGTCGGCCCCGAAAGTGAGCTTGTTGCCGGAGCTGAGATAATATTCGAAATCCTCCTTGAAATGAAGGTCCTGGATATAGGACTCGATGCCGACATCGTTATTCCCGCTGTTTATGCCGATGGTATAGTTGTATTTGCTGTAGATCAGCGAGGTGTTGGAGAATAGCTTGCTGGTGATGAGATGGTTCCAGCGGAGCGTGCCCGTGGAATTCCCATAGGTGAGATCGAAGCTGTTGCTGATCCCCAGGTGGTCCTGCCCAAAGTATCCGGATAGATACAAATGGTCTTTCTCGCCCAGCTTGTAATTGGCCTTTACATTGATATCGTAGAAGTACAGGCTGTTGCGGTTGGTATTCGTGTCTTTGGACAGTTTTAAGAAAAGGTCTGCATAGGTCCGCCTGGCGCTGATGATAAACGAGCCATCATCTTTTTTTATCGGCCCTTCTACAGTGAGCCGCGAGTCGATGAGCCCGATGCCGCCGCTGGCGCTGTAGTCTTTGGAGTTGCCATCGTTCATCTTGACATCGAGGACGGAAGAAAGCCGGCCGCCATATTCGGCGGGGATGGCGCCCTTGTAGAGCGTCACGTCCTTGATGGCGTCGGAGTTGAACACGGAAAAGAAGCCCAGCAGGTGGGAGGGATCGTAAACCGTCGCCCCATCCAGCAGGATGAGGTTCTGGTCGATCGAGCCGCCTCGCACATAAAACCCGCTGTTACCATCACCCGCACTTTGGACGCCCGGCAAAAGCTGAATGGTTTTCAGAATGTCCTTCTCGCCAAAGATCACCGGGATGTCGCGGATCTCCGTAACGGAAAGCTTTTGAACCCCCATGAGCGGTTTGGCGACATTGTTGTTGTTGCGGCTGGCCGAGACAACGGCCTCCTGGAGCAACCCACCTGCGCTGGCAAGCTGAATATCCAGCGTGACGTCCTTGTTCAGCCCGACGGGCAGGGTGTCGCTCCTATAACCCGTAAAGCTTACGATAAGCGTATACCTGCCGGCGGGAGCATTGATGGAATAAAAACCATAGGAATTGCTTAGAACGGCGGAGCGCGGTTGTTCTGCTAAAAACACACTGGCTCCGATAAGTGTTTCCCCTGAGGCTGCGTCCCGGACCGTACCGCTCACGGTCGGCCGGCCCTGCGCATGCAGCAAAAAGGGGAGAAGCAGAAAGGTGATGGATATTATGCGTTGCATGGCGCAAGATTAGACCAGGATATCGTTAACAAAATGTTAGTGGAGATAACTGTCGGAAATGAGGTGACCAAACCGGCATTTTTGGGGTTATTTACCATTTGGTAAGTACGGGCCGCCGGAGGCGGCCGAACTTTGCGCTCATAAAATGATCATATTTGCCCGCCGGTTCCCGGGGCTACGCCGTCGACCTCGCCAGGGAAGAGAACATCAGGCAGTTTTTTGACGGGATCGGGCCCTTCGATCACCTGGTCTATACGGCAGGTGAGCCGCTCAGCCTGACGCCGATCGATACCCTCGATGTGGAGCAGGCGAAGACTTTTTTCACCGTTCGGTTCTGGGGGGCGATGGCGGCAGTGAAATACGGGCATTCACGGTTGGACCCCGGCGGCACGATCTCGCTTACCAGCGGTACTGCCGGCTGGCGGCCGCAAAAGGGCTGGGCCCTCGCAGCCAGCATCTGTACGGCGATGGAAGGCTTTACACGCGCGATGGCCGTAGAACTGGCGCCGATTCGGGTCAACCTCGTGATCCCGGGCGTGATCCGAACGAATTTATGGAGCGGGATGCCGGAGGCGCAGCTGCGCAAGTTTTATGAGAGCGAGGCGCAACGGTTGCCTGCCGGCAGGATAGGGGAGGCGGAGGATGTCGCGGCAACCTTTTTGTTTTTTATGAACAATCCGCATCTTACCGGCCAGGCAGTGGTAATCGATGGCGGGTCGCTGCTGGTGTGAGTAAGCGCTCCAGCTGGCGTACATGCCGCTGGGTATGGAAGACATAGAACCAGATCCATTCGAGCCGCGTGAGCTGGCCCATCACCGGCAGCTCGAAGTCTACGCAAAGCGCATTCAGGTCGAGTAACCGCACCGCTTCCCTTAGCTTGGTCCAGGCGGTTTTTAACCTTTGAATACTGATCTGTTGATCATAATCGCCGGCAGCAGGGATGACGAAGTCGGGCGACTGCAGTTTGGTGTTGAAATCCAGAAACACCGCGGCGATCGCTTCGACTTTCTGGTTGGCGGGGCGCTGCGGTGTCTGCGTTTTGCCGGCGATGACTTCGACGACGCCTGCCGAAAGCAGCAGGTGCTCGCACACCTGTCCGGCCGTCCAGCCGCCTAACGGTGGTACGCGGTTGAATGTCTCCGGCGTAAAAGCCTCCAGGGTTTCCATGAGGGCGGTAAAGGTCTGCTTCGCTTGTATGCCCAGTTCGTTTGTATTGGTCTCCATATGCTGAATTTTACGGCATAAAGGTGGAACTTTTTTTCGGCTCTTCCGGGGGGCGATCCCGACAAATCTCAGGCAATTTGCGTCAGGCCGGCGCGGCCGCCCCCGGTGGCCGATTCACGCCGGCTTCAATAACTCAGCGTGATGCCCGCGCCAAAACCCATATCGCTGTCATAATGTGTCGAGAAACCAAAATACTTGGTGACTATATACCGGAACCCGGCCATGTATTCCTTGTCGGTATCGACCATGAAGGTGAAGCGTAACCTCCGCGTCACGGCGATGTCTTCCCTGCCGACCTGCAGCCGGAGATTCCCCTTGGTATCGATACGGGCATCGGCGACCAGCAATAACGGTAAAGTGTACTGGATGCCGGCGCAGAGCACGTTGCGATGATCTTTGGTATCCATTTGCCCAAAGAGGTTCTTCTCGCTTTCATGGGTGCTGCGATACCGGAAGTCCCAGCCGATATACGGCAGCCAGTATTGCATCTGACCCAGGTACCGGCCGAGATGGCTTTCGCTTTCATAGCCTTTGCGCGAGTCGGTGCCCAGCCGCCATTCCGTTTGGAATCGGTAGCGGGTGTTCGCGAGCATGGCCTCCCCGTCGCTGCCATTGCTTTCGAGACCCACTTTGGCCATCGGCCGGATCTCGCGATCGTCGCTATAGACGTGGCGCAGGGCGGCCTTCAGATCAGGCACACCGGGATTCGGCGGCGAACCTTCGTAGTGAAAGATGCGGCCCATGCCACTCATCATATGATACAGGATATGACAGTGGAAGAACCAGTCCCCGCTTTCAGTGGCCGCAAACTCCAGCGTATCGGTTTCCATCGGCAAAATATCAACGACTTCCTTCAGCGGCGCATGATCGCCCTGGCCGTTGAGTAGCCGGAAGAAATGACCGTGCAGATGCATCGGGTGCCGCATCATCGTACCGTTGTAGAGGATGATGCGGATATTCTCGCCGCGGTGGATCAGGATCTCATCCGTTTCGGAGACCGTTTTGTTGTTGATGGACCATACATAGCGGTTCATGTTACCGGTGAGATTGAAACGCAGCTCGCGGGTGGGCGCTGCCGGTAGCGTCGTTCGCGTGGGCGAGCGGAGCATGCCGTAGTTCAGCGTGACGATACTGCCGCCGCTCATGCCCGCCATGGCGCTGTCACTGCCGCTGCTCGCGCTGCCCGATCCGCCGCCGGCCTCCGGATACATCGCGCTGTTCATGTCCATGGTCTGGTTGCTCATGTGCATGTTCATGGGTTTCATTTCGCCATTGCCCTTCATCATCTCGTTCATCATGGCCATACCTTCGAAGTATTGTAGCGGAGGGAGGGCAGGGAGCCTTTTTTTCTCGCCGGAGCCGAGCCAAAAGCTCACAGAGCCGCTTCGGTCTTCAGCGGTCGCCCGGAATTGAAAACTGCCGCTGTCCGGGATGGTGACGATGAGGTCATAGGTCTCGGAAGGCCCCACGATCAGCCGGTCCACATCCACCGGCACCACATCCTGGCCATCGCTGGCGATCACGCTAATCTTACCGCCTGCATATTGCAGCCAGAAATAGCTGGAAGACGCGCCGTTGATGATCCTCAGATGGACCCTGTCGCCCGGTTTATACGCCGGCCGCTCTTCTTCGCGCCGGCCATTCACGGTGAAGAGGTCATAGGCGACGTCGCTGACGTCCATGGGCAGCATTCGCTTCCATTCGTTGGTGAGCTTGGTATGAAAGCGGCCCGCCTTGATCGCCGCGGCGTAGTCCTGTGTGCTGTGTTTGCGGATCGCGTACCAGTCGGTTGCATAATGCAGGCTGCGGCTAACCTCGTACGGCTTTTCGTTGGTCCAGTCGCTGAAGAGAACGACTTCTTCGGGCAGCCCCTCGGCCGGGCCCGCACCCACATCGGCAACCGCCGCAGCTCCACCGCCCTCCGGGTTTCCCCCGGCAGCAGTATCCGCACCCGCTGCCCGCGATGAGCGTTCAGCCGAGCCGCCGTCCCCCGATGAGCGCCCAGCCAAGCCGCCACCCCCCGGGCGCTTGTGGATGATAAACGCCCCATACAGCCCTATCTGCTCCTGCAGCATGGTGTGGCTATGATACCAATAGGTCCCGTTCTGGACGATGGGGAATTTGGCCACATAGGTCTCCATTGGCCCGATAGGCGGCGCGGTGAGATAGGCGACGCCATCGTATTGATTGGGTACGATGATGCCATGCCAGTGGACGCTGGTCTCCATCATCATCTCGTTATGGATGTGGATCTCCGCGGTGTCGCCCTCGGTGAATTCGAGAGTGGGGCCGGGAAGCCGCCCGTTTACGGCGATGGCATGCCGGCGTTTGCCGGTATAGTTTACCAGGGTGTCGCTGATATAAAGATGATAGACGATCGTATGGCCCACCACGATGCGGAAAGGCTCATGTGGGGGGCTAAGCGCCAGCAGCCCCCAAAAAAGTAAATTCATGCGCGTATCATTTCGGGTTCAGCGTGGCGGTTATCTTCCCGCATTCGGGCATCGTCTTGCCGTAGTAAGGGTTTTGAATGGCGGTGTCGCCGCTCAGCCAGTAGGTCTTCCTCATGGGACAGTAGTCCTCGTAGATGGCATTGAGCGAAAGCCTGGCATGTTTGGCCAGCGTGAGCATATTCGCCGAAAGATTGGTAAAATGTTCCCGTTGATGATTGATATCGGTAGACTCGGAAATATGCCGTGCATCGTATTCCA
Source organism: Puia sp. (assembly GCA_035946435.1). GTDB lineage: Bacteria > Bacteroidota > Bacteroidia > Chitinophagales > Chitinophagaceae > Puia. The sequence goes on along the minus strand of DASYZH010000128.1, from coordinate 8,124 downwards.
GCTTATCCTGCAGCTTCATAAAGGCCATGTGATCACCCGCGGGGATGGCGGACATATTGATATCGGTGATGGTTTTGAGCAGCACGGCCGAAGCGGCGGCCGCACCTTTGGAATCGCTTTTGACAAGCGCGTCCTTGACATTCAAATAGCCGCCGAGGACGGTGTTCAATTCGGGTTGCTGAGTCTGAGCCTGGACATAGATATAGGTCATTCCGAACAGCGCGACCAGGAAGAGATACTTGTTCATGATAAGAGGATTGAAGATTGAAAAAAAATAGCGGGACTTCTGATCTGTTCAATCCGGCTCATATCAGAAAACACTGGTAGAGGGACAGGCGATCCGGTGGGGAATGTTTATAGTACCACTGCTGCGGTCGTTGTCTTTTTTCGGTAGGTAGGAGCATGATCGTTCCCGGATATGCCGCCGGGGCGATCAGGGCCGTCAGCGGGGCAGGCGCGGCGTGGATGGGGTCGGCCGTTTGTTTTTCCAGCAGGTGGAATTTAACGGCCTGCATGCCCCGGCAGCCGGAATCATCCTGCTGTTTAGACGCTTTTTTGCGGCAGTGCCGGCAATGCGCCGGCGCTGTCACGGCCGCCATGGCGGCGCAGTGACAGAACACAGTGAAACTCACGCTGAAGGTCATCAGCATCAATAACGCTTTCCATTGTATGGAGCTTGGCCTCGGCATATCCGCACAAAGTTAATAAGGTTCTTTTGTAGTCCTACACTTTTAACCACTTTATATTCTCCATCTTACAGGAAAGCGATCGGCGTCAGCACGGAGATTATTCAGAAATCTTGGCGCATACGAATAAAAAGACGTCGGAGAATTGTCTGGATAGTTTTGACAAAGAAGTGAAAAAGAGTTTTTCAGGAAGTTAATCGACTTTAAAAGGCCGATCGCAATTACCCTTTAAAAAACGAAAACCCGGAAGCATGAAATGAATCAGGGGCTTCCGGGAACTATTTCAGAACAAAAATAACACAATTTTCATTAATTTGAGCTTCTTTTTTGTCCATATGAAATTCACACATTTTCAAGATGTTATGTCTATTCCGCGAATGAGTAGATACGTGACTGCGACAATGGGGAACTCGCGAAAGGCCATGACACTTTATCGGCTGAACCTGAGATTGTCCCAAGAACTATTTACCGTCATCAGTTGCTTCGAAGTTGCGCTAAGGAATCGGATAGATCAACATTACTCAATCAGGTCGGGAAATGATTGGCTAAGGGATTCTGCTTTGCCAGGGGGCATGTTTAACAACCGGCATTGTGGTAAAACGCCGTACATTATATCAGAAGCTCTTCGGAAGTTGAGTAGTTATACTCATCCCAAATTAGTAGCTGAGATGGACTTCGGTTTTTGGCGTTATACCTTTGCCCGCCATCAGTTTTTTGCAGGTGGCCAGTCTCTACTTGCCATATTCCCGGCTAAGCCGATCAGTACCCGGATTAACAGGTACGATCACAATTACGTTTTTGCCGAACTGGAAAAGATCAATATATTTCGAAACAGGATCGCCCATCATGAACCCGTGTGTTTTTTGCCGGGGCATCCCTTTAAGGATACTACTTTTTCAAGAAATCATTATCTGCTGATTCGGCAGCTTTTTCAATGGATGCAAATCGACGAAGCCGCATTGCTTTATGGGATCGATCATATTACTAATGTCTTGGATGACATTGATGGTTTGTGAAATGTTCGGATACCTCCAAGCATCTTCTCTCAGAGACGGCTGTTTCGATTAGCTCTCACTGAGGATACCATCCAACATATATTTCAATTGGTCGGCGCGGGTGACCCCGCTTTGCCGCCATTTGATCTGGCCGTCGCGGAACACGATGAGGGTGGGCACGCTCTGGATGCCATAGGTCTGTGCCATTGCAGGATTGCGGTCGATGTCCATTTTAAGGATCGTGACGCTATCGCCCATTTTGTCCTTGAGGTCTTTGAGGATGGGCGGCATCTGCTTACAGGGACCGCACCATTCGGCGGAGAAGTCCACGAGTACCGGCTTGTGGCCTTTGATCAGCTCACCAAAAGAAAGTTTTTCTGTTGTTGCCATATGCTCAGAATTAAGTTCTTTTTAGAGAGCAATTGTCGCACCAAACCGGGCGATTATGGCACAATGACCCGCTATGAGGGCCTGGTCTGCATCAATGACAGTCGGCTGGCCGACACCCAGCCGGGCCAGGGCAGCGGCATAGGCTTCGCGTAAGGGCGACGATGCCACCAGCGTGATGGGACGAAATTGCCGCGAGGGAAAGGCGGCTCCGTTTTCCCGGGGATGTCCTAAAAGTTCCATCAATTCTTCCCCGATGAGCAACCCGCTGAGAAAGTGATAGTTGTCTTCCTTGCTGTATTGGTTGAAAAGATGATTCGTCCGGGTAAGGAACGCATTGTGCAGCAGTCCCGACTCGCGCGCCGCTGACACGCCGGCGTAAAAGGCCGCAGGCAATCCCGCCGCACGAGGCAGGGCCGGACCGGCCGCACCCGCTAAGTGAGACGAGGCCGGACCGGGCGCCACCACATCGGTCGCCGCGACCACAACCCCGATAGCATCGGGCGCCGAGACCGCCCCCGCAAGGATACTCTGCCGGGCAAGCAGGGTGAACAGCTCGCCGGTCATATAGGTCTTGAGATCGATGGCCCGTCCGTTGCGCACGAGGATATGTTTCGAATGGGTGCCGGGAAAAACGAAGACCCGTTCGCCCGGCACGTTGGCGGCGCCGCAGCCGATCAGTTGGGTCTCTTCTCCGCGCATCACATCGTCCGCGCTGCGCACTCCCGATAAAAGATACAAGGTGCGTGGCGAGCCGGCAGCCGGCGGCAGCGTCGTAGACCGGAGATCCGCTCCCGAGGCATCGAAAGGCAGCGGGTGATAGGGAAGCTCGAGCATCCCGATGGACGAGGACGCCATTCCGGAAATGACCACCGGCACACCGTGGAGATCCAGCCCCCGATCGCCGCTCGTTCCCTCCGGGTGTTGACCACCCGCGCCTTGGGTCTCGCCATTCGCGTGTGCGCCGCTCGCGAGCCCGCCGATGGCCTTCTCCAGCACTGCACGATAGTATGCTACGCGTTCGATGGGCGGCAGACCGCTGGCCTGCCAGGCCGCGTGGGTGGCGGCAATGCCTTCGCCCGTGGAGAGTGTCGCGAGAACATCACTCCCCTCCAGCAGGCGTAACCGAAAGGCGGAAGTCCCCCAGTCGCAGCTGATGAACATACTCATTTGTTTTCGGGTACCCTGTCAAAATATTCTTTTTGCAGCTCGAGCGTCTTCGTGTCGGCCTTGATGGCTTTTAAGGCCTGAACAAGCTGTCCGGTAAAGTGCTCACTGATGAGCTCCCCTTCGGCCTTGTTGGCCTTTGCGCCTTCCCCCGCATAATGATTCGGAAAGGCCGCATACCACCAGATCGCCGTGTAAACGCTGGCCGGCAAATTCAACCGGTGTTGGTTGGCACCCGATTCATTTTTCGCGCTGTCCATCTCGACCAGGTCGGGCCGAAGATAAAGCAGGGTCGACGTTTCGCTCTCCCCGGCATGCCCGTCCACATCTGACTTATGCATGGCTTCGAACTGCCGCCGGTAGGCGGAGTCTTCGCGGGGTTCGAAGAAATAAACGGCATAGTTGCGACGCTTTTCGAGCCGCGTTTGGATGAAATACCGGATGAGCTCCGGATTGCCGCCATGCCCATTGATGATCACGATCTTGTCGAAGCCGTTGCGGGCGATCTCATCGCAGGTGGCCTCGAGCAGGTCCCAGACGACCCGCTCCGGCAGGGCGAAGCTGCCGGGGACATGCCTGGCCTCGTTGATCTGCCCATAGAAATAGTCGGGGAACACCACGGCATATTCTTTTTTCGTGGCCCGGGCGGCCCATTCACGCACCTGGATGAGGTCGGCCCCGATAGGCATATGCGGCCCGTGTTTTTCCAGGATGCCTATCGGCAAGATACAAGTATGTGAAGATGCCGCGAGGGCCCTGGGCCAGTCCGAAGCGGTGAGCTCATCCCAGCGGCTATGCAGCGGCTGTTGGGCATAGATTGCAGTGCCTGCAAAAAGCGCGGCGACAAAAAGGAAAGATTTCATATAGCGAGCAATATTTAGTCCTTCGCGAATTTAACAGCAATTCCCGTTACCTGGAAACAATTTCGCGCCGGCTTCTTCTCCCCGGGGACGATGATCCGGAACGGACCCACCCCGGCGGCCAAAGGCTTGCCTTCCATTTGATCCGCGAGGATCACCATCCTGTCCGTAAAGCTCAAATCCAGCTCGGCGAGCGAGAACACCACCTGGTAGTTGTCGGCGCAGGTCACGAGCACGTATTTGGCCAGGTTCTCCCCCCGCAGCTGTCTGCCCGTCGTGACCCCGGCTTCCTTGAAGATGTCGCGCAACGCCACGCCGGTGAAGGAATGCTCCACACCCCCCTTGTCTTTGGCCATGGCCGTGGTCCGTGGCATCGCGGCCAGATCCGCAGCGGTCAGCGTTAGTGGCCTGGTCACTTCCCCGGTGACCTTGACGACGGCGGCACCGGCGGCGGAACCCGCCGACTGCCCCCTGACACCCGTGGTGAGCATAAAAGCGGCTACAGCAAAAACGAGCAGTTTCATATTAGTCGATTTTTGGATCCGAAAAACGCGGATCGGTGATAAAGGTAGAATCTGTGAGCGTGTTCAGAAAAGCAAGCAGCGCTTTTTTCTCCCCAGCTGAAAGATGCAGGGGCTCAGGCCGCCCGGCAGCGTCGCGCAGGGTAGGGCTGAGCGTGGGGCCGCCGGCAATATGGTCACTATAGTGATCGAGCACCTGCGGCAAGGTGGCTAACCGGCCGTCATGCATATAGGGGGCCGTGAGCGCGATGTTGCGCAGCGTCACCACCCGGAAGCGCCCGCGATCATAGGCCATCCCGGTGACGCCCTCCCGACCCGGATCGGCGAAGACGCTGTCCAGGCCATTGTTATGATAGGTCTCCGTCAACGTCCTCGGGCCACCATGACAGTTGGCGCAACCCAGGCTGCGGCCGGGTCCACCGCCAAAAAAGAGTTCATACCCCTCCTGCTCCAGCGGCGTAAACCGATACAGCCCCTGCAGATACCTGTCATAAGGCGCGTTAGCCGAGATCAGGGTCCGCTCGAACTGCGCAATGGCCCGCACGATACGCTCGGGGGTGATGGCCGCAGCACCCCGAGCGGCAGAATCAAAAGCCCCGGAACCAAAAGCGGCGGAAAACGCCCCATCATACGACCCCAGGGCGCGCAGTTTGAGAACCGAACTGTCCAACGACTGCCCCATCTCATGAGGATCGGTGAGCGGCGTCACCGCCTGCGCTTCCAACCCCGCCGCCCGGCCATCCCAAAAGAAATTCCGTACCCATAACGAGTTGGCCAGCGACATCGCATTGCGCTTGGTCGGCGTGCCGTCGAACCCGACGCTGAAACGCCGCCCATCGGTGAAGGCCAGCCGCTGGAGATGACAGGTGCCGCAAGAAACCGTATTGTTCGCCGAAAGGCGCTTCTCATAAAAAAGCCGCCGGCCCAGCGCCACACCCTCGACACTCAGCGGATTATCAGCAGGAATATCGATCCGGTTGCCATAATAGCTGGGGTAGGAGAGCGGGTAGGGCGTTGGACCAGGACGACCGGCAAACGGCCCACCAGGACGACCGGTAAACGGCCCACCAGGACGACCGGCAAACGGCCCACCAGGACGACCGGCAAACGGCACACCAGAACGACCGGCAAACTGCACACCGGGCCCACCGATAAACGCCTGCGCCCCCAGCACAAATGCCAGACCCGCCGCCAGGCCAAACCCATATTTCCTGAAAGGCATTTGCATGATCATCAATACCGGTATCTTAAATTTACGAAGTAATTCCTTCCGGGCTCGGGATAGCCTTCCACCAGCGAATAGTTGCGGTCGAAGATGTTGTTCACACCGCCTTCCACCGAGAAATACCTCCATACGTGATACGAAGCCACGGCATTGAAAAGGGAGAAGGGGGCCGAAACCGCGCCATAGCTGGTGCTATAACGTTTCGAGTCGTACTCGCCGTTGACCTGGATATAGAACAGATCGTGATAGCTGTATTGCACATAGCCGAAAACCTTATTCTGCGGCACATCGGTGAACAGGATGGAGGGATTGCTGAGATCGTTCCGTTTGATATAGGTGTAGTTGGCTCCCAGTTTCACTCCATGGCCCAATGGCGCCTCCAGCCCGAGCTCGCCGCCGATGTATTCGCTCCGGCCTACATTCTGAACCTGGCTTTCCCATACCTTGGTCGCACTGTCGTACTCGACATTGTTTACCGTGAGGATCGTCTTTTCGATATGACTATAGAACACCGCGCTCTCCAGGATCAGCCAGCGGGTAAGTGTGCTTTTATAACCCAGATCGTAGTTCACCGAATTTTCAGGTATGAGATAAGGATTGGGGATGCCGGTCCCAAGGCTATAGGAATACCGGTCCTTGATCGTGGCGAAACGTGTCTTGCGGGCCACAGAGAAGCTAAGCACCCCACCAGCACCCACCTTGTATTCCAGTCCGCCCTGGAGATCCCACGCGTTGTTATTGTTCCGCGGGAAATCGGTGATCGCTCCCGTAGTACTGTTATAGTTCTGTGCTTCGACGCTGGCCCGGTTGGCTAAGCTAAAACCGGTGAGCAGTTTCAGCTCCCGGGTGAGATGCAGTTCGTTCTCGATGGCCCCGGTGGTCGTTCCGTCGGACATGGTGCGCACAGGCTGACCCACATTGTGCTCCCGGTGGACATCCTGCCGGTATTGCAGGTTGACTTTAACGATATCGCGTCCTCCCGCCAGTTTTTTTCCATATTCGGCGATACCGCCGAACGTATAATCGTTATAGACGCTCCGAAACGCGTAAGGCCGGGTGATGGTCGTAAAGGTACCGTTATCGTAGGAATCGATCTCGTTCTTGAAGCGGTCGTAATAAACCCTCGTCTTGACATAAGAAGTGCTGTCGATACCCGTGTTGCCCAGGTAATAAAAGCTTTGCTTGTCCCAGTAGGGCCATTTCCAGTAACGCGGGCTCTTGAGCTGCGAGTTCAGGGGATCGCTGCCCGTATAAACCGGAACGCCTTTGACCCCATGCTGGTCGATATAGCTTAAAGCATATTCGCTGCGGGCATTGGGCGTGAAACCCACCTTGACGTCCACCTTATCGTCTTTGCTGTAGGAGTTGCCGCGGTAGCCGGAAGACTGTGTCTTGGTAGGCCCGAAATCCGAAGAAAGCGGAAACGAATCCCGCTCGATGCGCGATACCCCGGCCTGTACATAGAACCTGCCCAGATTGCTTCCCACATGCAGATCGCTCCGATAACCGCCCGTGAGCCCACCGGTGGCGCCACTGATCTCCAGGGGACGGACCGGCCGGCGACTCACCAGGTTGATGGCGCCACCTACGGCATTGGGGCCATATAGCAGGGACGTATAATCTTTCGAGACCGTGATCTCCGCCAGGTCGAAGGTGGTGAACCGGCCCATGTCGACATAGCCGTCATACGGTTCGTAGATGGGTATGCCGTCGAGCAGGAGCGGCGTCGAGCGCAGATCGAAACCGCGGACGTATACCGCCGATTCATTCCGGGGACCTACCGCCGTAAGGCTGACGCCCGGTAACAGATCCAGGGCATGCGAGATATCTGTACGGTTGAAACGCTGGAACTGCTGCGCATTGACGGTGGTGCCCACCAGCCCCGGCTTCCCGCTGACGACTACCACCTGTCCCAGGGTCAGGGGATGAAAAGTGGCCGTGTCGGCGGCAGGGCTTAGACGTCGGACAGAATCTTGCGCGGTGGCGGTAAGCGCAGCGGCCACGCCAAAAAAAAGAAATGTCTTTCTCATAAACAATGTTTTTCGTTATATCTTTTAAAATATAACGATCGGCTGCGAATGTAGGATTTTGTCTGAAAAATATTACATGTATCATTTTTTAATGCGTGCCGTCTCTGCTTCGAGGAATTGTGAGAAACGCGTGCGGAGGTCGCGGTAGTAGGCGATGAGGGCTTTGGCTTCCGGGGAGATAGTAGAGCCGCCGCCTTTTTGGCCCCCGGTAGCCGTGATCACCAGGGGATGAAGGGCAGTAGAGTTGAGATTG
>DASYZH010000127.1:0-11019 GCA_035946435.1 Puia sp. | reverse complement strand
GGATCTTTTTTTTCTGGATGACCCTGAGGGCGGTATGGACCACAATGCGTCTTATCCAGCCTTCGAGCGATCCTTCGAAGCGATATTGGGCTATGTTGTTGAAGACGCGGATAAAAGATTCCTGTAACATATCCTCCGCCTCCGCGGGATCATTGGCATACCTCCGGCACACGGTAAGCATCCTACCGGCATATAATTCAAAAAGTTTCCGCTGGCTTTTTGAATTTTTTTTCAAGCAGCCTTCGACTAGTTCTCTCTCTGTCAAAATGGTACCTTAAATAACTGTCAATTAGATACCAAGCCAATCTAAAACGCTGCCTGTCGGCCGGCGGAATAATCGACCATATAGGCCATGTCATAGATTGTCAATGCTTTGCATGCAAAAAATTGCTGAGGTTTTGCGCGCAACCAAACCATTATCACCGAGACCTATCCGGGGTAGCGCTGATCAGCACCTTTATAGCCCGAAGGGACCAGCTGCACCGGATGGATCTGGTGAGTAAGTTGAATGTGAATGATCCGATGGTCCAACAGCGGTCCAGGGATTGGACGTGTTCCGAAAAAGAGCCAGGGCGGGCCGCCTGCCGCCGCGGGTATGCATTGAAGTAAGCGGCCCGGAGAACCGGACCGCCATGGGTTGTCACTTCACTGAGACTACCTGCTTACTACATGAGATGTCTATCACATCGATCTCGCCCATGCCGGGGCTTCCGCCGAAGCCCCAGACTGATACGTAAATTTTATTGTCGGGCCCCATGGTCATGGCCGTAGGGAGGTTGAGGCCCGAGGCGATGATCTCCCGAACGCCGGAGGGATCGACGCGGACGATGTCGCCGGTGCCGGGTGTGGGGAATGCGTTGCCCGTGGTATTTTCCAGGACATAGAGACCACCCAGCTGGTCGAAGAGTACTCCGACGATGGTTGTGAAGCCCGTGGCATAGACGCTTATCGAGCCGCCCGGCGTGATGCGGTAGACGCTGGCGCTGCCAGCGACAATGGGAAAGATGTCCAGATTGCCCACATAGAAGGCGTCTTTGTGCCAGGTGATCGCTGTGGGCACAATATGTCCTTCGGCAGCGGAGATGTCGATTACGCGGCTGACAGCGCCTTTGGGGGTGATGCGGTCGAGCTCGCCATGGTTGGGTTCGACGGCGTACAGGTCGTTGCCGACGGCGATCATGCTGTACCAGGTGCCATCCGGTTCGAAGTCGGGTGGGTTAGGATGGGCCACGGGGTTGGCTTGCTGAAAGGCGCTGAGGTCCGTTATCCCGGTCCAGCTATGGTTGGAGTTTACACGGACCACACCGTTCGGGATGTCGGCCACACCGTGAGAGCAGCCGGCGCCGGCCAGGATGCCATAGAGGGTATTGCCGATGAAGGCGATATCGCCGACACCGGAAACTAAAGAGCCCTGTGTTGGAGCAGTTTGGGAGGATGGAAGACCCGTTACCCAGGTGGTGCGGGTTCCGCCGGGGCTGACGCGGGAGATGCGGGCGCCGGTGTCGCTGCCGGTGTAAGGCCCTACGGGCGGCAGGACGTTTGTGCAGGTGGCCGGATTGGAGCCGCCGATACCGGCTTCCGCCACATAGAGGTAGCCATCGGGTCCGAATTTGAGTCCCCGGGGGTTGTTAAAACCAGTGGAGAAGACAGTAGTGGTGGTGACATAGTCGCCGGGGCTGCAATTGCAGATGCCGCGGAGCTTTTTTTGACAGGAGCAAATCGTCAGGGCCGCCAGCAAGAGCGGGAGGGCATGTCTTCCATGCAGTCCGCAGGCAGCAGTTGTTTTAGTCATATAAAATTTTATTTGGTTGAAGGGAATACCCAAAGTTCGGTCGGAAAAGCAAGGAAAAATTTTGAATTCAACGGTCGACCGCGAAGTGCGACGGATAGCATAAAATGGGGGATGAATGTCGTGGATGGGCAAAAAAACGTTATCCGTAGGAAAAACCGGTCGTTGGTTGATCTGGCGTCGAGCATGTTTGTACCAAGTTGTACCAACGTGTACGGTTTGTGAACCGGAAAATTACCGGTGAGCCAGTAAACTTGCTTTATGAAAAAGTTGACTGACGCCGGGCCATATTTTTATGCCGTTGCGGTTGCCGCTTTTGGCGTTATCCAGCTGGTCACGCAAAATTTTCTTACGGGTCTCTTTCCGGTGCCCGCAGGGCTGCCGTTGAGGGCGTTTTGGGTTGATCTGTGCAGCATCCTGTTCCTGCTGGCGGGTGCGGGACTGGCGCTGCGGGTGCGGCCTTACCTGGCAGCGGCGCTGGCGGGCTATGTCTTTTTTCTTTTCTTTTTTTCGGTGCATCTGCCAAAGATGCTCACCGATATCTACAATCCGAACGCGTGGTCGCCGGCTTTCGAGGCGCTGATGCTGGGCAGCGGGGCGTTTATTATTGCCCACAACATCAGCAAGGCCGGCTGGCGGTGGAGACGGTTAACCGGGATCGGGGCGGTGGCAGGGATCTATCTCTTTGCTTTGAGCCTCGTGGTATTCGCGGTATTACATATTCGGTACAATGCCTATATCATGACTTTGATGCCGGGATGGATGCCGGCGCATGTGTTCTTATCGTATTTAGTGATCGCCGGATTTTTGCTGTCGTCGTTTAGCCTTTTCACGAATCTCAAAGTACCGCTGGCATCGGGGTTACTGGGTATCATGTTCCTGCTATGGGTGCTGATCTTACATGGACCACGGGTTATCGGGAACTGGAATGTCGAAAACGAATGGGCTTCTTTATTTGTATCATTAGCCGTCAGTGGCATCGCCTTTAGCATCTGCCGCAGGGCGACCGCCGGCGGCATTGACTGGGAACCTGGGGGGCCAATGGCAGAACGGGGTATGGTAAGAACCCCGGACCGATTCGTGCTGGCGCATAAGGGAAAGGTGCGTCAGACCGAACGTTGCGAATAGACCTTGCAGTGCCAGGCCCCCCTTTTTTTGCGGCCGCTGACTTTGGCGGCTCGCGGGTTTGGCGGCCTTCGGCTATGATGGCCGGCGGCTTTACTGTCCGCTTACTTCCTTGATCACGGCGATGATATCGAGGTCACCGTACCTGGGTTCGGCGGCCTGAAAGGTTTGCCAGGCTGTAAGCGCGAGCGGTGTGGTGAGGCCTTCCGCTTTGGCGAGACGCAGGTCCTTGGCAATATTCTTTATCGAGAATGCGGCGGCGTAGTTGTCCGCGATGATCGCCTCCCCTTTGATCTTGCCGAAGACATTACCCATTGCACTATTGTTGAAGATGGTCATGAAGTCCTCCGTTTTGACGCCGTGTTGCCGGGCGAAGAGGGCGGCTTCGGCCAGACCCTGGGCGTGAAAGCTCAGCAGGACGTTGATTGCCAGCTTGGCGGTATTGCCGGCGCCCAGATCACCGAGATAAAGCGCAAGCTTACCCAGCTGCTGGAAGAGCGGTCCGGCCTGATCGAAAGCGGGCCTGCTCCCTCCTACCATAATTACGAGCTGGCCATCCAGCGCCTGTTTTACGCTGCCGCTTACCGGCGCGTCGAGGTATTCGTTGCCCTGTTTTCGGCAGATCGCGCCGAATTCACGATTGATTGAGGGGGAAACGGTGCTCATATTGACGATGAGCTTTCCTTTTGTTTGCGTGCTGAGCAAGCCGTTCCCGCCGCTGAAGAGATCGCGGATGGCCTGGTCGTCGGTGACCATGATAAAGATCACGTCCGTTCTTTCGATCAGGACCGCGGGAGTTTCCGCGGTCGCGGCACCGGCCGCTTTGAGGGAGGTCTCTTTGGTATGATCGCGGTTGTAAACGGTCATCGGGTAGCCGGCTTTGATGAGTCGTTGAGACATCGGGATACCCATATTCCCCAGGCCGATCCAGCCAATAGTAGTTGTGTTCATCGGATGTTGATTTGAAGCAAAGATCCCTCCCAACGGAGGGATCTTTAAGGTTACTGTTGCATCGCGCCGCCGGCGTCCTGCATACCGGAGGAGTTCGTATCCTTGCGTTTGAACAGGTTGAGGTCCATTTTCCCGAAGCGGTAGGTGAATACCAGCCGGAAGAGCTGTGGGTCCTTGAGCCGGTCGTACTCCTGCGCGAAGAACTCGCTGCTGCTATACTGATCGGACCAGCGTGTTCGGAAAATATCGGACATGCTGGCGGTGATCGAAGCCGCCTGGTTCTTGAGGAAGGTCTTTTTGACGGCCATATCGATCCCACCGAAGGGTTTGATATAGCCCTGGGACGAGCTCTGGGTCGTGGAGTTGGGCGGTCCAAACTGGTTCTGATTGGTGTTCACCGGCAGGTTGGTCTTCGACTGATAGATCGCGGTGAGCTGGATGGTTACGTTCCAGGGCAGTTTGAAATTGCTGTTGAACTTACCGAAATAGCTCCAGAGAGCCGGTTGCGAAGGCTCCTTGAGGTTATTTGTATTGATATGTCCGTTATAGACGTTGATGTTTAATGTGATATCCCACCATTTGGTCAGCGTATTGGTGCTCGTAAGCTCACCGCCTACTGTATAGGCGTTGTTAGCATTCTCATAGGTGTTGATGAGCACCGACTTGCCGGCGGGGTTTGTGCCGCTATCCTGGTAACGCGTGATCAGGTTGGAGGTGTACTTATAGTAAGCCGAGAACAATAGGGTATTGTTGTGCGGCCAGGTCTTCATGTACGAAAGTTCGGTGTTGTAGGTGAACTCCGGTACGAGATTGGGGTTACCACGGGTGATGTTCAGCGAGTCGGAGTAATCGGTATACGGGATCAGCTGGAAGAAGCTGGGGCGGTTGATCTTACGGGTTACGCTCAACTGCAGTTCCTGGTCGTGTTTGAACTTCTGGCTAAGGAAGATCGAGGGGAACAGGCTCAGCGGATAGGTGTTCTTGAAGTTCTGACCGGTATTCAGCAGGCTACCCGTATAGCGGGAGCTTTCCGCACGCAGGCCGAGGGCATAGCCGAAATTCTTTATGCCGCTGGTGAAGTTGACATAGGCGGCATATACCTGGTTGTCGCTGGTATAGTCGCTAAGAACGGACTCATCGTTGATGAATTGATTCTTTGCGTTGAGCGTATCGGTTTCGTTGTAGTTGCTGAGGTGTTGGATGCTGGCGCGAAGGCCGGCTTCCAGCTTTGTCTTTTCGCCCAACGGGTCGGTGTAGTCCGTTTGGATCGTGTAGAAATGCGGCGCGGCCGTGCCAACCGTTTGTTGATAGGTCGTGGCGGCGATGGAGGAGCCTGGCTGTCCTGAAAAGTAATTGGTAGTATACAGGGAGCTCAGGGTGGCATTGACACCGAAGTAGGAAAAATCGGCCGTCCACTCTTCGTCTTTTTTGTCGAAGGTGTGTTTCATGCCGGCCTGTCCGCCATTGACATGGAAGGTCCTGTTCGAATTTGAAAAACGATCGGAGTACTGGGTGCTGTTGCCAAGGTAACTGATTGTATCCGCGCGGATCTGCGAGATGTCGGAGGGTTTGAAGGAGCCGTCGACACGGATGTAAGCGGCCGACAAGGTTGTCTTGTTGCTCACGAACCAGTCCGCTCCGATCTGTTCGAAATTGAAATGTCCCTTATTCCGCTGGAGGTCGCTTTGCAAGAGGTGTGTCGAGTCGACGATGTCGGGATGATCGGGGATCTCGGGGAGATAGGAATGCCGATCCGTGTTGCCGACAGTCTTCGAGTCCAGGCCGTTGTACAACGCGTTGAGGGTAAAATTCACCTTACCCTGGCGGAGGTTCAGGCCGGCGAGGGCGTTGGGTGCACCATGTGAATCGAAGCCGGCGGAAAGGCTACCGTTATACCCTTGTTTGCGGTTCTTTTTGAGGATGATGTTGAGGATACCTGCGCCGCCGCCGGAGGCATCGTATTTGGCGGAGGGGTTGGTCATCACTTCCACGCTTTCGATAGCGTCGGCAGGAATCTCATCCAACGTGAGTGTGGTGGGCCGCCCGTCGATGAAGATGGTAGGCGTTGACCCGCGCAGCGTGACGTTGCCGTCGATGTCCACATTCACGGAGGGAACGTTGCGCATGACGTCGACACCAGTACCACCGGCGCTGACGATATTTTGGGATACGTTGAATACCTTTTTATCGAGTTCGAGCTTCATGGGTGGCGTCTTGCCGGTGACGGTAGCGGCGGCAAGCTGGGTCACGTCCAGGTTGAGCTTGACGGTGCCGAGGTCTTTTTCGAACGAAGGAAGGGCAGCCATGGGGTTGCCGCTGCTTTGGCCTGCCGGAGCGGGTGCAGCAGCTGCCTGTGCGGGCATGATCGAAAAAGGAACATCCTGGGTCTTATAGCCTGTGGCCGAAACGCGTACGACCAGCTGGGCAACGATGGGAAGGTCTTCGAAATTGAATTCGCCGTTAGCTTTGGTATCCATTCCCTTAAGCAATACCAGCTTTTTCTTCTTTGTCGTCGGGTCGACGGTGGACTTCAGGACGACTGCCGTGGCCTGGATGGGCTGACCGGTGGAATCCGTCACTTTGCCATATGCCCGACCGATCGCAGGCGGAGCCTGACGCCCGCCGCCGCCGGGAGCTCCGGGTTTACCACCAGGATGGCCGCCCGGGGCTTGCGCATGAGTGGTTGGCAGGAAGAAGAAGGATAAAGCGAAAATGGTAAGTAATTTTCTCACAAACGTAGATTTTAAATGCAAATTTAATTTCAGGATTTGATCCGCATTGGGCCATTACTGCAAACGGAGCAAAAAACGCGGTAAACGGCACAAATCTGTCGGCAAGCGTGTTGTCGCGCCGGCCGCTTATCTTTGTCCGTATGTTTGTCGCAATGAAATGCAGCTTTGTTACAATTGCCACCTTTATTTTATTGAATCTTTGTATGAACAAGATTTATGGTCAGCCTGTTAACCAAAGAGAGGCCGAGCAGCACAAATGGTGGAAAGAAGCAGTAGTGTATCAAATTTATCCCCGCAGCTTTAAGGATAACGATGGCGACGGCATCGGCGATCTCAAGGGGATCATTTCCAAATTAGATTATATCAAGAGTCTTGGGGTCACGGTGATCTGGCTCAATCCGATCTATCAATCGCCCAACGATGATAATGGTTATGATGTAAGTGATTACAGGGATATCATGAAGGAGTTCGGTACGATGGAGGATTTCGATGTGTTATTGAAGGGGCTTCATGAACGGGGGATCAAGCTGGTGATGGACCTTGTTGTGAATCACAGCAGCGACGAGCATCCCTGGTTCCGGGAGAGCCGTAGCTCGCGGAACAGTCCTTACCGGAATTATTATCACTGGTGGGACGCAGAGCGGGGCAAGCCGCCTTACCGGTATAGTCTTTTTGACGTCAATCATGATGCATGGCGATATGATTCACTGACCAATGCTTACTATCTGCATTATTTTTCGCGCAAGCAACCTGATCTGAACTGGGAAAATCCCCAGGTGCGTAAAGAGGTCTACGACATCATGCGGTTCTGGGCGGACAAGGGCATCGACGGGTTCCGGCTGGACGCTTTCCAGTTCGTGGCGAAGGATACGACGTGGCCCGAGTGGCCGGCGGGATGGGAAAAGCACTTCATGCACTATTATGCTATGGGTCCGCACCTTCATGATTATCTGCAGGAGATGAACAGCCAGGTGCTGAGCCGGTATGATGTAATGAGCGTGGCGGAGGGTGCAGGCAATTCTTTCGCGGATGCACATGCGCTCGTGGATGCCGACCGGCGGGAGCTCAATATGGCGTATGCCTTCGATGCGGTAGATATCCCCAAGCCGGGCGGCTATAGTCTGCTTACGCTCAAAGGCATGTTCACACGATGGGACAGTGCCTTCCGGGATAAGGGGTGGCTGGCGATCTTTTTGGCCAATCATGATCAGGCGCGGTTGGTGAGCCGGTTTGGGAATGACAGTCCGGAATTTCGTGTCGTGTCATCAAAGATGCTGAGCACCTTTTTGCTCACGATGCGGGGAACGCCATTCTATTATAACGGCGACGAGCTCGGAATGACGAATCCGGGTTTCCGGCAGATCGGCGATTACCGCGATGTCGCGGTGTTGAATGAATACAAGCACCGGCAGCAGACGGGGGCTGACCTGGGCAAGTATTTGAAGGAGATGGCCTTTAGCGCACGCGACAACGGCCGGACGCCGATGCAATGGGATGCCTCTTTGAATGCGGGCTTTTCGACGGGGACGCCATGGATCGGTGTCAATCCCAACTATACGACGATCAACGTAGCTGCGCAGGAGAAGGATGCCAACAGCTGCCTCCACTATTTCCGGCGGCTGGTGCAGGTGCGGAAGGACAATCCGGTGCTTGTCTATGGAACCTATAAATTACTCGACAGCGACAATCCCAATGTTTATGCCTATACACGAACGCTGGGCAACAGGGTAGTCCTGGTCTTGTTGAATTTTTCCGCTGCACCGGCGAAGACGACGGTGAAGGTACCTGGCCGTGCGAGGCTGCTGATCGGGAATTATCCTTCGAACCCGGGCGCTACTTCCATTTCCGGCACCGTTCTCCGGCCGTATGAGGCAAGGGTGTATGAAATGTAAAACCTTAGGTGCCGTAATTGTGTCCCGTTCATTTGGCGGTGGCCACGGTGCGCAGATACTCGTCCAGGTTCTTCATCCCCATCGCCAAACCTTCCTTGTAGCCCCCCGCGGCCATCATTTCAACGGTGGCAAGGTTATCAAATACCTTTTCCATGTAAACCGTGGTTATCCCGATTCCCGCTTTGAAGGAAGTGGTCGTCAAAGAAAAGCCGTTATTAAGGGGATTTGCATTCTCATCGCAAAAGGAATTCCGCGAGGAGAAGCTGGTCTTGGGGTCGATCCTGGTATATTCGGCCAAAGACCAGCGGGCGATACCGTCGGCGGAGATCATGGCCGTTAAGCAACGTCCTCCTTCACGGAAGTCCATCTCTTTTATCTTGCACGTGAACGGTTTGGGGGCGATCCACTGCTCCAGGATCTCCGCTTTGGTAAAGGCGTCCCAGACGAGATCGTGGTCGGCGGCAAATTCGCGGGTAACGTGAATGGTTTTTGTCGCTTTGTCTACGGTGAAATCAAATAGAAGGTTCATTTTTTCTTATTTTTTAGGATGAGCAATAGATCGGGACGAGGTCGTCGGGCGGTATCGTCGGATGGCGTCGTCGGGCGGCATCCGCAACCAGTCAGTTGCAAATATATGCGCAGCCGATCGGTTTCGCAAATTTTTTTTCCCGGGGGGATGGCCCCGACGCTCAGTTCCTATAAAATCATCACGGTAAACGTCATCGTGGCGTCCTTCCCATTATGTTTCCCAAAGAGTTTCAGGACATAGGTGCCCGGTGCTGCATTTGGCGCAATTACCTGGAACAGAGGCCAATAGCTGGGATAAGGCACCGCCGGAGCGGCGATCCTACATTGCCCGGCGCTGTTATACAACGCATAGCTTTCTGCGGAAAAGGACGGATCCGGCACACAAAAGAAGATGCCCCTCGACGGATTGGGATACACACACGTGACAGGCGGCACCTGTTTATAGACCGAGATCGTCGCGTTCACAGGCCCTGCAGGATTATAGTTACTGTCGCCCGGCTGGTAGGCGGAGATCGTTACGGTGCCGCTGTCGAGCCAGTTGACCTGATCACCGGCGATGGTGGCAACCCGCGTGTTGTTACTACTGTATTGCAAGGGGAGCCCCGAAGATACTGTTCCATTCAACGTAGGCGTGACATTGACCCCCAGTATAAAACTCACCGGCAGTTCGAAATCAATGTATTGATCCGCCTTGTTGACGACAAACACCCGTGTCACCGGCGTCGCGGGTTGCAGACCGCGTCCCCCATCCTGGTAGCAGGTCACAGTCGTCTGGCCGGCATTAACGGGGTGGATCGTCAGCCTGCCGGTCCAGTCGGTAGAGAGAATGGCGACATTGCTATCGGCTACCGTGAACCGAACGGGGAGTTCCGATGTCGCCGACCCGTTCGGATACACATCCGGTCCGAGATAGGAAGTGGACTGCAAAGAGTCGAAGGTGATAAACTGCAACGGTTGCACGGTGATCGTCTTCGTCGTAGCAGCCGAGGTCCCGCACCCATTGCTGGCAGTGACGCTCAGGACACCGCTGGTAGCCGCGGGGTAAGGGGAGAAAGTGATTCCCACGGGGTTTCCGGTGCCGGCAAAGAAACTACCGCCGATATAGGTATTTGAACCGCTATAGGTCCAATTATAGACCGCATTCGAATCGATGGGTCCGTCGATGGAATACGTCACCGGGCCCGGTCCAACGGTATCCATATCCTGCCCGACGATGGCCCCCGGCTGTGGCGGAGCCGTTGCCATGGTCATCAGCACGGTCATCTGTGAAGAACCTATCCCATCGGTGACGCTAAAGACGATGGTATCCGCGCCGACATATCCTGCAACCGGCGTATAGGTGATCGGTGATGGCGTAAAGGTGATATATCCGGCCACCGCCACCGAAGTGCCGCTGAACGCAACGGAACCGTGATGCGGCCCCGTCACAACCGAATAATTCACGGTAGACCCATTGATATAATCCTGCGTGACGAGCAGTCCGTCGATGCTCGTCGCCGAAGCATTTTCGCAGATGCCCCAGGTCTCCAGCGCATTCACGAAGGTGGGACCATTTGCGAGAAACAGCTGTTTTTGAGCCGTCGCGCTGTTTTGGGCGCCGTCGTTGGCGACAAAGCTAATGGCCTCCGTGATATTGCCGGCGACAGTAACCGTGCGGTTATAGGTAACGGCGCGCAGCGCGCTCTGCCACTGGGCCAGGGTGGCCGTGGCGCCGGGAGAGACCATTGTCAGGACACCGGTGACCCCATTGTAGGTAGCCGCTATATTGCCCATGGTCGCCAAATCATTGGTAAAACCCAACAAGCCCGCGGCGTCGGCATTCAACGTGACGGTTGCGCTCGCGAGCGTAGCGGCACCCGCGGTGACGGTCAATTGGGGATCGACGGGCACGGCGGTGAAAGGAAGCGCGCCTTCGGCTCTGAATAGCGTATTTCCGGATGAACAGGTGACGACGACATTGGCACTGGCGCTGATGCTGGCCAAGAAAGAGACGAATAAGGAT
>DASYZH010000126.1:0-6946 GCA_035946435.1 Puia sp. | reverse complement strand
AGCCTCCTGGCAATCGCCGCAGCCGCACTGTTCCACCACTTCTACCCACGCCAAAGACCCTTGACGCCATAGGCCCTTGACTACGCATCCCTCGCCACCGGCTAGAAGGTCTCCCCCAAATTGAGATATAATCCCTGGTAGTGCTCGCTCATCCCGTAATCGATCGCAATATTGGTCCCGGACTTTTTATTGAACTTGATACGTAAACCCACGCCGCCAGCCGGATGTATGTAGCTGAGCTGCTCCGTCACAGGCTGGGTCACGGCATTGGCATTGGCAAAGACTACGAACCCCAGCAGGCCATCCCGCGTGACGTCCCTGCGATACTCGGCCTCCGCATAAAGCAGGCTGCTCCCCCGATACCGGTTTTGCGGAAACCCGCGACCGCTCCGCTGTTGATAAGGATCCCAGCCGATACTCGGCAACTCGAGATAAGGTGCATGGCTCTCGAGAACCGACCAGTAAAAGGCCCAAAGCGCCAGCATATTCTGCCGCTCCCGTGAAAACGGAATATATTTTCGCGTGTCCACATAAATGGAACTCCAGCTTGTTTTATTTCCCGGGATCAGCGGATTCTCCCGAAAGACAAAATTGGCATAATATCCCGGAAAAGGATTTTCCGTATTCTTACGGGCATCATAGAGCAGGTTCATCGAAAAACCCGTGGACATCGATGTTTCGCCGCCGGTACCGTAGGCATAACGCGTGAATTTCCGCAACACAAGCGAATCCCCACCGCTTTCCATATCACAATGTCCGTCCACCAAAACGCCCAACCCTGCGAAAAGATAGGGCTTGATCCGCTTCAGAAAAGTCTGATAAAAACGAATGTATTTATAGTTCAGCCCCAGTCGCCGCTTCGCATCCGGTTGCCCGCCCAGCCCCCAGGTGTCCTGCGGATAATACAACATCCGGGTATCGCCCAGGATATCCCAACCGTTATCCGGCAGCCAAACATTGGATCGCAGCGAAAAGCCCAGCCGCCCCTGCGTAGCGACATACGGCGCAAAGGTCACGGTCGATAAAAAGGTGTTTCGCGGATCGCCGGTGCTAAAAGCCCCGGTCGTGGCAGTAACACTAAGGCCGCTTGGGCTGGCAGCCTGCGTCGAAGTAGGCACAAAGGAAAAGTAGATCCCCTTATTATTGCCGGTCCGCGGCCGCGGCTTGATAGAAAAAAGCGCCTTTCCAATATCGATCAGGTCCTTTTGTTCACGGGAATAGGGCGTGGCCTGTTGCCCAACGCCGACCACAGGCAGCAATAGCAATAATATAAACCATCGGGTAATCAAACATCTATAAGATAATGAATATTTCTGAATAATCTTAGAAGCCCCGCTGTCACTCCGTAAACCGGTAACCCATCCCATAAACGGATCTGATACGATCCTCACAGCCGGCCGCAGCCAGCTTCCTTTTCAGGTTCTTGATATGCGAATAGACAAAATCGAAATTCTCGTGCGCCGTCCCGGCTTCAGTGGAAATGCTTTCCGCAAGGGAAACCTTCGATAGCACGCGGTTCTTATGGGATACCAGGTAAAGCAGCAGGTCGAATTCCCGCCTCGTCAGATCAACCTCCAGCTGATTGACCGTCACCGTTTTGAGCGCCAGGTCGATCACCAGCTCGTTGCTCACGATCAAATTTTGTCCCCGGAACCGCTTTCGGCGGATAATGGCCGTGATCCGGGCATTGAGCTCGGAAAACGCGAAGGGTTTGACGAGATAATCATCGGCTCCCAGGTTCAATCCGTCCACCCGGTCGCTCAGCGAATCTTTCGCCGAGATCAGGATCACCCCTGTCCCACGGTCATGATCATGCAGAGAAGGCAGGATTCGGAACCAATTGCCATCGGATAGCGCCATATCCAGCACAATGCAGTCGTAGTTGACCGCTTTGATCTGTTCCATCGCCCGGGGTACACTATCCGTACTGTCACACAGATAATTTTCCCGACTCAAATAGGTCGCGATGTTTCTCGATAGGTTTTTTTCGTCTTCAACGATTAATACTCTCATTCTGGTTGAGATTGTCGCAAGGTAGCGGAAAACTCTGAGGGAATTTTGGATTTTTTATCGCATAGATGTTGACGTTAGCATCCACATTGGTTGCATTTTGAAAAGAATCTGGAGCAAAACAGGAGTTTTTCTATCGACAGAATGAACGTATTATCAAACGATTAATGAATTGTTGTGGAATGTTTATATCTCGTTTGCCGCAAGGCACTTTGAACGCAATGGACGCACATTTGCAGCGCACAATACACCAACACTGCCATGCTACCCACAGGAAAATTCATCGTCACCGCTTGTTTTCTTTTTATCCTTTTTCCCGCCATGGGGCAAACGGGCACCATCCGCGGCAATCTCTTCGACCAGGTCAGCAAAGACCCCTTGCCGGCCGCTAATATCACCCTGCAACATACGTCCTATCACACCCGGGCGGACGAAAAAGGCAACTTTACCCTGGCACATATTCAGCCGGGGGAGTACGATCTGTTCATTACCAACGTCGGGTACACGGATCTGCATAAGCACGTGGTCGTAAAGGCAGGGGAGACCACCAAAGTCTATTTGGGCCTCGCCCTCGGCGGCCAGGCAATGGAAGAGGTCACCGTGTTCGGCCGTGCCGATCGGGAAAAGGAAACCGGCTCCCGCGACCGCGAAAGAAATGCGGTCAACATGATCAACGTGATCTCGGCCCAGGCGATGGTCCGCTCTCCCGATATCAGTGCGGCCAACGTGCTCCAGCGCATGAGCGGCGTCACCATCCAGCGATCCAGCGGTGGCGACGAGGCCTATGCCATTATCCGCGGCATGGAACCCCGATATAACAACACCCTGCTCAACGGGATCAAGATCGCCAGCCCCGATAACAAAAGCAGGTACGTTCAGTTGGGCATCATCCCTTCCGACATCCTCAGCAGCATCGAGGTCAGCAAGACCCTTACCCCGGATATGGAAGGTGACGCTACCGGCGGTACCGTCAACATGGTCGTCAGGGACGCCCTGGATAAAACTTCGTTCAAGGCCACGGCCAGCGTGGGTTACAGCCAGCTATATTTCGACGAGAAATACCTGACCTTCCATAAAGGCGATATCCAGAGTCAAAGCCCCTTCCAGCGCAACGGACCCAACTATACGCTTCAATCCAGCGATTTCTCGCGCAGCAACGCCGACTTCCACTCCCTGCAGGCGCCCCCAACCGGGCAATTGGGTTTTTCCTTTACCCACCGTTTCATGCACGACCGGCTCGGCTTCGTGCTGGCCGACAATGTGCAGAACCAGTATTATGGCAACATCAGCTTCCAGGCCAATGTTACTCCGGGCAACGATACCACGGGCAGGTTGTATCCCAGCGACGCCAATAACTTCAAGGAATATACACAGCAGCTCAACAACGGACTCGTTGCCCACCTGGACTATGTGATCGACGAAAAGAACAAGATCAATCTCGATAATTTCTATCTCTACAGCTATCTCGCCCAAAGCCGCATAGATGTGAATCATGTCCTTATCGGGACCGGAGCCGTGTCCTACTCGCCTACTACCGGCCAGTACTTTCCCGCTATGCGGTCCCAGACGCAGACCGTCTATGTCGAAAATCTCAAGCTTTCCGGTCAGCATATCCTTACTTCTGCGTTCAAGGTCGACTGGGCGGGCGTCTATTCCTCCGCCGGCGCCCGGACCCCGGACCAGGCCACAGTCAACACCGCTTACCTCATCGGCCTGGACAGCAGTCACAATCTATACCAGACGGGTACTGTTTTCGAAGGCATGGACGTCCTCTGGCAAAAGAACGACGACAAAGAATATTCCGGTCACCTCGATCTCGACTATCACAAACAGCTGAACAATTCCAACCTGGAGTTCAAGGCCGGCGGGCTGTACCGCTACTCGTCCCGGGCCAATACCGAAGACGACTACTCCCTTGTGAACAATTCCAAACCCATCTTCACGAATATCTACGCCGCGTGGTGGGATTTTATACTTCATGGTTCCTATGCGGATTATAATCCCAACGATTATAAGGCCACCGAAACCATCTATGACGGCTATGCCATGGTGCGGCTTAAGTCGGTCAAGTGGGAGGCCGGCGGCGGCCTGCGGGGTGAACACACGGATGATGTCTGGAACCTGAATACACCGCTTCAATTCCAGCTCAACAACGGATCACAAACCTACACGGACCTTCTCCCGAGCGGCTACCTCAAATTCTGGTTCTCGTCACGGGAAAACCTCCATGCCGCTTACTATCGCAGCATCTCCCGCCCCAACTATTACGAACTGGTCCCCACCGCCGGAAGCCAGTCTACCACCACTAACGTTGTAGCCGAAGGCAATCCCTTCGTCCAGCATTCCGTGGCCGATAATTTCGATATCCGCTATGAGCTTTTCCCTAAAGGCGAGCAGCATTTGTTCATCGGCGGCTTTTACAAGCATATCACGAATCCTATCGAATTGCAGATCGACACGAACGGCACTGGCGCGGGTTTGTACAGGCTCAAGCCCCTGAACTCCTATCCGGCCAACAACCTGGGCGCCGAAGTCTCCTTCACGGAATACTGGGGCCGGTTCGGTGTCTCGGGTAATTACACCTATACCCATTCCTCTATTTCCAGCGATCAAAAGACTTTCCAGGGTCATACGGTACGGCTAGACCGCCCCATGCAGGGCCAGACGGAGCATATCGGCAACCTGTCGCTCCTCTATAAAGACACCAAGCACGGGGCATTCGTACAGGTTTCCTATGAATACCAGGGCAGAACCTTGGCCGCCACCGGCGAGTATGCGGGAGCGGACTACTACCAGCGCCCTATGAATACCCTGGCCGTCTCCGGGGAAAAGGACATCCATAAACATTTCACCGTGTTCGCCAAGCTGAACAACCTGCTGAACACACCCGTGAAACAATATGTACAGAATATCCTCGTGCTCCAAAATACTTATCGGGCCACCTATCTCCTGGGTGTCCGGTATGAGTACTAACCAAAAATCAATGACACTTTTCTTAACTTAAAATGTAAAATGTATGAAGATCAGATCTCATTATTCACTGGTAAAAACCCTCGGCGTGGCAGGACTGATGGTTTCCTCCGGTTTCTTCTTTGCTTGCAGCAAAAGCAACACTTCTGCCAATTCCGGCCCCCAACTGCCGGCTAATGCCATCCGCAGCACGACGATCAGCGGTGGCAATGTCAAGGGCACGATGCTCGCCGATTCCACCTACATGGTCAATGGCGACGTCACGATCCTCAAAGGTGATACCCTGACCGTTCAGCCCGGCGCTACCATAAAAATTACGGGCGACTATGCTTTTTACGTCAACGGCATCGTGCAGTCCCTGGGAACCCAGGCCAAGCCCATCACCTTCACGACCAGTCTGGCGGCAAAGCCCGGTCAGTGGGGCGGTTTCCAGGCCGACAGCTGCCAGGGCTTTACTGCCTATTGGACGAAATTCCTTTGGGCGGGCGGACCCGACGCTTCCAACCCCACCCGTCAGACCATCGGTATCTCTGTCCCGGTTCCTGTGGACATTGAAGACTGCTGGTTTGTCGGCGGTCAGGATAACGGCATCGGCATCTATTCCACCGCTTCCGTCAGGATCCTGCGCAACTCCTTTTATGCCAATGGGCTCGGTGACGGCGATTGCATCGACTTCCACTCCGGCGTCACCGGCGTAGTAGCGTACAATGTCATCTGGGGCAACGCCGGAACCGCCATCAAGGTCTATACCAGCTCTACCATTCAGAACCCGCAGACCAACGTAGAGGTCTACAACAACACCTGCGTCGACAACGGTTTCCGCCGCGGAAGCATCGAACCCGGCCGTGGTGTCCTTGTGGATGCCTTCTCCCAGGCCCGCGTGTACAACAACCTCCTGGCCAACAATTATTATAGCCTGGACATTACCACGACCGCCGATGCCGTCAACACGAAGTACAATAACAACTACTTCTTCGTTTCTGTAGACTCGGTACGTCAATACATGTACCCCTCCTTCGATGTAGGCGTTAAGCAATCAGGGGATATCATCAACACGACTACCACCGGCGCCAACAACCCGATGTTCGTCGGCTATAACCTGACACCCGACTCGTCCTTACGCAATATTCCTTCCAGCTACGATTTCCACCTGCAAAGCGGCTCACCCGCCCTGGGCAAAGGCTATACCGGCGCCGTCGTCGGCCTGCCTTCCTGGGCCCCCGCTCTCAGCACCGATATCGGCGCCTATGTCTCCGATACCAGCGGCGGCAAAGGCAACCGCCATGCAGCGGGTTACTAAGATAAATGCAAGAAAATACCCGCGAGCGGCCCATAAGGCCGCTCTTTTTTTTCCTTTTTTTGATCCGGCCGCCGTTCGCCAATTTTTCTCCAGTTTTATCTCCGAGCTTCGGTCCTCAATCAACCTCCATGATCAAAAAACACCTTGCATTATTTGCCTTGATGATCACCGTGACCACCGCCGCACACGCGCAACAATATACCTTCGACAAAAAGATCCCCGTCCCCGGCGACGGCGGCTACGACTATATGGCCATCGACGAGGTCAACAATCACCTTTTTGTATCTCATGGAACCGCTTTTAACGTGATCGACCTGGCCACCGAACAACCCATCGCCACCATCGACGGCCTCAAAGGCGTTCACGGTATCGCCATCGTTAACGATGTGAACCGGGGCTTCATCAGCGATGGTAGAGGCCAGGCCGTCGTGGTCGTCGACCTCACGAGCTTCAAGATCATCAAAACCATCTCCCTCACCGCAACGGACGAGGACGGCATCATCTATGATCCCTTCTCCAAAAAGGTCTTCGTCTTCAACGGCGATAGCAAAAGCACCTGCGTCATCGACCCCAAAACGCTCGAGCTGGTCAAGACCATCGATCTCGGCGGTGGCCCCGAATTCGCCGTCTCCAACGGCGAAGGGATTATCTATAACAATATCGAAG
>DASYZH010000125.1:0-2717 GCA_035946435.1 Puia sp. | reverse complement strand
GTTGACAATGCATTTTTCACAAAGGAAGTTTTTGCGTGCGTATAGGCTTCGCGGTCCTGGGTATGTTGGGCGGCGAGCTGGCGTTTGAGCGCGGCGTAATCGGCGCGTAATTGGGCCGATGTTCTCAGCAGGTTCCTGAATCTTACCTGATCGGTACGTTGCGGGCTGCCGGGAAGCAGGAGCTGCAGGTGAACGGCGCGGGCGTCGTCCACCACTTTGATGAAAAAGCGGCGGTAGGGGCGGGCATCCAGCCCGGGCGGTGTGAAGTGCCAGCCGGCGGGTCTTAGCCTTTGGGCGATAGTCTCCATGGTGGGGTTGTCGAAATCCGGCACTTCCGCGACGATGTCGATAATGGGTTTGGCCGGCACACCGGGTACGGAGGTGCTGCCGATGTGTTCGAAGGCTTGCACGGGGATGCCGGCGAGGAGGCGGCTAAGGTCGCCGATCTCGCGGGCGGCTTTCCCAGGCCATGCCGGATCGGGGGCAGCGATGAGGACCGTTTCGGTGACCCATTTCGGGTAGGTGTCAATGTTATATCCGGGGCTGCTCATACGTTGAATAGGGATTTAAGACAGACCCACAATTTACTTTTCAGGAGTTTACTTTCTTCCGATTGCTGGACCAGCTGGGTCAGCGGGGGCGCGGCGAGATAGCTGCAGTTGTCATAGGGCTGGATCTTGAAAACCGGGAAATTGATCGGCAGTTTGATTGCCGTGGGCTCGAGCCCGAAGAGGAGCACGACCGCCGGTTCCAGTTGCTGGCGCAGGGTGGCGATGTTCACGGGTATGGTGGCGGCATTGACGATGGCCACGTCGCCGATATTCATGCGGCATGCTTCGAGGATCTTCGTGAGGAAGCTGAGCTGGTTATCGGGCAGGAAGGGGACGGTGGGAGATTGGACCACGATGGTGATCTTTTTCCCATTCTTTCCCAGGAATTTGTAGGGGGAGGGGGTATCGGCGGCGGGCGCCGGCGCCTGGGGGCGTTTCGGTGCCGGTTCAGGCGTATGCTGTGCCGGCGCCGGTTTTTGCGGCTTGGGCTGGGACTGCGGCGCCGGTTCGGCCACACGTTGCGGTGCGGGTTCGGGAGTGCGCTGTGGCGGCGGTGCCGGTTGCACGGCAGCGGGTTGCGGCGCGGGGTTGGTCGGGCGTTGAAGCGCCGGCGGCCCGTCGGGCGACAGCAGTAAGACGTCTTTGTACAGCTCCCCGACGAGCAGGGGGGACAATTGAATATTATCTAGTTCTGAGCTCATGACTAACAAATGTTAGTTTTGATTTTGACGAGACAAAGATTGTTCGTTTCTTTGTGGCAACAAAATTTACCGTGTATGATTGCAGCCCTGGACATCCAAGTTACAAAAACGGCGAAGAGTAAAATTAACGAGATCGATTTTAACAATCTTCCTTTCGGCAAATATTTTACCGATCATATGCTGGAGGTGGATTACGCGGACGGGGAGTGGAAGCAACCGGTGATCAGGCCGTTCCAGAATCTGAGCCTTTCGCCGGCGCTGAGCGCCATTCATTATGGGCAATCCATTTTCGAGGGGATCAAGGCTTATAAGGACAGGGACGGCAACCCTTTTATTTTCCGGCCGTACGATAATTTCCGGCGTTTCAATATTTCAGCGGAGCGGATGATGATGGCGACGGTGCCCGAGGAACTTTTCATCGAGGGTATGCGGCGGCTGATCGATCTGGACAGGGACTGGATCCCCATGAAGAGCGATTTTGCGTTGTACATCCGGCCCTTCCTGTTTGCCACGGACGATACCATCGGGGTGCATGCCTCGGAAAAATATAAGTTCATGATCCTGTTGAGCCCCACGGGGCCTTACTATTCTGCGCCGATGCGCATTTATGTCGAGGATAAATTTACCCGGGCCGCGCGTGGCGGGGTTGGTTTCGCCAAGGCGGCCGGCAACTATGGCGGGAGCATGATGGCTACCGCGGTCGCCAAGAAGCGGGGTTTCGACCAGGTGCTGTGGATGGATGCCTACGAGCATAAATATGTGCAGGAGATAGGGACGATGAACGTATTCTTTGTGATCGGGAACAAGGTGATCACGCCGGATCTGGAATCCGGGACGATCCTGGAGGGGGTGACCCGGGACAGCGCCATGGAGGTGTTGCGGCAGGAAGGGTACGAGGTCGAAGAGGGCCCGGTGCACATCGACGACCTGGTGCGGGCGTATCAGGCCGGGGAGCTAAAGGAGGTGTTCGGAACGGGCACGGCAGCCACCATTTCCATGATCAAAGAGCTTCAATATGAAGACTATACGATGAAATTCGATACCGATACCTGGAAGGCGGCGCCCGCAGTGAGGCGGATCCTGATGGATATCCGGGAGGGGCGCAGGGCCGATACCCATGGATGGATGTTCAAGGTATAAGGGTTTCGGACACAAAACGGGCCACGGCCCGTTGGCCGAAGGCCCATCATAAGCGAATTTTGGGCCGGGCTAATTTTCCCTGGTCGACCGGCACAAAATTATTTGGATAATAATCGGATGGACTGTACTTTTGCAGTCCCAAAAATAAATTAGGTAAGAATGCCTACCATACAGCAATTAGTTAGAAAAGGAAGAGAGATCATCCGTGCAAAGAGCAAATCCAGGGCCCTGGATGCATGTCCTCAGCGCCGTGGCGTTTGCACTCGTGTATACACGACCACTCCCAAAAAGCCCAACTCCGCGCTGCGTAAGGTAGCGAAGGTGC
>DASYZH010000124.1:0-3541 GCA_035946435.1 Puia sp. | reverse complement strand
TCTGCAGCTGCTGTTTGACGTACGTCATTACGGCAGGCGCTTCCGAAAGACCGGTGCTGAGGATCTGCGGCACGGTGGAATTCGTGTTATAGCCCGTAAAATAATCGTGGACGATGAAAAAGTCGGCCGTCGATCCCGCGTTGGCCAGGACGCCCTGGTTCCAGGTTTGAACCGTGTTATCGTCATAGGACTGCGGGGGCGTTCCATACAGCACGGCGCCGATATAGATGGTAGCGCCGATGGATTGCGCGGCGGCGCGCATCGAGTCGGCGAAAACCTTGAAATGTGTTCCGTACAGTGCTCCCGTGACGATGGCCGGTTGGCCGTCATGGTTCCTGGCGGGGTCGATCTGGTAACCTGCTTCCCAGCTGCCATAGCATTCGTTGCCGATCTCCCAGAATTTGGTACGGCCGTTGTCCGACCGGACCCAGCTTGCGGCAAGATGAGCCGCGGAGTCTACCGGGCTCGTACCGGTGCCATAGCGGGCATACCCATAGTTTACTGTGAAGATCGCGGTGCTACCCGTCTGAGCCAGGAGGCTATAGTAGTTCGACAGTGAAAGGGTCCAGGACGCGTTGTCGCCACCATACCAGGAGCCGATAGAGCCGAGGGAACCACTCGTATACACGCTGTCCGGCGCATCGGCGGGTTTGGGGTTGGCATCGCTACCGTTCCAGAAATAGGTATCGCTGATACTGCCCGCGGGTGCCCGGATGATGTTCGGCGACAGGTCGCCGATGTATTGCATCAGCGAGGCCTGGGTAACGATCTGCCCCATCCACAGGTTGGAGTTGTTACCGAAGACGGTAGGCGGCACCTTGGCCAGGACGCGGTTGACGTCGATGACCAGCGAGTCGGAGACCGGCAGGGAGGTGGATACGCTGGTGGTGTTCTCGGGTGGCGCATTGAAAGTTCTACCCTTCCAGCCGTTACCGAAGAAACCTACGGTAGGCGGCAAGGCGGGGTCGACAGGATTATAATTCGAATCGGCGGGTTGGGTTGGATTGGAATTATTATTGTTGTTATTAGAGGAGGGCGACCCGGATTTTTTACAGGCCGCCGCTCCTAACAGAAGAAAAATAACGATATAGGGTTTCATGGATCTATTTTACAAGGACGACATCGTCGAAATAGAGTTGTTCTGTGACACTGTTGCTGTTCATAAAGAACGCGCAGGTGTTGAGAAGTGTGGCGCTGTTCGCTGCCCAATTAGTCGTGGAGGTATTCCACAGCAACGTCGGGATCGGTACTTTGAAGTAGTTCCATACGCCGGGCATTACGGTAAGTGCGTTGATCTCGTTTCCGCCGCCGTTGGCGAAGCCTTCGTTGCCCCATTCGACATACAGGGTTTCCTTGGCGGTGCCGCCGTAGACCCACATGACAAGATAGGTATAGGAGGGCGAATAGGCCAGGCCGTCGGTGGCGCCACCGCCGCCTTCCCTGAAGCCATCGATCTTCCAGCCGTTGGCGCTATACTGGGCATTCCAGGTACTGGCGCTGGTCATAGATTCTTTGTTGCTGATCTGGGCATTATCCCAGGACCAGCTGCCCCAGCCCGGAGCGATATTGCTGTTTGCAAAGATCTGATAGGCGGCGTCGACGTTTACCAACTCCTGTGAAGCATACGCATTGAGCGTATTGGTGCCGGCTTTATAGGCAAAAGCCAGTTCGCCGCGCGTGACGGTGGAAGAAGGAAAGGAAAGCACCATCACGGTGTCGTTTTGGCTCACGATGTTCACGTTAGTCGATCCGGAAACCGTTCCCTGCAAGGACACGGACGAGACGCTTGCAAACCCGACGCCATTGAGGGTCATTTGAAAATTATTATTGGATGTGAAGTCATAGTCCGAATAGGAAGAGACAGTAGGCGCGGGCGGCAGGATCGTGAATTTGTAGCGGGCGACGCCGTGAGTGGTGGTTATGACCAGGCTATCGTTAGCTGCCGCACCGAGGTAGGGCGTCTTGGTCGGCACCTGGACAAGGATAGAATGATCGGTGCTGTAGGCGTTATTGAAGTAAGCGGAATAGCCATTAAACGTGACCGAAACGGCACTGCCCAGGTTGGAGCCCTCGATGAGATAGTAGGTGCCCAGGTTGCCGGCCGTGACTACCGAGTCCAGGGGGGCAGGCCGGGGAGCGACGGCATTGATCGTAAAGGTGGGCTGACCCGAGGAATTGTAGCTCACGATCGTATCGTTGAGCGGTGTGGAGTCCGTGAAATTATAGGTATGTATCGAAGTAACGGTCGGGGCTCCGCTACCGGGCGTATATCCCTGATAGGTGTATTTTTTGCAGGAGGCGATGGTGAGTATTCCCAGGAGAGGCAATACCAAACCGGCCACGGCTGCTATATTAAGAGATCTGAGTTTCATATGAAGATGCGTTTTTTGTTTACGGTATTCTAAAATTTATAAGGTACGGGGGCCTGCAGCAGTGCGGGGTCCACGGTGGACTCCGAGGCAGGGACCGGCATCAAGAACTGATCGTCCGTGGGCGTGACATAATAAGTGTTGCGGGTATAGTCCGTGTAGTTGGGGGCTGTACCTGTGCCGCTGGAGCTACCGCGGTTCTGGGCGGAAATGATACCGATGGCCGTGGGATGGTGTGCGTTATTGAACCCGTCGATGCGTTGAAGGTCATACCAGTAGTCGCCTTCGATCGCGAATTCCAGTCGTCTTTCGTTGAGTAATTGCTGATAGGTAAAGCTGGTCAGTGGCGCCACATGCGCGCGCTGGCGAACGAGATTCAGGTATTTCAGCGCGGTGGGATCCGATGAGGTGGCCGTCAGCGGTATGCCGGTGCCTTGCGCAACGCCGGAGGCCTTGCCGAGGATCGCTTCGGCTTCGATGAGATAGACGTCCGCCAGGCGGAGCAGATAGGTATTGTTGCCGGCAGCTTGTGCAGCCGTATTATTGTTGTTGTCCGCGGGATCCCCGATCACATATTTTTTCATTGCCGCGTGCATGCCCTGCTCGTTGATGTTGGCAGGTACAACGTAGCCACCCGCAGCCTTTTGTATTTCAGGATAGGTATCATTCGGCATCATAAGAACGCCATGGCGACGGCCGCTGTCCAAGGAATGCGTAGAATAGAAGAGCGTATCTCCTTCCGCCACGAAGGCATCCTGCAAATCCCAGCTGGGTCCTAATTCGCCATAGCCGTCGCCGGTGCCCGTGATCGTCGTACTCGCGGCGATAACACTTTGTAACTGGTTGCCGAAGCCGTAGCCGGCATTCGAGGTCCATTGCAAGGAGATCATGGATTCTTTGCAGTTGTTGCCGGGTATCTCGAACATCGAGGTATAGGTACCCGGGGTATTGATTCCCACGAGACCGAATTCGCCGCTATTGATGGCCTTTTCGGCATAATACCTGGCGCTGTCGTAGTTCTGGAGGTACAGGTAGACTTTGGAGAGCATCCCGGCGGCAGAATTGCTGGAAGCGTGCCCGGTGCCCGCGACGCCCGGCGTACAATTGTTTACCGCAAAGGCCATGTCCTGGACGATGAACTTGTAGACATCGGTAACGGGGTTGGTGGGTAC
>DASYZH010000123.1:0-19683 GCA_035946435.1 Puia sp. | reverse complement strand
CTTCGGTGACCATGCTTTTGCTCTTGACCACCGTTTTGCATCGTTTTTCCTTGCAGATGGTGAGGATCTCCTGCAAAGCCTGCTTACTATTCTCCGCCCAGATGACCCTGCCGCCCCTTTTAGTGAAGGCAGACTCGAAATCTTCCAGTTGCTGATCAAGTGTCTCGAGCGCCCGCCACTTAATGTTCTTTGCCCGTTCGCGCGCCATGTTGAGCTCGGCGAACTGCTGTTTACCCTGTGGCACCGCGGCATTATATCTGCCGATATTGAAATTGATCTTCTTCCGGTGGTCCATGTCCTCCGCCTTGACGGTACTACGGGCAATGAAACTGGCAGCGGTATCTGTCATGATTTTTTCTTTTCGGCCTTTTCTGCAAAATAAGTTTCCGCCACCTTGCTAAGTACGTTGTAGAATTCCTCGCCGTACTTACGGATAAGCGCTTCTTTTAGAAAAATATACACGGGAATTTTAAGCTTTTTGCCTTGTACGCAGGCCGGGTGGCACAGTGTTTCCCGGGGCTCATAATTTACCACCTCGCCGGCCCTCGTCTTCCCGGTTTTGATCGGGTAAAGATGGCAGCTTATGGGCTTTTTCCAGGTAGTCTTGCCATCGTAATAAGCCTGCTCCAGGCCGCATTTAATGATCCCATTGCTATCCCGGAAACCATAGGCGCACATCTTCCCTTCAATGGTAGGCGTGACCCAACCAAATTCCCGGTCGTATTGATAGCGACCGTTCTTCTCGATCTCCTTTACCCCGGCAGGCGTCAAATACGGCTTGACGACCTCATAGACCTCGTTGATCCGGTCGATCTCCGCTTTTTCCAGCGGGGCGCCGGCGTCACCGTCTTCACAACATCCGCCTTTGCATTTGAGCAGATCGCAGACGAATTGCGCTTTGATCACTTCGTCACTAACCAAGATATTATCAATTGCAATCATAATTAATTATTGGCCTTCGGCCGACAGGCCACCGGCCTGTCTGGTAATTATTGGCCTTCGGCCGACGGGCCACCGGCCCGTCTGGTAATTATTGGCCGCCGGCCCGTTCGTCAAAATTAATCATTTCCATTTGAACGTGTTGATCAGGTGCCACATGTCTTTTTCCAGGAATTGGTTGACGATACCCAGGGAATCCTCGTTGGGCGTGGTGTCGAAATAAAGCGCACCGCGAAGAAAATGTTTCGTGGTATCGGTGAGGAAGAACTGGTTGGCTGTAGCGGCATTACCGCCGACATTGAAATAAATGCCGCCGATGCCGTTGGGGGTCTGGATAACCGTTTGATCGATGGAGCTCGCCTTGACCGAGTGTTTGAAGGTCATCTCGAAGGCATCGTTGCGCAGCTTTTCGAACTTGTTTGGTCCTATGGCCTTGTAGCTGACATAAATACGACCATTGAACCGGGGAAAATCGATATTGATCCAGTAAGGATTTTCGGGTACCGTATCGAAAAAACTGCTGTCCCTGACTATGTTGGCATATACGGGATATTCGAAGGTATACGGGAAACCGGGCTGGTCAAAGGTCTGATATTCATGCTTGGGAAAATCGATCCTGAAATAACCCCGCCGCTTCGGCGTATAGACGCTGTTACAGGAAAGAAAAAGAAGACACACTATTGAAAAACGAAAATAGGACATCAGCGCTTGAATTTTTTAGGGTTGCGGCCGGATGGCCACTTTTACTTTTTTTATTCGGTTGAGGTCAGCCTCCATTATGGTGAATTCAAAATCGCCGGAGCGGATGACATCATTCACCTTGGGTATATCGCCGTTGAGCTCCAGAATGAGCCCGGCAAGACTGTCGCTATCACCCTTGACCTTATCGAAGGTGTCGACGGGCAGGTTCATGGCCTTGCATACGTCGTGCAGCATGGTCCGGCCTTCGAACATGAAGCTGCCGTCGTCCAGCCGCCCGTTTATCGTCTCTTCTTCGTCGAACTCGTCGCGGATATCGCCGATGACCTCCTCCAGGATGTCCTCCAGCGTGACGATCCCGCTGGTGCCCCCGAATTCGTCGACGACCACCGCAAAATGGATCTTTTTCTGCTGGAACTCCTGCAGCAGGTCCTCGATGAGCTTGTGCTCATGGACGAAATAGATGGGCCGCAACAGGCTGTGCCAGTCGAAGTTATCCGGTTCAGTAAGATACCGGATCAGATCCCTCGAGTGGATCATGCCGGCCAGTTCATCGAGACTACTTTTGTAGACCGGAAGCCGCGAATAATGCAATTCCTCTATACGTTGTTTGAGCTCGCTGAAATTAAGGCCATAGCTTGCGCCGCAGACCTCCAGCCGTGCACGCATCACCTGGCGGACGGTGATGCTTCCGAACTTGGCAATGCCCTTGAGGATGTTCCGCTCGTCTTCGGATCCCTCCTTACGGATCGACAGTTCGATCTGCTTGTCGATGATCAGACCCGCTTTTTGCTGACCGAACATCCGCTCGAGGTTCTCACTCTGGGTGACCGCCCAGCCGCTGACCCGGCGGAACAACAAATGGACCAGCTCGATAACGCCTGACGTATAATAAGCGAATTGCAGGTTGTTTTGCGTGGCCCAGATCTTTGGCATCACCTGGCCGAAAAGCAGCATTACAAACCCTATGAGTATCCATTTGATGATGAATTCAAAGAGCCAGAAACCCTGTTTCAGCAGAAGCATCTCGTCGATGAGGAAATTGGCGAGAATGATGATGGCGATATTGATGATGCTGTTGGCGATGTACATGGAGGCCAGCAGTGTCTTGGGATCCTCGAGCAGGGATACGATGCGTCGCCAGGAAGCATCTTGTTTGGTCTTCAGGATATTGATATCCTTGTAAGTAAGTGAAAAAAAAGCCACCTCGGAGCCCGAAAGGACAAAAGAAAGCAATAGAAGAAAAAGGATTACAATAGCCAGGATTGTGGTAGCCTGGGGATTGATAAGTAAAGGCAACAGTGCAAACTCCAAGTATAGTCAGATTTCGTGAAAATTGCTTAAAATGGCAGGTCTTCGGAGGGCTCGCCGAGAGGGGGGGCGTCAGTTCCCGGAATTCCGCCCATGCCTTCCAACCCTTCGTTGTGGTGGATCGGGGGATGGGCGGGTCCGTCAGTACGTTTATCCAGCATGATAAGGTTATCTCCTACTACTTCGGTAGCGAATTTCTTGTTTCCTTCCTTGTCTTCCCAGCTCCGGGTCCTCAGACGCCCCTCGATATAGACCAGGCTTCCCTTGTGGAGGTATTTTTGTGCAAGTTCAGCCAATCCTCTCCATAAAACCACCGTATGCCATTCCGTCTGAGAGATCAATTTCCCCGCCCGGTCTTTAAACGTCTCCGTAGTTGCCAAAGAGAATTTTGCAACGGCGATATTTCCTTCCAGGTACTGGACGTCAGGGTCCTTTCCCAAATTACCTATTAGCATCACCCTATTTACGCCTCTCATACATCAATTTTTGATATGTTTACAAATCGTCTTTTGGAATTCAGCGCCGATTAAAATTAGCTTTTTTCAGCCAAAAAGATAAATTTTTCCATTGGGTTTCATAGCTTAAAACAAGGTTTGTGCCGGTGTAGGATCTTGCAGCCAGCCGTTGATGAACCTCGGGAACGGATAATCGGCCAATTGTTCCCGGTGAACCAGCCGATAGCCTTCGAACGCCGGCGTCTTCCCCTGCAACCTGACCGTTATAAACTGCCCCTGTATCGTTTGATGACTCAATTCCTGCCGATATACCCGGGAGATATACTTCACTGTGAGTGATTGCCTTCCAAACAGTTGGCGAACAACTGCCGATCCAGCGACATCCCCCTCGTCGAAATACAACGGCTCATCGGTCTCATGCAACAGGAATTCGTATAAGCCTTCCCAAATATCTTTGGCCGCACGTTGCCGGATATACACTTTATCATCAGCGGTTTCCACTATAAAGTAATAGAACCAGCGCTGCTTTTTCCGGATGCTCTTTTCCTTTACAGGCAGTTGCGTGGTCAAACCCTTTTGCAGGGCCTGGCATCCGTCGCGTTGCACGCAACTCTCACAAAGCGGGTTCCGCGGCAGACAAACCGTTGCGCCGAAATCCATAATGGCCTGGTTATAAAGATCCGCCCGCTCTCGATCCAACAATGCATCGGCAAGATTCGAATATAATTTCTTTCCTGCAGTCGAATCGATGGGTGTGAAATCCCCATAGTAACGGGATAGAACGCGCGTGACGTTGCCGTCTACTACCGCATGCGGCAACCGAAATGCAAAAGAAGCAATGGCTGCGGCTGTGTAAGGCCCGATGCCTTTGAGTGCAAGTATTTCCTCATAGGTAGAAGGAAATTCTCCATTGTATTCTGCATCAATCTTTTTCGCTGTCGCAATGAGATTGCGACAACGCGTGTAATACCCAAGACCTTCCCAAAGCTTGAAGACTTTTTGCTCCGGTGCATGGGCGAGATCACGGATAGTTGGAAAGGCTTCGAGAAATTTTTCATAATACGCCCAACCCTGATCGACCCGCGTCTGTTGAAGAATTACCTCACTTAGCCAGATCCTATAGGGATTCTTTTCCCCTTTCCAGGGCATCTGCCGATCATTTTTAACTTTATGCCATTTTAGCAAAATATGCGTAAAATCGGGTTTTTTATCCGACATTCTGGCGCGATTTATGATAAATAAAATTCACAATCAATATTTTAGAGAATTCTTGCACAAGTAAATGAAATCCAGTATTTTGATACCCGAAAAGTAATTTCAGCGCTAATGAGTTGTGAATTAATTATTTTGTTATATATTTAAAATCAGAAACTTATAAAACTTAATCCCCATGAGAAAGGCGGACCTTGTTAACCAAATATCGGAAAAAACAGGTATACCTAAAGTCGACGTCTTAGTGACGCTTGAAACCATGTTTAAAGAAGTGAAAGAAACTCTCTCCCAGGGAGAAAACATTTATATCCGTGGGTTTGGTAGTTTTATCACTAAGAAAAGAGCTGCTAAGATAGGTCGTAATATAAAAAAGAATGTGGCTGTACACATCCCCGAGCATTTTATTCCTGCATTCAAACCTGCTAAAGAATTTGTTGCAGAAGTAAAAAAATTGCAGTCGGTGAAGGAAGATCAGCCAAACCCGGACGAAGAGATGTAATTTTGCGTCTCTAACTATCAGCATGAAGAGACAGCAATATTTGGTAGCAGGCACCGGGGTGCTAGTACTACTCCTTTTGTATTTCTTTGGACAAACTGTTCCTCCGCACAAGAAACCGGGCGCCGGCATGGCCGGCGTTGCGGGAGCTCCTCTTGATAAATCAATTGGTTTACAAGAAATTCTGCAGGATGCCCAAGCCCGATTGACTCCCGCACAGCAATCTTATGTAAACAGGCTGCAACAGTCCGTGGTCAGAGGAGATGTGAAAGCGCAGCAATTGAAGGTCGACCAGCAGCTGGCTGAATTCTGGAAGGATTCGGTCAGCAACGGCTTTATATTATATGCCTATTATACGGGCGAAGCCGCTAAATTGGAAAAGTCCGAAAAAAAGCTCACCTTTGCTGCCCAATTATTTTTGCAAAGCTTACGTGGACAGGATGCTCCGACTTTGAACAGCTGGATGGCCACCAACGCTAAGGAATTGTTTGAAAGGGCCTTAGAATTGAACCCGGACAACGATTCATCTAAAGTGGGATTAGGCGCCAGCTATATTTTTGGAAGTCAGGCGGGCAACCCTATGGAAGTGATGCAAGGTATACAACGGATCTTAGAAGTAGCCCGCCGGGACTCGACCAATATGTATGCTCAGCTGA
Organism: Puia sp.; assembly: GCA_035946435.1. Lineage (GTDB taxonomy): Bacteria > Bacteroidota > Bacteroidia > Chitinophagales > Chitinophagaceae > Puia. The sequence goes on along the minus strand of DASYZH010000123.1, from coordinate 13,915 downwards.
TGCTGGGTTGGGGAGGTCTGGAATCAGGGCAGTACGATAAAGCTATTGAGCGTTTGACAACTGTTGTTCGACATCAACCTGCCAATATCGAAGCAATACTCCTGCTAGCCGAGGTTTACCAGCAAAAAGGGGATAAACCGGATGCTATTAATTGGTATGAAGCCGCAAAGAAACAGCTTGGCGGCGTTGGGCATGATTCGGAAATGTTGAAGGAGATCGACCAGCGCATCCAGACCTTGCGGTAAAACCGAAGCTTCCTCCGGAGGCTTAGGAAGACGTTAAATTTCGAAAATCTATTTGTTAACTAAAAATTGTATTGAGTATGCCTTGTGGTAAAAAGCGTAAGCGTCATAAAATTGCGACGCATAAGCGTAAGAAACGTCTGAGAAAGAATCGCCATAAGAAGAAGAATAAGTAGCCGTTAGAGAGGAGGAAAGGTTTGAAGAAGAAGATGGAAAACGCTCGATACGCTTGAATAAGGAACTAATCATAAACGCGACCCCGCAAGGTGTTGAAATAGCTCTACTTGAAGATAAAAAACTGGTAGAACTACACCATGAAAAGGCTGACGCCAGCTTTGCGGTAGGTGATTTATACCTGGGAAAGGTCAAAAAACTTATTCCCGGGTTAAATGCCGCATTCGTGGACGTAGGATTCGAAAAAGACGCCTTTCTCCATTATACCGATCTCAGCCCGTATGCCCGAAGCCTGCTGAAATTCACCCAGCAGGCCATGAACGATAATAGCCCCGGCGGTTTCGATTTCGGCAGCTTTCAGGTTGAACCGGAGATCATCAAGACCGGTAAGATCAACGAGGTATTGAATGGTAAGCCCCACATCCTGGTTCAGATCTTAAAAGAGCCCATTGCAGCCAAGGGCCCCAGGTTGAGCTGTGAAATTTCTCTTCCGGGTCGTTTTGTAGTGATCACGCCGTTCAATGATATTGTGGCCGTTTCCCGCAAGATACATTCCTCGGACGAGCGCAAACGGCTACAGAAGATCGTGGAGGCTATCAAGCCCAAGAATTTCGGGGTCATCGTACGTACCGCCGCCGAGGGGAAGAATACGGCCGAACTGCACGAAGACCTTACGGAATTGGTAGCTACCTGGAAGACGATCCAGAATAACCTCAAAGGCGCGGTAGCCCCCGCCAAGATCCTCAGCGAGCAGACGAAGACCACGAGCATGCTCCGCGATCTCCTCAACGAAGACTTCAATAAGATCGTGATCAACGACCGGAATATCTTCAACGATACCAAGAGCTATATCCAGCGGATAGCCCCGGACAAGATCGATATCGTATCCTATTATCACAACGGTTCACCGATCTTCGACCAGTTCAGCGTTACCAAACAGGTGAAGGCCGCCTTTGGCAAAACGGTGAACCTGCCCAGCGGCGCCTATCTTATCATCGAACATACCGAAGCGTTGCACGTCATAGACGTCAACAGCGGTTATAAAAGCGTCAGCAATAACCAGGAGCAAAATGCCCTGGAGACGAATATGGAAGCCGCCGAAGAGATCGCGCGTCAACTCCGGCTTCGGGACCTCGGCGGCATCATCGTGGTGGATTTCATCGACATGAAGTTACCCGATAACAAACGCAAGCTCATCGAGGCCATGGAGAACTTCATGCGGACGGATCGGGCCAAACATGCCGTCCTTCCCATCTCCAAATTCGGACTCATGCAGATCACCCGGCAACGCATGAAGCCGGAAGTGACGATCAACACCCAGGAGGTCTGTCCTACCTGCAACGGTACCGGCAAGATCTCTTCCGCGCTGATCCTCGAAGACGAGATCGAAAAGAATCTCAGCTATCTGATCAACCACCAGCACAAGGATCTCATCCTGGCGGTACACCCCATTATGCATGCCTATCTCACCAAGGGAGGTTTCCTGGGCATCGGCAGCCGTCGGTGGCACTGGCGCTGGAAATACAAACAAAAGATCCGCATCCGCGCCAACACGAACTACCATCTCACCGAATTTCATTTCTTCGACAAACAGGAAGACGAGATTAAACTCTAGCGCCCGGCCCCGGTCTAGTTATAGGTCCGCGCAAAAAATTGGCCCCGGTAGAAACCGGAGCCGTCTTTCACTGTCAACATTGAGTCACACAAAATTTGCTCAGGGGAGCGTATTGTAATAGTCGACGACTTGTTTGACCTCGTCGGCCGACCTGATCTTCAGCTTATGCGAGTCGATGAAACCCCCGACCAGATCCTTTTTATCGCTCAGCGCGACAAGCAGGAACGCCTTGTCCTTTTTTACCCGCAGCATGGTCTTCCCATCATAGATATAATCGTCTTCATAGGTTGTATACTCCCGGCTGACCTCTCCCGACAGATCATCCCTGTGCTCCGTGATCACCTTGCGGAGCGATTGCAGCAACCAGCGCCTCCCCTCGGAAAGTACCGCATAAAAGCTGGCGGCGTCCTGGTTGTCCACCGGCGGAAACCCATTCTGGAAACGGATTCGGTTGTCATCCAGCCATAAGACCTCTTTGATATATCCTCTGGCCAGCGCGATCTCGGTGTTGTTCCTGTCCAGGATATGTACCTCTCCTGACGAAAGGTTTAGCCGGACCCTGACGCTATCGTATTTCCGGTTGTCGCTCAGGATTAGCTGACCAGGCTGCCATTCATCCTTATAGAAGGGCGAACCGGTGACGTCGGGCGCAGGATTTACAAAGGTCTTTCCATCCTTATCAAATACATTATAGCCTAAAGTTGCGCCATTCTGCCGCACAAACCCATCCTGCGCACATCCTGGGGTGGCTATTCCGGCCATAAGTATCGTCATTAAGAGGAGCAGTCGCATACCGCAGGATTTAATAGTTGGGGTTCTTCACCGGAGCACTATTGGCCCCCGGCGGATTGAGCACCGTTTCATCGGCCGGAAGGTCCCAATAGTCCATGAAATTGTAGTCCACGGTCACATTGGTATCCCAGGTCCCGTTCGCATTATACAACAGCTGGCCGTATTGACCGCCGCCATTGGCGATATCGTAGATCCAACCCCAGCGACGGGCATTGTACCAGGAAACCCCGCGGCCAAAAAGCGATACCCGGGTTTCGCTGACCAGTTCCTGCATGGCGGCAGCCGTGGTCAAACCGGTACCCGAGACATGGGCCACGCCGGCGCCCTGATAATCTCTCACCGCATCAACCAAAGCAAGTCCTGCATCGGTATTGCCTAGGCGAATATTGGCTTCGGCCGCCATGAGCGCATTTTCCTCGTAGCTGGGGCCGATATAAACTTCATACGCGCCTACCAGCTTATTGCCCAGGATGGCGACACCCGTGACGGTTGGATCGAGGCTATCCGCGATATCGTACGGCGTCCCATAGAATGGGTTGTTATAGGTCTTTCCCCGCCAGAAGTTTTGCGCCAGACGTTTATCGGCAGGTTTGAAGTTCGCCACGAACCGGACACTGATCTTGAAGGTAGCCGAGATATTATTACCCGTGGTTTCGGCCGCGACATTACCCGTGTTGGCGGTAAAAACGCTATTTGCGGCTTCCGACCGGCAGGTAAACACAAAATCGCCTTGCTGGATGCCATTGGCCGTGAGGGTCAGCACCTGGTTCCAATCGGCCGCAGCCATGTTCCCGGTAGACGCATTCTTGATACTGGCATTCGGATCACCATTGACGAATGGCGCCAATTTATTGGCGACGATATTCCGGGCTAACAAAGAATTGATATTGTGGACCCACATGGTAGGCGTCAATACGCCGCCATGTCCGACCTGGTAATCGGCGGGGATCAGCTCTCCCAGTACGGTCGAATAATCGCTGGAAGAAGGATTGATACTGTTAAGTGTGGTAGCGCAAAGATTCAGATAATAATTGCTGCGGGCCAGAATAGAATCCTTAGGAACGTAATGATTGGTGGTTACGCTACCCGAATCATCTTCGATAATGCCCGAATAATACATGGAACCGATCTCGGAATAGGCATAACCCTTCCACCAGTAACACCAGGCCAGGATGGTATTGAGACGCGTAGTGGCATCCCCTGAAAGCTTTATCGTAGGAGCGATATGAGCTATCTGGTTGCAAGAGGTATTCAACGCATACATGTTCTGCCATTGGAAGTACAACGGGTTGTTACCGCTGCCACCGAGGATATTGTAAGTACGCAAGATACCGACATTGGTAGAGCCCCCCGTGTGCTTCTGACCATCGTCCGTGATATAATACGTAGGATAACCAACGGTGGTGATCTGGTTGTTCGAAGCGTCGGCGCCGATATTGTCGGCCATCAGCTCTTTATAACCATAAGGCAGGGAAAAATAGCTGTTTCCCAGCCAGCCGTCACCATTTTCAAATCCATTGACATAGATACCACCTAAGGCCAGGGCGATCAAACCGGTCTCATTGTTGACGTTGGTCTGAAGTCGCGGATCATTAGGGTCTCCCAACTGCAGCTGCTTTTTACAGGAGGTTCCCGCCAGCGCTATACCGGCCAGAATGAAAACTATATAAGACAATTTATTTTTAAACATGATCTTCAATTTTTTCTTCAAATAATTTAGAACCCTACGTTTACCCCAACCTGGTAGGACTTGAGGTTAGGAATGGAGCTGTTGTCGACGCCGCGCTCATAGGCCGAGTTGGGCGTTAGCGAGCTGACCTCGGGATCCATACCGGGATAATGCGTCTTTGTCCAGATATTGCGGCCCGATACAAAGAGCTGGAGCTTCTTGACATAGGGGATCTTATACAGCTTGGCGAAATCAATGGCGGCCGCAACGTTCCGCAACCGCAGGAAGCTGGCGCCATACAGGAAGTAATCTTTTGGCGCTTCGTTACCCGAGCCATGGGTGCTGCCGAACAAGGCATAATAGGCGCTGGCGCGATAGGCGGTAAAGGCGCCGGTTTGTCCATTGATCGTCACCGGTTTCGCGAAGTCCTGGTCGATACCGTCGCGGTACATCCATTCCTTGGTCTCGCTGTAGATATGCGAGCCATAGATCCAGTCGAATTGGAAAGAGAAGGTCAGGAAGTCCTTGAATGAAAATTCGTTGATAAATGACATATTGAATTTCGGGTCGGTGTTGCCCAGCGGATATTTCTCGGAGGTAAACTGAATGGCTTTCGTAGCAGTGTCTACGACATTGCCTTCAACCATGGTGTACTGACCGTTGTTGCTGCCATTAGGGAAATACCTGGTCTTGCCGTCCTGATAGGTTTGATCGAAGCTATGGATCGTTTTATATCCATATAGCTGCCCGATCCGGTACCCCGGCACGAGATAGACATAGAGGCTGTTCCCGTCCACGGGCCCCACGGGGATCGGCTGATTGCCTTGTACCTTGTCGATCATCGAATACTGGTGGCTGAAATTGGTCGTGAAGTTCCAGGTGAAGGTCTTTGACGACACCATCGGCAGATTCAACTGGAACTGATAGCCGGTGGAATGAAGATCGAAGGCGTTGTTCAGAAATCCGTTAGCACCCGTGGAAAGCGGATAATCTACGGTGTAGATCACATCCGAGCTCTTCTTATGCCACCACGTGAAGGACGCGTTGACATTTCTCAGCCAGGCGCCGTTGCTGAATCCCTGGAACGTGAGATCGGTACCGACCTCCATTTCCTTTGACACTTCCACATTGAGATTAGGGTTCCGGAGCGTAGTGGCCAGGCTATACGCCAGCTGGGTGCCGATCGTGCCCTGAGATAGCGTGGGGTAACGGTCCGCATATCCTGGCTGGATACCGGCTTCGCCGTAGGCCGCACGGATCTTGAAGGTGGAAAGGATGTCCGTCATCTTGCCGTTACTCCAGAAATTCAGGGCGGAGGGTAGGAAATAGCCGTTCACGTGCGGGAAAGTAAATGCCTTGGAGCCCTCGCCGAAAGCAGACGAATAATCACTGCGGAAACCGCCCTGGATACCGCCGTAATTGCCGAAATCAACGCTCTGGTTGATGAGATACCCATACGTGATGAAGGGCTCCACGAAGTCATAGGCGACGGCCTGGCTGCTCGTGGATTTCATATTGATGGGCGGAGCCAACGACAGTCCTAAACCATAGGTATCGTATTCGGTATACTTATTCTTACGATAGTCGAACGCGATCTGCGTGGTCGTGGTGATCGGTGCCTTCGAATGAAAATCGTTTTGAAAGTCGGTCCGGATGAACGCGCTGCCGATGAAATTCTGGAAAGTAGTAGCATATTGCCAGTTATCGATCTCCCCCGTGTTGTCCGGCGCATAATAACCTGCCCAGGAACCGTTTGCATTAGAGTTGGCATTTTCAGTCTGGTTCACGTAAGTCCAGCGGGCATTCTCGTTGCGATAGTTGATCCCGTACTTGGCATCCAGTTCTATGAACCTATCGATCTTGTAATCCGCATCGAAGGTCTGCACGATATCATATTTGTTGTCGAGACCGCTCGCGTATTCCTTCTCATAAACAGGGTTGAACGCGTTGATACTTAAAAAGTCCGCCACCTGGTAGGCAGGAGAGTTTCCATCGGCCATCTTATAATTGAGATCGAAGAAGGGCGACGTGTTTAGGAAAGAGAAGATCTGCCCGTTGTTGCCGAGCGAATTCCCCGAGCCATAGTGATAGCCGCCAGGGCCGCCAAGACCGGGAACGATCGTGTTACGGGTATAGATCAGCTGGGTGATCGAACGGAACTTGAAATTATGGAACAGCTCTGTACCCAGGTTGGCGGTGAGATTGCTGCGGTCCAGGTAACCGGCTTTGAGCACCGGCGTGACCGTATGGTTATTGGCCGCAGAGATCGAGTAATCGCCTCTATCCGAACCGCCCGATATGTTGATGACGTTATTATACGTGCTGCCTGTTTGGAAGACCTGTTTGAAATGGTCGTAATATTTCAGGTTGGCGTTATAGGGCTTGTCCGCGACGTTTTGTGTATTGAGAATAGCGTAGCGGGTAGGACCGCCATAAGTATAGGAGATCCCTTCGATATCGCCGACAGCATCATAGCTCAAAGGCTGTCCTGAGGAATTGATGAGATTGTTGTTGGCGTCGGTGAGGAACGGGTGATGATCGGCTTTCTTGAGATGACCGGCGTTGATATAGGCGTTGGAGGACGCACTACTCGAGAAGGTGACAACGGGTAAACCGCGTTTCCCTTTTTTGGTGAAGATCTGGATAACGCCATTGGCACCCTGGGCACCATAGAGCGAGGCGGAAGCAGCGCCCTGAACAACTTCGACTCGTTCGACATTACTCAGATCGAGCGAGTTGATGTCGGTTGCCGATACCTGTACCCCGTCGACCATGATCAGCGGCTTGGTGCCGCTCTGAAGCGTATTGATACCGCGAAGCATGATGTTCACGGGATCGCCCGGGTTACCACTCACCGAAGAGATCTGTGCGCCAGGGATCTTTCCTACCAGAGCCTGATCGATAGAGGCGGTAGGCGCCGGCGGTAATTTGTCGGCAGTTACTGATTCGACCGAGATCCCCAGTTTTCTTTTGCTGGTAGCAAAGCCGGTACCGGTTACGACGACTTCGCTCAGGGATTTGGAGTCGGTGTTCAGGGTGATCATCAATGTGGAGGCGGTACCGATCCTGATCTCTTTGGTTTCATACCCAATGGCGCTGATGACCAGGTCGGTGCCGGGCTTTACTCTAACCGTAAAAGCACCGTTGGCATCCGCGCTGGTGCCGGAGGTACTTCTACCGCTCTTGATCCTGACTGATGCATTGGGAATGGGCCCTCCGGTTGGGTCCGTGATCTTTCCGGTGACCTCCATGGTCGTCTGTGCGTGGAGGACGTCGCCGATGAGCAGGAGCATGCACACCAGCAAGCAGTGAAGTTTTCTCATGTGTAGTTATTAATAGTGAATAATTATTTTTCACTATGGCTATGCCATCGCTAAAACCAACGCTTCAACGAATTGAATAACAAACACTTAGTGTCCACTCAATCTCAACAGGCCGACGTCAGTTTTGGTTATTTAAATTAGTGATTTTTTAATTAGAATTTAATTTCTTTCGGACAATTTTTCAGGCGCGCATCATTAGCTTTTTTTGGCGCATATGCATCCATATCATTATCAGAGGCTTACACTTTAATTTTTCATGTAAAAAATTTTCAAAAAAATTTCAAATGAGCTTTTTCACTCATTTGTTGCCTTCTTTCGCCAAACTGTCAGCAACCGCTTGTTCCTGACCCGTTTAGGGAAACTTGAAAAAGAATACATACGGCTATTTTTGTATGTGTCTGTCGCGCCGTAAGATCGCGCTTGAGTCTGCTTTTTTATCCTCCGAAAAGTGACATTATATAAATCCTAATTTGAGGTATGGGGATTTTCATCAAAAAAATTCGAAGAAAAATTTTTGTGGATTTTGTGCGGTTAATATTCAATCTTTTACCAAATTCCCTGCTTGGGAGAGCTCCTTCGGGCGGTGGTGTAATAATCTGTTATACAACTATTTACGAAGGATTTTTGGACGGCTTTCTGACCTGCCGGATGGCCTCTAAAGTTATTCACACCCGCAAAAATTTATTTTGCAATGTGGCGCTAATTTGTAATTTAGTGCAAGAATTTAATGGGTTAGTAAGTAAGGGGCTGGCGATTTAGCTGGCCCTTTTACTTTTATAAACTTCACGAATTTTCTCCAGCCTTTTTTTTCATTTCGACATCCGCTTTCCAATTTAGGGAACGATGCCAAGCACCTAAGCGACCATAAGCCGCTAACTTTACGCGCATGAGTAAGATCAAGACAGCATTTTTTTGTAGCAACTGCGGATATGAGAGCGCAAAATGGTTAGGTAAATGCCCAAGTTGTGAACAATGGAACACATTCGTAGAGGAAGTGATCACAAAAGACAACAAGCTTCAGGAGACCGAATGGAAAAAGTTCGGCGGCAGTGACAAAAAAGAGAATAGGGTAATGCCCCTGCAGGAAGTGGTAAGCGCCGAAGAGAAAAGGATCACCAGCGCCGACCCTGAATTGAATCGTGTCCTCGGCGGCGGCATCGTTGCCGGCAGCATCGTCCTCGTCGCAGGGGAACCCGGTATCGGCAAAAGCACACTTTTTCTTCAGAACGGTTTGCGTCTGCAAAAGATCAGAACCCTTTACATCAGCGGAGAGGAAAGCGAACAACAGATAAAGATGCGGGCAGACCGCCTGAACATCCGTAATGATGACTTCTACTTGCTGACGGAGACCTCTACTCAGATCATCTTCCAGGAGATAAAAAAATTGCGCCCGCAGCTGGTGATCGTCGACTCGATCCAAACCCTGCAGTCTCCATACATCGAATCATCGGCGGGAAGCGTCTCCCAGATCAGGGAATGCGCAGGCGAATTCCAGCGATTCGCCAAAGAGACCGACACCCCCGTGTTTCTCATTGGGCATATTACCAAAGACGGCAGCATCGCCGGCCCAAAAGTACTGGAGCATATGGTCGATACGGTCCTTCAGTTCGAAGGCGACAGGCACTATGCCTATCGCATCCTTCGTACCCTGAAAAATCGTTTTGGCAGCACGGCGGAGCTGGGTATTTATGAAATGACGGAGCAAGGCATGCGCGGCGTGAGCAACCCCAGCGAGCTGCTCATCACACAAAAAGAAGAAACGCTCAGCGGGACGGCCATCGCCGCCACCATAGAAGGGCTCCGCCCCTTGCTGATCGAAGTACAAGCCCTGGTGACACAATCCGTATACGGAACGCCTCAACGAACGGTGAGCGGCTTCGATCTCCGCCGTCTCCAGCTGCTCCTCGCCGTGCTAGAAAAAAGGGGCGGTTTTCATTTTGGAGTAAAAGATGTCTTTCTGAACATCGCCGGCGGGCTCAAAGTGGAAGACCCTTCCATCGACCTTGCCGTTCTCTGTGCCTTGCTGAGCTCCTATGAAGACACCCCGGTCTCGCCGCGCGTGTGTTTTGCCGGGGAAGTAGGCCTCAGCGGTGAGATCCGTGCGGTAAACCGCATCGAGCAACGTATAGCCGAAGCCGAAAAACTGGGTTTCGAACGCATCTTCGTGAGCAAATACAACCAGAAATCGCTTGGCGCGGCAAAATTCGATATCGATGTCGTGCCCGTGAGCCGCGTCGAGGAGGTATATCAGCATTTGTTTTGAATGGCCGCGGCCGAAGGCCGCTTGTTAATTATTATTATCTTTAGCCCTGATGAAGAAACAGCTGCTTCTCTTTTTGCTGGTCGTATCGGTTCTCGCTTGCCGGAAGAATTCTTTCAATACTTCCGCGGGTGCCCTGATCGAATTTTCCGCGGATACCCTTCTATTCGATACGGTATTTGTATCCACGGGCTCCATCACCGAACAGGTGAAGATCATCAACCCCAACGACCAGAAACTGCATCTCTCCGCTGTCAGGCTGATGGGCGGCGCCCAAAGCTATTTTCATATTAATATCGACGGCTCCGCCGGGCCCGAACAGGACAACATCGATCTCGACGCCGGCGACAGCCTGTACATCTTCGTGGCGGTATCCATCAACCCGCAGAGCGCCAACCTTCCTTTCGTGGTGCAGGACAGCATCCAGGTGGCCTTCAACGGCACACGACAATATATACAACTGGAAGCCTGGGGACAGGACGCCCATTTTCTCAATAACCAGGTCCTCACCGGCAACACCACCTGGGATAACAAGCTCCCCTATGTGATATTGGGCAGTCTGCTGGTGGATACCAATGCCCAGCTGACCATACCTGCGGGTTGCAAAGTATATTTCCACGCCAACGCCCCATTGCTGGTGGCCGGAAGCCTGCTTGTCAACGGCGACCATTATGATAGCACACGCGTCTATTTTCAAAGCGACCGTCTCGACCAGCCGTATAGCACCTTCCCCGGATCATGGCCGGGCATCATTTTCCAGCCAACCAGTAGCGGTGATGACGTGAAATATGCCGTCATCAAAAACGCATACCAGGCCGTTGTCGTAGAAGCGCCTCCGGCCGGTACAACGCCAAAGGTATTGCTGGAACAATGTATCATCGACGACAGCTATGATGCCGGCATCCTCGGCGTGCAGGGCAGCCTGCAAGCGAACAATTGTCTGATCAGCAATTGCGGCAAAAATATCGAGCTGGGCGGTGGCGGGACTTACGCCTTCTCACAATGTACGGTGGCCGCCTATTCCAATCTCTACCTCTCGCACACCCAGCCGGTATTATCGGTGGCCGATGTTATACAGCAGGGAAGCACGCTCGTTACCGGGAACATGCAGGCCGATTTCGACAATTGCATTTTCTGGGGCGGCAACGGCAGCGTCACGAACGAAGTGGCTGTGAGCCAACAAAGCAACGGCACCTTCGTCGTCAACTTTTCCAATTGTCTCTGGAAGGAGCAATCCACTCCCACCGGCATTACCAGCGCCGCGATCATCGTCAACCAGAACCCGCTTTTTGACAGCGTTAATAATGCCCAGCTTTATTATGATTTTCATCTTCAGGTGGGTAGCCCTGCACTAAGCGCCGGAATGGCGGCCGGTATTCCCATCGACCTCGACGGGAACCCTCGCCCGGCAATCAACCCTGATCTGGGCTGCTACCAGCATCAATAGACCGTTCGTCACAAGAGGGAACCACCCATCACTCAAAATGGTCACTAGCTTATTGTTTAGCGTTCAAACAAAGTAGTAACTTTGAGAACCTGATTATCTTCAACTAAAATTCCCAAGTCTATGATACGCGCACTCTTGCTATCGTTGTTTTTGTTTGCCGGCGTTGCGGCTTCCAGTGTATATGACTTCAAGGTCACCGGCCTCGACGGAAGCCCAATAGATCTCTCCCAGTATAAAGGAAAAAAGATATTGATCGTCAACACTGCCAGCAAATGTGGTTTTACGCCGCAATACGCCGATCTGGAGAAATTATATACCACCTATCACGACAAGCTGGTGATCATCGGCTTCCCCGCCAATAATTTCGCGCAGCAGGAACCGGGCACCAACAAAGAGATCAGCGAATTCTGCACCAAGAACTATGGCGTCACTTTTCCCATGTCCGAGAAAGTAGACGTCATCGGCGATAATACCGCCCCGCTGTTCAAATACCTCACCGAAGAGGCGAAAAAGCTCGGCGTCGCCGATCCCGTGATCAAATGGAACTTTACCAAATTCCTGGTCGATGAGAACGGAAAGCTGATCGCTGTATTCCCCAGCAAGGTGAAGCCTATGGACGATCAGATCACGAAATATCTGAATTAGACGGGGTATATTTGCGCCCATGCCGTTTAGCTCTGTAATTGGTCAGGATCAGACAAAACAACAGCTGGTCGAATTAGTAAATTCCAACCGCCTGAGTCATGCCTTGTTGCTGCTTGGACAGGAAGGCAGCGGGGCTTTGCCGATGGCCCTGGCTTTTGCCCAATATGTGGTCTGCGAAAAGGCCAACGGCGGGGAGCCGACGGCGAGTTCCGGGGGCCAGCGCATCATGCTCGACGACGCCTGCGGCGTCTGCCCCTCCTGCGTCAAGGCGTCCCAGCTGATCCATCCGGACATTCACTATTCCTATCCGGTGATCCCCAAAAAGCCGGGCGATAAGCCCGTGAGCACCGACTATAGCCCCGAATGGCGTGAGTTCGTAAAGCAATATCCTTATGGGAATGCGTACGACTGGCTTCAGTTCATCGGCGCCGAGAACAAACAAGGGAATATCACGGCCCAGGAATGCAACGAGATCATCCACAAGCTGAGTCTGAAAAGCTTTGAAAGCGGCTATAAGATCCTGATCATGTGGATGCCGGAATACCTGGGCAACGAAGGCAACAAGCTCCTGAAGCTCATCGAGGAGCCGCCGGCGAATACCCTGTTCCTTTTAGTCGCGGAGAACGAATCGCTGATCCTGCCGACCATTCTTTCCAGGACACAGCTGGTGAAGATGCCACTGCCGGAGACCGCGGATATCGAGCAGGCCCTGATCAAAAGGGCGGGGCTGGAACAGGCTCAGGCACGCCAGATCGCCGTGCTCTGCGAAGGCAATTACCATGAAGCGCTGCAGCTGATCCGACATGCCGGCGACGATTGGCAGGGGGTGTTAAGGGAATGGTTGAACGCCATCCTGAAGAACGGCCCCATCGCCCAGGTCAAATGGATCGATGAGATCAGCAAGTCCGGCAGGGAGCGACAGAAACAATTTCTGAGGTATTTTAATCACTTGCTGGAGCAGGCCATCCGGCTCCGCTATATGGATGGGATGTCCATCCCCGTCCCCGAAGCCGAAAAAGACTTTGCTTCGCGGCTCAACAAGATCGCAGATATCGGTCAGCAGCGGGCCATCATCGAGGAATTGGACAAAGCCGCCTATTACATCGAACGGAACGCCCACGCCAAAATGCTTTTCCATGCCCTGACCATCAAATTATATCATATCCTGGCTGAGAAAAAGCTCGTCGTCATCAATTGATATGCGGGAAATGCACCGTTTGAAGATTTAGCGCATTTGCGACAACCGGCTAATGTCTGTTTTGGCCCGGAACGAAAAACGCTGCCGCGTTTTTGACAAGTGCCTGTTTCTGTGTATATTTGACAATAATGGCCGTTAAAGGCCAGCGAAAAGAAGTGTAATCCGGTGCAGGGCTGACAAGTGCGGGAGAATATGTGAAGAGTTGTCGGTGCCGCTGAGTAAAGCGTATTTTGAATTCTATATATTCTGCCCTTGGGGCTCAGTAGCGTTCTCCTGCCTCCGCGGTTTCCTTTCTTTACGCCATATTCTTCACCTTATAACATATTTTAGGATATGGGTTGTAGTAATTGCGGTACATCCAAGGGGGGCAAACCTGCCGGCTGTAAAAGCAACGGCGGGTGCAGCACCGGGGGATGCAACCGGATGAATGTGTACGACTGGCTGGCGAATCTGCCATTCAGCGACCCCGAAAGCGGATGCCGGATCGTCGAAGTGAGCTTTAACCAGGGAAGCAGAAAGGAATTTTTTCGGAATGCCACCCCGCAGGCCC
>DASYZH010000122.1:0-16365 GCA_035946435.1 Puia sp. | reverse complement strand
ATCGGCTCGGCAGTGAAATAGCTCAAGCCGAACTCCTTCCCGAACTCGAAATATTTTTTCCACTCCTCCAGCGTCCGCGGCACGATCACGCCCATGGCGACGATATGGATCCCCTTGGATTTTAGCAATTTTTTAACCTGTGCTTTTTGATCCGCCGTCATATCGGGGCCAAAAAAACCGGTCATGCCACCCCCCAATTTCTGATGAGAAAAGGCCTCGACATATTTGATGCCGCTGCTGTCGACTTTGTCAATAGCCGTCACAAAATCGAACTTCATGAAAGTCCACAGCTGTACCCCCAGTTTCCAATTTTTGGTGGAAGCATTCGGAGCTATCACAGGCCCGTGCTTTAGCACGGGTCTATTCATAAATGCAAATACGATACACGCAGCAATCGCAAGCAAAAAGGCAGGAATTATTCTTTTCATGGCCTAATTTAAGGATTTTTATCTACCCACCCATGCCCTGGCATTTCGATTGCGGCAAATACCTTATCCCATCAAAAAAAAGGAGGATATTATGGCAAACATCATTAAAAAAGAAGATGGCCGTCAGGCAACTTTTGGAACCGCTATGGACCAGCTCTTCCAACAAAATCTCAACAGGTTTTTCGACGACAGTTTTTGGGGTGGCTCCGGCATGCAAATGCACAACCAGGTGCCGGTAAATGTCCGCGAAACGGATAAGAACTATGAAGTGGAACTCATCGCGCCCGGATTGAAAAAACAAGATTTTTCACTGGAGTTCTCCGGTGATAATCTCATCGTCTCCTTCGATCACAAAGAGGAGTCGAACGACCACGACGACAAAAACCGTTGGCTCCGCCGCGAATACCGCCGCCAGTCCTTCACCCGGACCTTTACCATGGACGAAACCATCGATGCCGATAAAGTCAGCGCGCACTACGACAATGGGGTTCTCCAGATCACCCTTCCCAAAAAACCGCAGGCCCAAAAGGTCTCCCGCACGATCAACATCCAGTGATCACTGCGCCGGCCGGGAATGGCTCTCAAATGATAAGGACGGGTACCATTATCCGTCCTTATTCCTTCCCGCCAGGCCCCAAACCTTCCCAAAACGAGAGCGCGTTCCCAACCTAAATCGATTTAAGACGCTATAAACCAATTGATTGTGTTTTGGCCTTTTGTTGGTAACCAAATAACCCAAAAGGACAACTGTTTTTTAGACCCTTAAATCCAACGTATGAGATCCTTCCACGCCTCGCTTTTGACCCTCGTTTTAGCCAGCCCACTTGTCTCTTTAGCCAATCATGCTGCCGGAGCCGCAGACGGCCCGCTCGACGATTCGACAAAGAACAAGCCTTCGATCCAATGGAAAAAAGCCGATGACGAGATCACCGGCAAGTTCAACAAGGTCGAACTCGCAAAATTAAAGACCACCACCGAGGCCCTTCACGCGCTCCTGCAGGATTCGATCCTCTGCGCCACCGGCCTGGAATCCGTTTGGCATGCTCAATATTCCGCAGACCGTTCCGGTAACCTCATCAACTACGGTATCGATTGTGAATTTGCCTCGACCGCGGACGGAACGGCCACCAGTTCCCCCGCCGACCTCACGGTCACGATCAACGACTTTAGCTCCCTGGCGGGTCATATCACCATCGACAACAAAGACTACATGACCCTGCCGGCGGCTGGTGCTGTCCGTAATCAATGCCCGTATTTTGAATTCCAGGGTGGCACGACCCCCGAAAATGCGCACACCCCTAACCGAAATATCTGGGTAGTCACCGCCCGTCCCGATGTACTGCCTTATACACCCATCACCCGCAAAGAATATTTGGACATCAGCATCGGCTGGCTGGGCGATACCAAAGCGCAGATCATCGCCGACGTAGAACAGCGCACCCCCGTTCGTTCCCGGGAGCAGCAGGAAGCCGCAAAAAAGCGCGAGCTGGATGAGCTCAGTTCCCGCTATTCGGGCGCGGAATTACAGATGCGCACGCAGATGTATATGGACAACTATAAGTCGGATGAGGATTATCTCAAAGAACACATCGACCAGGCTACGGCCGATGTAGACAGCACCATCAGCTTTATCAAGGGAATGTTGAACCGGCTGTCTGCCGCAACGTTAAGCGCGCCCGCGATCATTTCACCCAATACCCGTGAGTTCGAAGGATTCCGCGATGGCGAGCCGGGCATGGTCATGCTGATCCGCAATAACCCGAATTTCAGCCAACCCGGTGCCGCACCGGAAAAACCGCAATTCTTCCTGATCACCTGGAACAGCGAGCCGGGTGACGACGCGGCCCAGTCCATCGGCGCGCAGATCGCAAAAAGCCTCGACACCCGTTATTTCAAAACAATGCTGCCAAAATAGTCAGTCGTCTCCTTGATCAATGACCAATGCATGCATCAGCTCCGCCGCCTCCAACGCCAACGCCTCATCGAGCGTAGTCGCCGCCCCATGGTACGGATGCCCCGCCGCCGGCCCCATCATTGCCTCCATCGTGCCCTCCGTCACAGCACCCCCTGCAGCATCGGCCCCAGCCATCGCGCCCTCTGTCGCAGCACCTCCTGCACCAGCAGCCGCAGCACTCGTCCCGCCCTCTGTCGCAGCACCCCCTGCAGCATCGGCTCCAGCCATCGCACCCTCTGTCGCAGCACTCCCTGCACCAGCAGCCGCAGCACTCGTCCCGCCCTCCGTCGCAGCACTCCCCGCACCAGCAGCCGCAGCCCCAGCAGCCCCAGCCTCCCCCACATAGACGCGAGATTTGAGCGCAAAGTTATGGCAAGGTATTTGTAAAAGGTGAAAAAGGATACCCCCCTCCCACAACCACTCCATAATCACTTAAGAGCCATCTAAAAAATTATTGATTCGCATTACGATTCAAATGGCTGTCTATGTGGGTGAACTTGACCTTTTCCAGATCGATCCTTGTCCTCTTACTGCTCTTCTGTTTTCTCTCGCTGCACACCGCCGCGCAGAACCCCGCCCGTGATACGACCAAACGCGCCACCACCAAACGCGCCACCACCGAACACGACACCAGCAAACGCGACACCACCAAACACGACACCACCGCAGCGCCACCACCAAACCTCATATCGAGACCCAGTACGGGACAACCCGTACCCATATCAAAAACGGACACCGCCGGCGATACTACTCATCGGGTTTCCGGGTATGTCCGCCTCGGCGGCACCATCACGGACCTGTCCGGTACCAGCGTCCAGGTCCGCAGCGGCGGAAAAGGCATATCACAAACGGACAGTTCGGGACATTTCGTGATCAAAGCCCCACCCAACTCCACACTCGTCTTCAGCCACATCGGCTACCTGACCACCGAAGTAGACATCCGGGATCGTAGGCTCATCACCGTTACCCTCGATAGAGAACCCAATACCCTGGAACAGGTTACGGTGAGTTATGGAAAACAGGCCCGACGGGATATCACCGGTGCCGTAAGCAAAGTGGATGCCGGCTCGGTACAGGATATTCCCGCCACCGAATTCGGCCAAAAGCTACAAGGCCAGGTCTCCGGCATCCAGATCCTCCAGAGCAGCGGGCTCCCGGGAAACAACATCGTATTCCGTATCCGCGGCGCCGCCTCGTTATCCTCGGGCAACCAACCGTTGATTGTGCTGGATGGCCAGCCCCTGAATAGCGACGTCACCGGCGGCACCGGTGATATCAACCTCGTCCCTCCGGACGAAATCGAATCCTATAGCGTCCTCAAAGATGCCGCAGCTACCTCCCTCTATGGCAGCCGCGCGTCCAACGGCGTGATTATCATCACGACGAAATTAGCCAGGATCGGCAAGACCAGCACAACCCTCGACGTATATCATGGTGTTCAATCGATCCCCTCCCGCGGCCGGCCCGACCTCATGAACGGTGTTCAATTCGCCACTTACATGCAGGGATTCTACCAGGACAAGATCAATAACGAAGGGTGGGTTAATCCCGTCACGGGGGCCCCCACCATCCCCACCGACTACGCCAACCCCGCCCAATACGGAAAAGGGACCTCCTGGTATAACCAGCTCATCCACCCGGCGCCCATCGATAATTACACCATCAACTTCTCCGTCGGCACACCCAAGGTGTCTTCCAGTACCACGATGAACTATTTCAACCAGGCCGGTGTCATCCACAACACCGGCACCAAACGATTCGCCTTCCGCACCAACACCGAATACCGCCCCATCGAAAAGATCAAGCTGGGGCTCAACCTGGCCCCGGTCTATCAGATCGATCACAATACCCGCGGCGGACAATTAGCGCTCAACGGGAACAGACAGGTGGTCGCCGGTGGCGAATTGAGCTCTCCACTCATTTCTCCTTGGGCCAGCAAGAACAATTTCAACCTCTCCACCTCCTCCTACGGCATGTATGCCCTGCCCAATTACCTGCAACAGGCGGAGATCATGGACAACGATCAAACGAACTTCTCCTTCCTCGGCAACGCTTATATCGATGTCGAAGTCTTTCATGGCTTCCACGCGAAATCCTCCATCAACGGCGATATCCTCACCCAGGATTACAACGCCTACTACGGTACCAACTTCGGAGTGTTTGGCGAGATCCCGCCCCGGCCGGCATCCGAATCGCAGGCCATCAACAACTCCAACAACACCTACACCTGGACTAACGAGAACCTGCTGACCTACGCAACGCATTTCGGCAACCACTCGCTCGACCTGCTGGCCGGCTATACTACCCAGAAATCCTATGAAAGTCTTCGCTCTATCACCGGCACGGGCTTCGCCACCAACGAGACCCCCTGGATCGCCGCGGCGACGACGACCACCGGCTCCTCCAACAGCACCTCCTGGACCATCGCCTCCGCCCTGGCCCGGGTCAACTACGACTTCAAAAAACGCTACTACCTATCCGCAACCATCCGTAATGACGGCAGCTCCCGCTTCGGCACCAACAAAAAATACGGCACCTTCCCCTCGGCCTCTGTAGCCTGGATAGCCAGCGACGAGAAGTTCTTTCCCAAATGGGACATGCTCAACTTCCTCAAATTCCGCGGAAGCTATGGCCTCACCGGTAACTTCAATATCGGCAACTATACTCAAACTTCTTTGCTCAGCCCCACCAATTATGTCGAGAGCGGCAACACCACGCTTGGCGAGTCTATTACTACGCTCGGTAACCCTAATCTCACCTGGGAGACCTCGAAACAGCTCGACGTCGGTGCCGATCTTACCATCGTTCATGGCAGGATCAACATCAGCTACGATTACTACAGGAAAGTTACTAACGGTATGCTCTCACCCCTGCCCATCCCCCAAGCATCCGGCTATTCGTCCATCCAGTATAACGAAGGGACGTTCCGCATCTGGGGTCATGATATCCAGGTCAGCAGCGATAACCTCAAAGGGCCCTTTAGCTGGTCCACCGATTTCAATATCTCCTTTAATGACAATAAAGTCATCTCGCTCGTCAACGGCACACCTATCGGCGGCACCGGGATGTACAGCGATTACAACCGCACTGCCGTCGGCCATCGCATCGGCGAATTGTACGGCTGGTTCTTCGAGGGCATCTATGCCACACAGAAGGAATACGACGAATACCCCAAATATGCCACTTCCGTCGTCGGCTCCGCGCGATTCAAAGACGTCAACGGCGACGATACCATCGACATCAAAGACCGCACCTTCATCGGCCGAACGAGCCCCAAATTCGTCTATGGGATGACTAACAAATTCGGCTGGAAAAATTTCGATCTCGATATCCTCATAGCCGGCCAGGTAGGCAACAAGCTCATGAATACCAATCTTCAAAACATCCACAATCTCGATGGTGTCTTCAACGTCGAGAAAAGCATGATGTACCGCTGGCGCTCGCCATCCGACACCGGCAACGGCAAGGTCCCCAGCACCCGGAGCGGCTCTACCGAAGCCTACCGCCTCGTCAACAGTACCTGGGTATTCAGCGGCGATTATCTGGCCGTCAAGAACATTACCCTCGGCTACACCTTCGGCAAAAAGATGCTGCATTATATCAAAGGCGTCCGCATCTATGGCAGCGTGCAAAATGCCTTCATGTTCACCAAATACCCGGGACAGAATCCCGAGGTCAACGATACCAAAGACAATCAAACCCAGGCGGGCCTGGACAACGGCTCCTATCCCATACCCAGGGTGGTGATGTTCGGAGCCAACGTAAACTTTTGACCATGCAAAAGCTCATTTATACACTCATCCTCTTCAGCCTCGCCGCTTGCAGCAAAAAATTCGTTACACTATATCCGGAAGGACAGCTTAATGAAGGCGTCTTCTATAAAACCACCGCCGACTACCAGCAGGCTATCGTCGGAGCCTATGGCCCGCTGCGCAATGCCGCCAACCACGCCTTCTATCTGGAAGAGATGCGCGCAGACAATACCTTTTTCGACTATGATGCCAAAGACCGCGGCGGTGCCCAGAGCGAGCAGCTGGCAGAATATCTTGACGGTTCCAGCAATCCCACCATCGATACCATCTGGGCCGCCGACTACCAGGGCATCCAGCGCTGTAACATCATCCTCGATAAGCTCAAAACACCTCCGTCGGACATGACGGACTCTATCCGCAACTCGATCACCGGCCAGGCGGAGGCCCTCCGGGCGCACTATTATTTCGAGCTGGTCCGGCTCTATGGCGAGGTGCCGCTGTATCTCCACGAGACCACTGACGCCCAGAACGCCTTCGTGAACCGCTCGCCCGTCGATAGCGTGTACATTCGGATCATCGCCGACTTCACCGACGCGATCAGCAAGCTCTCCCCACCCACCGCCTTCCCCCAGTCCGGCGCCGTCACGAAAGGCATGGCTGCCACCGAGCTCGGCCTCGTGTACCTCACCGAGAAACAATACGCCCAGGCCACGCCTTTATTCCAGTCCGTTACCGGGATGGGCTATGCGCTCCTGCCCAATTATGCCGATGTCTTCAAGAGCGCCAACAAAAATAGCACCGAGTCCATCTTCGAGATCCAATACAAATCAGGTACCGACGGACAGTCGAGTCAGTTCATCTACGATTTTATTCCCGTCACCCCGTCCACCGGCGTGATCCTCGGCTCCGGCTCCAATTACAACAATACCGCCGGCAGCTGGAATGTCCCGACCCAGGATCTCATCAACACGTATGAACCGGGCGACACCCGCCTGGATGCAAGCATCGGCGTGATCAAAGGGCATCTGGATGCACAAACCGATTTCATCCCGGACAGTGTCACCAGCATCCTGAACAACCTCGATACCACCGGGCTCGGCATGGGCTATACCACCTCGCTCATCCATCGCTTTATAAAAAAGCAGTACAATCCCCCATACACCACCGCGCTGGTGTACAACACCGGCGACGATTGGCCGGTATACCGCTATTCCGATGTGTTGCTGATGTTGGCCGAATCCCTCAACGAGCAGGGACAATCCGCCGCCGCCCTGCCTTATCTCAACCAGGTCCGCCGGCGCGCGGGCCTGCCGCCCACGGTCACCATGGACCAGTCGATGCTCCGCGACACCATTGCCCACGAGCGACGTGTCGAATTAGCCTTCGAAAACCATCGTTGGTTCGACCTCCTGCGCACCGGCCAGGCCATTCCCGTAATGACGGCCTACGGCATGCTGCAAAAACAAGCCCTCGGCTTCCTCTTACCAACCTCCTACAACGTCACCCCAAACAAGCTCATCTACGCGATCCCCTTCCGCGAGACCCAGGTCAACCCCGCCCTCGGCCAAAACGCGGGCTATTAGCCGCCCCGCATTACTTTCGCTCACGGCTCACCCGTATGTCACCCCCGGGCCCGCCGCCTCACCGCCGTAGAGGCATGGGATCCTAAGATACCAAAAATTCGCAGCGCAAAAACCCCGAATAACTTCGGTTACGTATCTTTATACACAATTAACATTGAAAATGGCAAGATATTGCTTTACCTACGATGCCAAAGACGCGATCTCCTGGGACCCCGAAGAACTCATCCTCAAGATCTCCGAGATCATCCTGAACAACAAAGGACTCTACCTCGAAAACCCCGTGCACAATACGATCCTTTTTGAGGACGGGAATGTACAACCCAATCTCGGCTTCTGGAACGGCATCTTACTCAAGAATGTGAAAGAAGATGTCTTCTATTATCTGGGTGTCATAGCCAAAACGCCCAAGGGAGAATATAACGAAAGCAACGAAGGTGACCCCGACCTCGACGCCGATTATCAGGAATTGCTCGAGGATCTCGAAGACCTCGACGAATAGAAGACCTCGACGAATAACAGCCTAAAACGATTCTCATGCCACCAGTCATCCAGATCAAGCGGGCCTATGACGCCCCTGCAAAAACGGACGGTATCCGTATCCTCGTCGACCGGCTCTGGCCCCGGGGCATCACGAAAGAGAAGGCCGCCATCAAACAATGGGCAAAAGACCTCGCGCCCTCCACCGAACTCCGTCAGTGGTTCCATCATGAGACCCCGCACTGGCCCGAATTCGAAAAACGCTATAAGGCCGAACTGAAGCAAAACCACGAAGCCATCGAAGCCTTCCGCGAGCAGTACCGCGAAGCAAAGCACCTCACCCTCGTCTACAGCGCCAAAGACGAAGAGCACAACCAGGCCGTCGTCCTCAAAGACTACCTCGACGGCCTATTTAAAGATTAGCCGCCCTTAGCCTTCTATATTGATTGATATCGTGCAAGAATTACTTTCTCTTCTTGCTTCCCAAATCCCTAGGAAGCCCATTCCTGGCAATGAAAGCTCGCGCCAATAGGCATGCTCACCGCTCCACCGGCTTCAAATACGGCTCCACATGTATCAACACATCCTTGATCCGCAGATCACTATTGAGCAACCGGTCCTTCACATGATGCGCGATCTCATGCCCCTGCGCCACCGTTAGTAAAGGCGACACCTGGATATGCAGGTCTACATAGTAGTCGAACCCCATCTTCCGGACAAAACACTTCTCCACCAGGTCGACATTGGGAATATTCGCCGCCAATTCCCGCACCTTACCCACGATCTCGTTGGAAGGCGCGGCATCCATGATCTCGTTGAGCGCCGGCCGTAAGAGATGGATGCCATTATATAAAATAATAAAAGAAGCGACCAGCGCGGCCCAGTCATCGGCAGCCTCATACCCCTTGCCCAGCACGACCGCCACAAGGATACCGATAAAGGCGGCGATGGAAGTAATGGCATCGCTCCGGTGATGCCAGGCATCCGACTTGATCGCCTGGCTGTTGATCTCCTTGCCCACCTTCAACACATAACGGAACATCGCCTCCTTGATCAGGATGACCACCAGTAGTATCGCCAGCGTGAACTTCCGCGGCAGATGATGCGGCGTGCGGATAAAAACGATGGCATTATAGGCGATCCAGATGGCCGTCGCGATCAGGAACAGGGCGATCAATACTCCCGCCAGCGGCTCCGCCTTCCCATGGCCGTAAGGATGCTCTTTGTCGGCAGGCTTCACCGAGATGCGCAACCCGATCCATAGCAAGGCCGAGCTCAGCACATCTGCAGCCGTCTCGGAGCCATCTGCGATCAGCGCATAGGAATGGCCGATGTACCCGGAAATGAATTTGACGAACACCAGCACGACGCTGATGGCAATACCCAGGGCAGTCGTCCGCATCCCTCTCACCGAAGGATGGACATCCTTACTTCGCATGCCCCCCCTCCTCCTTTACCGGATATCCGTGATCGAGCCAATCCGTTTTAATATTATGCGAAAGGTCCAGCAGCCGGGCATGGGTAAAATGCATGGAGAGAAGCAGGTTAAAGGCCGGGCGAACATTGGGGCAATGGACAAAAGGACAACAGCCGCAGTAGATCACCACCTCCCGGTTCCGGTCCACTGAGGCCAAAAGCGCCTTCAAGGAATCGAGATGAACGGTCTCATGGGCCGGACCGGTTTCAACAGACCCTGTGATCAGCCCCGATGGGCCCACGCAGATCAGCAAAGGCGCCGTCCCGTTCTTGATCCGCGCCGCCAGGTCGGCAGGTTCCATAAGCTGACCGGGCGTCCAGGGGTCCACAGCCTGTTGAAGAACACCCAATAAAAGCAAAGAAAGAAGGAGCTTGGCGTACATTGGCATCAGTCTTTACACGGTAAAAATAGGTATCTTTGCGCATTTGCAGTGACTCACCGCATCTCCATCGAAGAATTTGAAAAAAGGGCAGAGGACCTGCCCGTTGTCGACGTGCGCGCCCCGGCGGAATTCGCCCATGGACATATCCCTGGTGCGGCGAATATCCCGCTTTTCTCCGATGAGCAGCGGGCGAGGGTAGGGACCACCTATAAACAGCAGGGCAGGGAGGCAGCCATCCTCCTGGGCTTTGACCTCACCGGACCCCAATGGTCGGCATATATCCGTCAGGCCCAGGGCATCGCCCCGCAGAAAAAGCTCGTCCTCCACTGCTGGCGCGGCGGGATGCGCAGCTCCGCCATGGCCTGGGCCTTCGATCTCTATGGTTTCGAGGTCCTCCTCCTCCAGGGGGGCTATAAGCACTACCGGCGATGGACGGCCCGCCAGTGGGAACGGCCTTATACGTTCAATGTCATCGGCGGGAACACGGGCTCCGGCAAAACGAAAATTCTCCGGCAGCTAAAAACGCTGGGGGAACAAACCGTCGACCTGGAAGACCTGGCCCAACACCAGGGGTCGACCTACGGATCACTCAACCGCCTCATCCAGCCCACCCAGGAACAATTCGAGAACGATCTGGCAACGACATTAGCGAAACTCGACAACACCAAACCCATCTGGATCGAAGACGAATCCCTGAGCATCGGCAAAAACATCCTGCCCAAACCCTTCTGGGGCCAGCTGCGCAACGCGTTTCACTTCGACCTGCAGGTGCCGGTACAACAACGCGTCGAAAACCTGCTCGAAGAGTACGGCGGCCTCGACAAGGATTTCCTGATCACCTGTACCGAAAGAATAAAGAAACGTCTCGGCCCCGAACAAACGAAGAACGCCATCGCCGCCATCTCGGAAAACCGGATGGCCGATTTCATCCGCCACGTCCTCGTTTATTACGATAAATCCTATCGCCGCGGCCTCAGCGATCGCGACCCGGCCACGATCCAGCCGGTAACAGCCACTCAAAACGACCCAACAACAAACGCCCGATTATTGTTAAAAGCCGCAGAAGAAAGAAAAACCGCGGCGATCATATAAAACAATGGAAACTATAAAACTCACACAATATTCACATGGTGCCGGCTGCGGATGCAAGATCAGCCCCGCCATCCTCGATAAGATCTTACACAGCCCCATCAAAACGCTCGTCGACCCCCGCCTGTTAGTCGGCAACGCGGAACGCGACGATGCCGCCGTCTGGGATCTCAACGATGGCCACGCCTTGATCTCTACCACGGATTTTTTCATGCCCATCGTCGACGACCCTTACGATTTTGGCCGCATCGCCTCCGCCAACGCCATCAGCGACGTCTATGCCATGGGCGGAAAACCGGTATTGGCCATCGCCATCCTCGGCTGGCCCATCGGCAAGCTACCACCCGAAACGGCCCAAAAGGTACTGGAAGGGGCGCGCGCCATCTGCGCCGAAGCCGGCATCAGCCTCGCCGGCGGCCACAGCATCGACTGTCCCGAACCGGTATTTGGCCTCGCCGTCAACGGTATCGTCGCCGTAAACCAGCTCAAACGCAATAGCACCGCCACCCCCGGCTGCCACCTCTTCCTCACCAAAGCACTCGGCGTAGGCATCCTGTCGACCGCCCAAAAACGCGACCTCCTCCGGCCCGACGACGCCGCCATTGCGCTGAAAAGCATGACCACCCTCAACAGCCTCGGCGAGCAGTTGGGAAAGATACAAGGCGTCCGGGCAATGACCGACGTCACCGGCTTCGGCCTCCTCGGCCATCTCGCGGAGATGTGCGAAGGGAGCGGGCTCTCGGCAACCATCGAATTCGGCAAGATCCCCACCATCCCCACGATCCAACACTATCTCGATCAGCTATGCATCCCCGGCGGCACCATGCGCAACTGGGACAGCTATGGCCATAAGATCGGCCAGCTCACCGAAACGCAGCGGTTTATCCTCGCCGACCCACAAACCAGCGGCGGCTTGCTGATAGCCGCGGCCCCCGAAGCCGTCGAAGAAGTCGCAGCCCTGCTAAAAGCGCAAGGCCTCCCGGCGACCCAGTGTGAGCCCTTCGGCATACTAACAACTCCAACCGAAAAATTAATTCAGGTGATCTGAACCAAATAAACGATCAGCAGGACGCTGACTTACGAACCCAAATGCCATGATGCCGATGCTCGTCCTGATCCAGGCGAGGAACGTCCGTTCATAACTATTTCTTTACTTGTTGCTGCCAATAGATACCGCCGAGCACCAGTAGCATGCCCACCAGGGTAAAAAGTGTCAGCGGTTCATGTGTAAAGATATTGGAAAGGATAAAACCGAACACCGGGCATAGAAAAAGCCAAAACGAGCTCCGCTCCGCATCTTCATGCAAAAGGAACAACCACAACGAAACCGCCGCAACGGAAACCATAATGGCCAGCCACCCGATGGCGCTCAAGCCTTTGAACCCCCAGGTGTTGAGACCGGTTCGGTAGACCAGCAGCATCGCCGGCAGCAGGAACACCCCGCCCAGCAATACCTGCCATCCGTTGATCGTCAGCCGTGTCAACCCCTTCCAGTCCGTCCGTGAAAAATACAACACGCTGATCGAATAGGCGACCATCGAGATCAGCAGCAACAACAACCCAAAAGGGGTCGCGCTGCTGTTACGCAGCAAAGGCCAGGCCGCGATCATCACCCCGCCCATACACAGTAGCAAACAAAAAATAGTCACCGGCCTCAGTCGCTGACGCAAAAATATCGCGCTGATAAGATTGATAAAGACCGGCGAGGTAGCCACCGCCAGCGATCCAAGACCCGCCGACACCTGCCGCATGGCGATCACATAAAGACCCAGATAGATGGTATTGGCCAGCAACCCGTAGATCGCGATCTGTCCCCACTGACGACCCTTAGGCAGCCGCTGCCGTAGGAGCAAATGACTGATGATGATCATCACCGTCCCCGCCGTAAAGAACCGCACAACGCAAATAGTAAAAGGCTGCAAAACCTGCAATCCGACTTTGGTGGCAGTCGACGCCGATGACCAAAGGATCGAGAACAACAACCCCGCGCCCAGGGATAAATTCTTTTTGGCGCTTGAACCCACATGCATGCCGCTAAAATAACACAAAGAACTGATCTACCACAAACTCTCATTTCTGATTCTGTTCAGCACCCCGGAAAAACGGTTACTTTGTAAAAAAAATTAAATGCAACCCCAAGAGATGCAGCCCCAAGAGATCCGGGCCTTGAGAGCCGCCACCCGCGGAACAAACGAATACATCCACTTCAACAACGCCGGCTCCTCCCTGCCGCCGGACAGCACCGTGGATACCGTCATCCGTTACCTGCAGGAAGAAGCGATCGGAGGGGGCTACGAAACCGAAGCCAAATATGCCGCCGGGCTCGATCACGTATATACGCTGATCGCAACGTTGATCAATGCCCGCCCGGACGAAATTGCCATCGTCGAAAATGCGAGCACCGGCTGGCATCTGGCCTTCAACGGCATCGATTTCCAGCCCGGCGACGAGGTCATCACCTCGGAAATGGAATATGTCACCAACCACCTCGGCTTCCTCAACGTCAAAAAGACAAACGACATCCGGATAACCGTGATCCCCAATAATGCGGAAGGCAATTTCGACCTGAAGGCCCTGGAGAAAGCCATCAACTCCAGGACCAGGCTGATCGCCATCACCCACGTCCCTTCCACAGCCGGCAATATCCTGCCCGTGGAGGACATCGGCCGGATAGCCCGCCGTCATAATATTCTGTATCTGGTGGACGCCTGCCAATCGGTAGGGCAGTTGTCCCTCGACGTGGAAGCCATCGGCTGCGATATGCTGGCCGTCACCGGCCGCAAATACCTCCGGGCGCCGCGCGGTACCGGCTTCGTCTATATCCGGAAGAACGCCCAGGACAAGCTCCGCCCGGTATTTTTCGACGGCCACTCCATCGCCGCGGTGAACGAAAATGGTTTTACGTTACTGGACAGCGCCCGCCGGTTCGAACTCTATGAAAAAAATCGCGCCCTTACCCTCGGTCTCGGCGCAGCCATTCAATATGCGTTGGACCTGGGTCTCGACCGCATCGAAAAACGTATCACCTGCCTCGCAGCCAGCCTCCGAAGCAAGCTCGCCGCCATTCCCGGCATCACGGTGCATGATAAAGGACAGCACTTGTGCGGTATCGTAACCTTCAGCGTCGCCGGGATGGACGCGGAAAAAGTAAAGGCGGCCCTGCACGAAAAAAAGATCAACGTATCTATCAGCGGCGCACGCTCCACGCCGGTCTATATGAACCTGCACCACCTGCCCACCGTCATCCGGGCGTCGGTGCACTACTACAACACGGACCAGGAGATCGATACGCTCTGCACGACCCTCGCCGCTATGCGCCCGATCCAGGCAGGCATATCGTAGGCCCTTGCCACGATCCACTCAGCCCTCGCCACCATTCACCCGGCCGGGGCGGGAAAACCCAGGCTCTCGTCGCCACCGACCCTGCTCCCGTCGCCACCGACCCGGCCCTCGTCACCATACCCCGAACCCCCACGGTCGCCGACCCGGCCCTCGTCACCATGCCCCCGGACCCCCACGGCCACCGACCCGCCTTCTTCGGCTAGTGATAGCTGATCGTCTTTTGGGAGTAGAAAAATAATCAGATAAAATTTGATATATGAAAAGGATAAAAGACTACGTTTGCGTAGAATTTAAACGACGTCCATTACTAAACACGCGTCTAAACTTTTGCGACAGGTTGTTTTAAGGGTCAAGACCATGCCCATTTCTGGGCTGGTCTTTTTTTATGCGGGCAGGCTCCTCCGCGCGAGGTCAGGCCCGCCCGGCTCACCCGCACACGGCTTCGCCCGGCACACGACGCGCTCCCCTGCTCACGCCCCCGCCAACCGCAACACCCGCCGCCCTACTTTGCGCCCCCAAACAGCATAATAGAGAATATACAGGTAGCAGGGCAGCATGCAATAAAAATAGGCCAGCTTATTCCCGATCTGCGGGTTGCCCTTCAGCGCCCCATAGATCAGCGGGATCACCGCCCCTCCGGCAATACCCATCACCAGCAACGCCGCCCCCGTTTTGATATGCCGCCCAAGCCCGTCGATCGCCAACGGCCATATCGCCGGCCACATCAAGGCATTCGCCAACCCCAATAAAGCCACAAAAGTTATCGCTGCATACCCCGTCGTCAAAAACGCCAGCGTAGAGAAAAGGATTCCCAGGATCGCCGACACCCGCAACCCAAATTGCTGACTGAAATATTTCGGGATACAGATCACCCCCACGAGATAGCCCACCAGCATGGCACCCAGCGTAAGACTGGTAAAATTCTTTGCGGCAGCGATCGGGATACCTTCCGATTTCCCATAAACCCCGATGGCGTCGCCGGCCATCACCTCTACTCCCACATAAAGAAAGATACACAGCGCGCCAAGCAGCAGATGCGGATAGTCGAATATACTTTTCTTGTCCTCGGCCACCAGGCCTCCTGTCGCCGGCTCTTCCGTCTCGATCTCCGGCAGCTGCGAGCGATAGATCAGCATCGCTACGATACACAGGATGATGGCGATCACTATATACGGCGTCGTCACCCGTCCCGCCAGCTCACTCAGCAGCTGGCCCCGGCGCACGGGGTCGTCGGTGGCCGCCAGTTGTTGCTGGATCACATCGGTCCCACGCAGCAGCACGAAACCAAAGATCAGCGGTGCCAGCGCCCCCGCACCTTTATTGCAGATACCCATGATGCTGATCCGCTTCGCCGCGCTCTCTATCGGCCCCACGATGCTGATATAAGGATTCGACGCCGTCTGAAGGATCGATAGACCACCCCCTTGTATAAAAAGCGCCAGCAGGAACAATGGAAAGCTCCGCTGCGACGCGGCGGGGATAAACAGCAGGGCCCCGATAGCCATGATGATCAGCCCCAACGCCATGCCTCGCTTGAATCCGGTAACCTTCAGCACATAGGCCGCAGGCAGGGACAATACGAAATAGGAGAGATAAAATGCAGAGGTCACGAAGAAGGCCTCCACATCCGTCTGAAGCTGACAGACCAGTTTCAAATAAAGGATCAGCGTAGAATTTAACCAGGTGACGAAGCCGAAGATAAAAAAGAGGCCCCCGATGATGTAAATGGCGTGTTGAGTTTTGGACGATTGCATCGAACAAAATAGGCCTTTTTCACCGCTTTTCGTCACACAACCGATTGCGCAGCTCCCGCGCCCCGACCCACACCCGACCCCGATGTACGCCGCCGCCCCCGGCCCAAGCGAGCCACGACCCAAGCGA
>DASYZH010000121.1:0-18802 GCA_035946435.1 Puia sp. | reverse complement strand
AGCCACCGACCGGCCCGTAGGAGAATGGGGTACGCGACCCGCGATGAGATGATAGATCCCCCAGATAAGACAAAAGATTACGGCAACCGCTGCAACATAACCCCAGACACTCCGAAGGGTTAACCCGCGCGCCGGTACGACGATACCATCGCCCGGGCTACCGACAGTCTCGGTTGTGCTACCTGCCCCATCTGCCGCAAGGCCGGTATCGGTATCAGGCGAAACGATGATCCGCCGGAATTTTTCTTCCAGATCGGTGTCCTCATCGGCCCGCCCCAAAGGAACAGAACCAGGATCGGTAAAATAAGCGTGAAGTACCCCGAAAAGATATTGTTTATCGGGCGCCTGCTCCAGCAGCTGACGCAATTCTTCCGCTTCGGCCGGGGTGGCTTCGCCGGAAAGACAACGGGACATCAATACCCATATGCGGTTGTTTTGCGTCATATAGCAGGCTCGCGATGCTGTGGGGCATCTGCTTCTGTAAAGACAACAAAGCGAAACCTATCTACTAAAAGAAAGTTAAAAAAGTTGAACAATTTTGGGCAAAGCCATTCAACAATTTGATACTCAGGAAATTTGGCGGCCCGTTTTTTTAATGGGGAAGTCGAATTCCGTGCCTATCGCCGCCGTGATCTTCTTCACAGCGATGGCCATCTGTACGTCGATGGTGTTTACGGAGATGTTGAGAATGCCGGCGATCTCCTTGTATTTTAAACCGTCTTCACGAACCAGCTTAAAGATCATCTTACACCGGGGCGGCAGGGCCTCGACTGCAAGCTGGATCTTTTGGTGGATCTCCGCCGTGATGAGGATCTGCTCGGGCGTGCCGGCCGGACTTTCCATCCCGATGTGAATATGATCGAACGGTTCGGTAATGCTCTGCCGGGCCTTTTGAGATAAATAGTTAAGTGCTGAATTCTTGACCGCGGTATAGAGATACACCCGGAGGTTTTGGATCTCACCGATGGTCGCACGATGCTGCCAGACGCGCACAAAAACATCTTCCACGATCTCTTCGGCCGGCTCCCGGGTCTTCACCAATGCGAAGGCAAATTGATACAGACGCCTGTAAAAATATACATACACCTGCCGGAATGCAGCTTCTTCCCCCGAAGCAATTCGCGCAAGCAATGCCGGGTCGCCGACATTTACAATTGTGGACCCATTCTCCATGTGTAGGTATGTGGGACAAAAGTACTACAATAGGTGCTAACACTTGTTAGCTTTTGAAAAAATGAGTACATTTGTATAAATCGTAGTGTATGTCTTCTGCCATCGAAAATGGTTTTCAGGAAAAGATCGACCAGGACATCCGGATCGAGCCCAGGGATTGGATGCCCGAAGCCTATCGGAAAACGCTGATCAGGCAGATCTCCCAACATGCGCACAGCGAGATCGTGGGCATGCTGCCCGAAGCTAACTGGATCACCCGGGCGCCCACACTGAAAAGAAAAGCTACCCTGATCGCCAAAGTACAGGATGAAGCGGGGCATGGGCTCTACCTGTATTCGTCGGCGGAAACGCTGGGCATCAGCCGCGAGGAGATGATCGGGCAGCTGCACCAGGGAAAGGCGAAATATTCTTCCATCTTCAACTACCCTACGCTGACCTGGGCCGATATGGGTGCTATCGGCTGGCTGGTAGACGGCGCCGCAATTATGAACCAGGTACCTTTGTGCCGTGCGTCCTATGGTCCCTATGCCCGGGCGATGGTCCGCATCTGCAAGGAGGAAAGTTTTCATCAGCGCCAGGGTTTCGAGATCCTGCTGGTACTGAGCAAGGGGAACGATGCACAACGCCGGATGTGCCAGGACGCCATCGACCGCTGGTGGTGGCCCTCCGTGATGATGTTCGGCCCCAACGACGACGCCTCACCACATACTGCACAAAGCATGCGGTGGAAGATCAAACGCTTTACCAACGACGAATTACGGCAACGCTTTGTCGACGTGTGCGCGCAGCAGGTGAAGCTCCTCGGGATGCATCTGCCCGACCCCGACCTGGTATGGAATGAAGCCCGGCAGCATTATGATTTCGGGCCCATCGACTGGACCGAATTCCGCGAGGTGATCAACGGTAATGGCCCTTGCAACAAGGAACGATTGGCAGCGCGCGTGCAGGCTCATGCCGACGGCGCCTGGGTGAGGGAAGCCGCCCTTGCCCATGCACGAAAAAATACGGCGCAAGAAAAAGCAGCTTGACACATCATGGATAAGCAATATACTATGCAGGACAAGGCTTCATGGCCGCTCTGGGAGATCTTCATCCGCAGCAAGCAAGGCCTGGACCATAAACATGTAGGAAGCCTGCACGCAGCCGACGCCGCGATGGCCATCGAGAATGCCCGCGACGTCTATACCCGTCGCATGGAGGGTATCAGCATCTGGGTCGTCGAGAGCCATCATATCCATGCCTCCAATCCGGATGAGGCCGCCTCGTTCTATGATCCGGCAAACGATAAGGTATACCGGCATCCGACGTTCTATGACCTGCCGGACGAACTAAAGCATATGTAAGATGTCCGACCAAATCGATTATATTCTGCACCTCGGCGATAACGCCCTCATCCTGGGTCATCGCAACAGCGAATGGACCGGGCATGGGCCGATCCTCGAACAGGATATCGCCCTGTCCAATATCGCTCTCGATCTCATCGGCCAGGCCAGGTATTATTACCAGTACGCCAGTGAGCGCATCAATGCCTGCGGGCATGCCCCGCGACTTGTCCCCGGCCACGAAGGGATGCCGGTCACGGAAGATGTCCTGGCCTATCTCCGGGATGCCTGGGATTTCCGCAACTGCCTGCTGGTGGAACAGGGCAATGGCCACTGGGGAAAAACGGTCCTGCGGCAGTTCTTTTTCAGCGCATATCAATTCGAACTATACGGCGCGTTGCGGCATAGCCGTGACAGTCAGCTCGCAGCCATCGCGGCGAAATCGCTCAAGGAAGTGACCTATCATCTTCGATGGAGCGGCGAATGGGTGATCCGGCTGGGCGATGGCACCGGGGAAAGCCATATCCGCATGGAAGAAGCGATGGACGACCTGTGGAAATACACCGGCGAGCTCTTTAGTCCCGCCGATTACGAAAAGGCCGTTGCCCTTCCGGGTATCGCCGTCGACCTGGCGACGATCCGGCCCGCCTGGGAGGTTAAAGTGGATGACGTGCTCAAGACCGCAGGGCTGGAAAGAAAAGAAGGCGAATGGATGCAAAAGGGCGGCAAACAAGGGAAACACACGGAGTCACTGGGATACCTGCTGGCGGAAATGCAATTCCTGCAACGCGCTTATCCCGGATGCGAATGGTGATCTATGGAAAATACGGTAACTGATACGATTATTCAACGGCTCTGGGCCCTTCTTGGGGAAGTAAACGACCCCGAAGTTCCGGTATTGTCCGTAGTCGACCTGGGTATCATCCGGGACGTCCGTATCACTAACGATATCCCCGAGATCGTGATCACCCCCACCTATAGCGGTTGCCCTGCCATGGACATGATCCGCACCAATATCCGGATGCAGCTGCTGGAAAAGGGGTTTTCCGATGTCCGGATCGAGACCGTTCTCTCGCCTGCCTGGACCACGGATTGGATGAGCGAGGCCGGCAAGCAAAAGCTGGAAGCCTATGGGATCGCGCCACCCATGCCAACTCAAACGGTATGCCGGCTGGAAATGTTCAGCAGGGAGGAAGCCATCCAGTGTCCGCATTGCCATTCCTATCATACCTCGATGATCAGCGAATTCGGCAGCACGGCCTGCAAGGCGCTTTATCGCTGCGAAGATTGCAAAGAACCTTTCGATTATTTCAAATGTCATTAGCAATATGTCATCCATTACCTTCGAGATCAGCGGGCAGGTCGCCTTTATTACCCTGAACCGGCCGGATAAATTAAATTCATTCACCCGGGAAATGGCTTTAACTTTGGGGAGTCGTCTCGATGAATGCGCTAGTCTGCATGAGGTCCGGGCGGTGTTGATCACCGGGGCCGGCAGGGCCTTTTCCGCGGGACAGGATCTCGCGGAGATCGTGGGACCCAATGCCGGTGGATCTGCCGGCGCTGTTGGGTCTGCTGGCACTATCGGCATGGACAGGATACTCAGCGAACAATATAACCCCATTGTGACCCGTATCCGGAATCTTCCGAAACCCGTGGTCGCCGCCGTGAATGGCGTAGCGGCGGGCGCCGGAGCCAATCTTGCTCTTTGCTGTGATCTTGTCGTTGCCGCCCGTTCGGCCTCTTTTATCCAGGCCTTTTCGAAGATCGGGCTTATCCCCGATACCGGTGGAACATGGTTCCTGCCCCGGCTGGTAGGCTGGCAGAAAGCGATGGGTATCGCGATGATGGGCGACAAGATCGGCGCCACCGATGCGGAAAAGATGGGGATGGTCTATAAGGTATACGAGGACGGCGAGTTCGTGGGAGCGTCCCGGTCGCTGGCGGCGGTTCTCGCAGAGATGCCTACACGTGCCCTGGCATTTACCAAACATGCCTTTAATTATTCGGCATCCAACTCCCTGGAAGCCCAGCTGCTGCTCGAAGATGAATTACAGCAAAAAGCGGCGCTGACCCGGGATCACCAGGAAGGGATAAGCGCCTTTCTCGATAAAAGAGCTCCTATTTTCACGGGGGAATGAGTCCCCTTTGAGCCACCTACGGTGGCTTGTCCACGGGCGAGGAACGAAGCCCGCGACTGAGGGCCGCACCAGTGGTGCGGGCCGAGGGTCTCAGATATTAACCCCGTGCCGGAAAATGCGTTATATTTTTTGAGGCGCATTTTCGGCACATAAAAGCTCCTGTAAGTATGTTCTACGAATTCAATGGACATCGCCCTACGGTCGATCCCTCTTCTTTTGTGCACCCCCAGGCGGCGGTCACCGGCGATGTCATTATCGGGAAAAATGTATACGTGGGCCCTTTTGCCGCCATCCGCGGCGACTGGGGCCGGATCATCATCGAAGATGGCTGCAACGTACAGGAAAGCTGTACCATCCATCTCTTCCCCGGCGCCACCGTTCGTTTGCATGCAGGTACGCATCTGGGTCATGGCGCCATCGTCCACGGCGCGACCATCGGCCGTAATTGTCTCATCGGCATGCACAGCGTGATCATGGATAACGTCGTTATCGGGGACGAATGCATCGTGGGCGCGCTCAGCTTCGTCAAAGCCGAAACCCATGTCCCCACCCGCAGCCTGCTGGCAGGTAATCCCGCCAAGGTCATTAAACAGGTGAGCGACGAAATGCTTCAATGGAAAACCGAAGGCACCGCCATCTACCAGCGTCTGCCGCGGGATATGCAGGAGAGCTGGAAACCCTGCGAGCCGCTGCTGCCGGGTGAAGCAGGCTCTACCGTGGAAGAAACGCGCGCCGGCTACACCTACCGTCCCTGGAAGGAGACAGAAACGCGTGTAGATGAGCCCGCCGTAGGGTATGGGTATGGGTATGGCCGGCGGAGCTATACCGTCGAGGAATACCTGGAACTGGAAAACAGCTCCCGGGAAAAACACGAATATCACCGCGGCGAGATCTATTTGATGTCGGGTGTCCGGGTGGATCATAATGTCATACAGATGAACATGATCGCGGACATCGTGCCAAAACTGAAAGGCACCTCATGCGAACTGTTCTCCGGCGATCTGCGGGTCTACATTGAAGCGGAAGAGCTCATCACCTATCCCGATCTGACCATTGTGTGCGGAGGGCCGCTTTTGCGCGACGACAGCCTCAAAGAGCTCATCAATCCCGGCGTCATCATCGAGATCCTCTCTCCGTCCACCAAAGCCTACGATCGTGGTGACAAGTTCCGGTTCTATCAAAGTCAGCCCACCTTCCGGGAATATATTCTCGTCGATTCACAATCTGTGCTGGTGGAGCACTTTACCAAAACGGAACAAGGGTGGAACCTGCGCAAATATGATCAGCTGAGCGACACCTTCGGGATCGGGATGCCGGGGATAGAGATCTCGCTAAAAGACATCTATGAAAACGTGTGGTTCCTCCGGGTAGCCCGGTAGATGCGCTCCCGCCATAAAGCAATATCTTTGCACTCCAATGGAGAAATCAAACTTTGTCGACCAGATCAGGATCTTTGCGCGAAGCGGGCACGGCGGGGCTGGCAGCAAGCACTTTATGCAAACCAAGTTCAACGCCATGGCAGGCCCGGACGGGGGCAATGGGGGTCGTGGCGGCCATATCATCCTCCGCGGAAGCAAACATCTGTGGACCCTTCTCCACCTGCGCTATTATAAGAACGTCCTCGCCGAGAACGGCGAAGCCGGCAGCGGCAACAACTGCACCGGCCGTTTCGGCAAAGACATCTATATCGAAGTACCCCTGGGCACGATCGCCCGGGATGAGGAGACCGGCAAGATCGAAGCGGAGATCCTCGAAGACGGCCAGGAGATCATCTGGATGAAGGGCGGCCGCGGCGGTCTCGGCAACGCCAACTT
This sequence comes from Puia sp., assembly GCA_035946435.1. Classification (GTDB taxonomy): domain Bacteria; phylum Bacteroidota; class Bacteroidia; order Chitinophagales; family Chitinophagaceae; genus Puia. The sequence continues at coordinate 12,352 of DASYZH010000121.1, read as the reverse complement.
CGCCACCCCCACCAACCAGGCGCCCGAACACGCCCAACCCGGCCTGCCCGGCGTCGAAGGCTGGAAGGTTCTCGAGCTCAAGGTCCTGGCCGACGTGGGTCTAGTAGGCTTTCCTAACGCCGGGAAATCGACCCTGCTTTCCGTGATCACCGCCGCAAAACCCAAGATCGCCGACTACGCCTTCACCACCCTTACCCCCCAGCTGGGGATGGTGGAATACCGCGACGGCCGCAGCTTCTGTATCGCCGATCTTCCCGGTATCATCGAAGGAGCCGCCGAAGGAAAAGGCCTCGGGCACCGCTTCCTCCGCCATATCGAACGAAACCCCATCCTCCTGTTCCTGATCCCGGCCGATAGCCCCAACCACGCCGAAGAATTCCGCATCCTCGTGAATGAGCTGGAAAAATATAACTCCGAGCTGCTTCACAAGCGATTTATCATCGCCATCAGCAAAAGCGATATGCTCGACGAGGAACTCAAAGAAGCTATCGCGAGCGAGCTTCCGCCCAACATTCCCCATCTTTTTATCTCTTCGATGACCCAGCAGGGCCTCGTCGAGCTCAAAGATCTCCTCTGGAAGGTGTTGAATGAGCCTGTTACAGATTATAATTAAGAATATATGTTTGATTTAACATTAACTTCATATCGAACTATTGCTATTAATCGATCTTTGACATATATTTGTTATCAATAATTCATCCCTCACTTCTATCGATTCTTTCCTTCTCCGTCAAGATTGTTTGTCTCCCAGGATTGTTTGTCCTTTCCACTCCTCGATTGTTGCCACAGCGCTTTGCTGCCATCGGTTGATTGCCGAATATCATAAACGGGTTGCCATATCCTAATCGTAACTAAAACCCATTTATATGAAGTCGCTATTCAACGCTGTCTTTGGCAGATTCGTTCTTGGAGCTATGTTCGTGATGACGCTTGCAACAGCGCATGGCCAATCGGCCGCCGCCGGGGACGGGCAAAACGAACAAGCCACGGTAAAATACCTCGGCACGCAGGACGACATGATCGTCTTCAACGTCGCGTACGCCAATCCGGGAGGCAACAGGTTCGAGCTTACCATCAAAGACCAGGATGGTTCCATGGTCTATGAGAATTCCTTCACCGATAAGTCTTTCTATAAACAATTCAGGCTTCCCAAAGCGGACAAGGACCGCATCTTCTTCGTCTTTCACAACAACCACGACGCCGATGTGGTAAAGACCTTCGAAGTCAATGTGAACAGCCGTTTTGTCCACGCAGTCGCCATCAAGAAAATCGATTAACCATCACCTTTAAAACCATTTTATGAAACCAATGATCTCCCGCCTCCGCAAATCGATCTCCCTTTCCTTGCTCACCGTCCTCTTCGGCAGCATCAGCATCGTTAGTCTCGCCAACGGCAACGAACGTATCGGCGACCGAAAGGCCGCCACGGCAGAAGTAAAATACATTGCCACCAAGGAAGGCGACGGTATGTTCAACGTGATCTATAACAATACCACCGGCAGCCGTTTCAGCATCGCCGTGCTGGACGAATATGGCAACCAGCTCTATCAGGGTTTCTTCACCGACCGCCATTTCAACCGCAAGTTCCAATTGGCCGATCCCGAGAGTGCCAGCAAGCTCACCTTCGTCATCCGCAATTATGGCGATAACTCGGTCCAGCGTTTCGAGGTAGATGCCACCAGCCAGCTCGTCGAAGATGTTCAGGTTACTGAACTTCATTAATCGACTGCGCATATACTAGAGCGGCCGGCTGAGTTCAGCCGGCCGCTTTTTCCAATATCATTGCATCCTAAGGATTGAAGGTGTTTCCGGAGGTCTGTTTCGAAGCATTGATCACTTTTTGCAGATCCGTAAAGCTCATCTTATTCAATTGCTGCTGTGTCATCCCATTGAACGATGTAGTAAGAACATTTCCCGGAATCACCACATACCGGAACAGAAATCCGCCGGCATTATAGCTTAAATCTACATTGTAGCCTGTGACTTCTATCAGACCGACCGCAAATGTTACTCCAGCTTGATAACCATACTCTGCCTCATCAAATACTGCAGTATCGCCCGACTGGGTTACGAAACCATAATACGAAACAACAGCACCTTTCGAGATGATATTGGCAGTGATCTTAGGTGCCGTAATATCTTGAATATAAAGCGTGTCGCCCGCGGCGGGGATACTTTGTGTCATGCTCAAAGGGGTCCAGGCGGAATAATAAATGCTATCCTGCACAACGGTAGTATTCGTTGTCTTTTTCGTACAGCTTGTAACGGAGAACATCCCAACTAAGATGGCGGCGGGTAGAATAAACTTCAATTTACTCACAACTTTAATTTTAAGGTTAACGATAATAATCAGGCAGTTATTTCATAATACGGATTACATGCCGACCGGGTCTAAACGAAATCGGTGAATTTGCGGTTTTTATCGGTCAGTGTAAATATACTACTTTTTCTTTACGGTGACGGCCGGCTTGTTGTCCTTCCACCGCCATAAATGCATACACGCATACGTCCGGTAAGGACTCCATTTCGCCGAAATGCGGAGCAGTTCCTCCCGGAACGCCTTCTTATCGGTACGATCCAGTCTATACAAATGGATCATGGCATTCTGGACACCCCAATCGTCAATGGCAAATACATCCTCTCTGCCCAGGCTGAACATCAACAACATCTCGACCGTCCATCGTCCCACGCCCTTGATTTGGGTGAGATAGGCGATCACCTCTTCGTTGTTCATTTTTCCCAACTTACGGTGATCCATGCCGTGTTCAACGGCAAACCCGGCTACATTATGTACATATCGTGCCTTTGCATTCGAGAGCCCGATCCCGCGCAAGGTCTCGAACGGCGTTGCCAGCACCTCCGCCGCACTTGGGATCCCCCGGTCCCCATAAAGCGCCAGGAACCGGTTGCGGATCGTCTGGGCCACTTTCGTCGACAGTTGCTGGCTCATGATGGAAGCTATCAGATAGAAGTGGACGTCCTTGCTTTTAGTGATCTTCAGCGGTGAATGACTTTCCAGCAGCTTCTTTAGCTTCCGGTCCTTGGAGAGATGTTCCAGATATTTCATGTAAGATTTAAATGATAAATGTAGAATTTTGCCCGATGCCGTTCAAGCTAATTGTGACAAAAGACGGTTCGCACACCATAGAAGGGGCCGGCGGGATAACTTATCATTCTACCTTTGGCGCCCTCCGGGAGTCCAGGCATATCTTCATCGAAGCCGGCTTGCGGGCAGTCCCCGGCTTCGGGGCCACCGGCTCAGAGCCCGGCTTGCGGGCGCCCGGCGATGAGGCCCTGGCTGTGGCGTTGGCTGTGGCCCCGGCTGTGGCGTCGCCATTGCGCGTCTTCGAAATGGGTCTGGGAACCGGCTTGAACGCCCTGCTAACGATGCTGGTAGCCGCCGACACCGGCCGGCCGATCGTCTACGAAGCCGCAGAAACCACCCCACTGCCGCTTTCCATGATCCGCGAATTGAATTATTGCCGCCTTCTCGGCCGGCCCGAATGGGAACCACTTTTCGAACGGCTCCACACGGCCCCCTGGGAAACACCTATCACCCTCCACCCGAACTTTTCTTTGTTTAAAACCCGCAGCGATGGGGCAGCATATACTCTGCGAGAACCGGCGGGGCTGGTCTATTACGACGCCTTCGACCCCGTGACACAACCGGAACTATGGACGCCGGCCATGTTCGAAAAGCTATATCGCCAGCTCGCTCCCGGCGCCCTCCTGGTCACCTATTGCTGTAAGGGCTCGGTCCAACGGGCACTCCGGTCCGCGGGATTCGTCATAGAGAAACTCCCCGGCCCGCCCGGCAAACGCGAGATCCTCCGGGCAAAAAAGGCGGCACCCGGTGACGGCGGGGCCGGGCTTCCGGCGGATAGGTGAGCGGCGGGTGGTGACCAAGTGAGCGGCGGATGGCGGATAGGTGAGCGGCGGGTGACCAGGTGAGCGGCGGATGGCGGCCAGGTGAGCGGTGGCCAGGTGAGCGGCGGATGGCCGGGCGAGCAGCAGGTGGCCAGGTGAGTGGCCGGTGGCCAGGCCGGGCTATGCAAACGTAAAACTCACGCCCCCATCCTTCTCATCCTTAAGCACGATGCCCAACCCCAGCAGTTGCTTGCGGATCTTATCGCTCGTCGCATAGTCCTTCCGCGAACGGGCGTCCTTACGGATATCGATCAGCAGGTCCATGACCCCCGTGAGCTTGTGGTCTTCACCAGCCGACTCGCCCTTGAGCCCAAGGATATTTTCCAGGTAGTCGGTAAAATACCTGCTCATCATTTGCAGCGTGGCCAGGCTCATCGCATCGCGACGGATCTGCCCGCCCTTGAGGCTGTTGATCACCGGCACCAGCTCGAAGATATTGGCCAGCACCTTGGCGGTATTGAAATCATCATCCATGAACTCATCGAGCTCCAGCAGCAGCTTCCGCACCTTGTCGTCCAACGCGGGATCGCCGGCCGTGGCCGGACTGCCGATACCGGCGGCTTCCCCGGTGGCCTGTCCTGCGGAGTCGAGCGTTAGCTGTTCCGCAACGATCTTTTTCAACAGCTCATATGCTTCCCATAACCGCTTCAACCCTTTCTCCGCGGCCTGTAAAGCCTCGTTGCTGAAATCCAGCGTACTCCGGTAATGTGTTTGAAGGATAAAAAAACGGATCGTCATCGGCGAATATGCCTGCTGCAAGATCGGATGGGTGCCGGTAAACATCTCCGTTAGCCGGATCTGGTTGTTATAGCTCTTGCCCATCTTCCTCCCGTTGAGGGTGATCATGTTGTTGTGCAGCCAGTACCGTGCCGGCACATGTTTGTTGCAGATCGTACTCTGCGCGATCTCGCTCTCGTGATGCGGGAATTGCAGATCCATGCCCCCGCCGTGAATGTCGAACTGCTCACCCAGATATTTCGTGCTCATCGCCGAACATTCGATATGCCAGCCAGGAAACCCATCTCCCCAAGGGCTCTTCCAGCGCATGATGTGCTCGGGCGGCGCCGCCTTCCACAAGGCAAAGTCCTGCCGGTTGTGTTTCTCATCCTGCCCATCCAGATCACGCGTGGTCTCGAGCAGATCATCCAGCACCCGGCCGCTGAGCTTACCGTAGGGATAATGTGCCGCATATTTCTTGACGTCGAAATACACCGATCCGTTGACCTCATAGGCGTAGCCTTCCTTAATGATCGTTTCGATCATCCCGATCTGCTCCACGATATGCCCGGTAGCCGTAGGTTCAATGCTGGGGTCCAGGTTATTGAACTGATGCATGGCCCAATGGAACAAGTTCGTATATTTCTGCACCAATTCCATCGGCTCCAGCTTTTCCAGGGTTGCCTTCTTGGCGATCTTGTCCTCCGCCTCGCGCCCCTCTTCCTCGAAATGGCCGGCGTCCGTAATATTCCTCACATACCTCACCTTATAACCGAGATGCAACAGATAGCGATAGATGAAATCGAACGTAATAAAGGGACGCGCATGCCCCAGATGGCTTTCACCGCTCACCGTGGGGCCGCATACATACATGCCGACATGTCCCGGCGTGATCGGGGTAAACACTTCCTTAAGCCTGGTATAGGAATTATGTACTTTCAGCTGACTCATAAGCCCCGAAGATACGAATTTCCTGAAGCCGGGGAACGAGGCTACGTGCTGTTTATGGTCTCGACGGCAGTTCCATGTCCGCTACCACCGGGTTGTGATCGGACCACGGCAGCGGGTATCTCCGGCACTGAAGGATATTGAAAGCAGGGCTCGCCAAAATGTAGTCGATCCGCAGTGTAGGCGAAATAAGCTTGTACGATCTGCCAATCCCGAACCCTTTTTTAATGAAGGCGTCCTGCCAGTCCTTCCGGATCGTAAAATAAGTATAGGAATTGGGCACATCGTTGAAGTCCCCGCATATTACCGAAGGGTAGGGCGATTTATCCAGCTGCGCACGAACCTCTTCCGCCTGATCGCCGCGATGCTGGAATGCGTACCCCAGCTTTTTGGCGATCGATTTGGATGCCATCAGGATGCTGTCGTCTACATTCCTGATGATCTCGAGGTCATGAAAGTCCTTGCTACGGAAAAGCACGCTCTGAAGATGCGTCGTATATACCCGGATGGTATCCTTTCCCACATGGATATCCGCCGAGATCAAACTCTCCGTGGAATGAAAGCCCCCCGGCCGGGAGTAGGCCATGACCATGGTATCTACAATAGGATGACGGGAAAAGATGATCACCCCGGCCTGGTATTTAGCGCCCTTGTTGATATAATCCCGCGAAATGAAATAATAAGGAAGCCGAAGCCGCTCCTGGATATAAGGGATATTGCAACTGTCCCCGGGAACATCGGAATTGAAGAATTCCTGGATACAGAGTACATCGGGATGCTGTCCGCCGATAAACTGCAGCATCCTGGGCAGATGCCCCGAGCCGCCCTTTTTCCTGGTCGTGAGCTCGTCGAAACTACGCACGTTCCAGGTCATCACGCGTATCGCACCCGGCGCCTTCTCCGCATGGAAGGTTTCGCCCACATGAAAGGCGAAAAAGCTGTGGATATTGGGCCAGCCGATGACCAGCGCCAGCAGCGAGATCAGCGCCCAATGCCGCCATCCCGGCACAAAGATGCCGATGACAAAGAAAAGGAAAACGAGCAGCAACAAAAGCGGAAACAGGAGCCCCAGCAATGCGATGACCCACCAGCGGCCCGGATGCAGGAAAGCATTGGCGCAGGCCAGCAGGAAAAGAATGACCGTTATGATGTTCAGCACGATGAACACCCGGCGGGTGACTATTCGCAATAACCCCATGATAAACCGTAATTTACAAATCTTCTTCGTCAGCAGCCCTTTTCAGGATCTCTTTTTCTTCATCGGTGAGGTACCGGTAACCCTGCTGGTTGATCTTGTCGAGGATCTCGTCGATCCGCTGCTGTGTCACATTGGGGATTTTCTTGTATGGTTGAGTGCCGGAAACTTTATAGTAGAATTCATCCTTCGGTGATCGTGCTCTTTTCTTTCGGTCCGGATTGAAAAGATCGTTCACCCAGTCGAAGAGCTGATTCATCCAGATGCTGCCGTCATGACCCCGTCGCATCCGGAAGATGAACAGGAATCCGGCGCCGGCTCCTGCCAGGTCGGCGATATAATGCCCCGGATCACCGGTGGAAAGCGTGGAGAAATTGACGATAAGATAGAGCACGGTAAGGATCCAAAGCGGAATACCCCCATTGATCATGGGGAAGATGCGGTAATCCGGCGCCACCGTCGTCACGGCTATGGCAACAGCGATCACTGCTGCATTGGCACCACCCAGCTCCGCGAAAGACGCATGGACCTGTAATCTCGGGAAGACGGCATAGGCCAGCATATAGAAGACCGCGCCGGCAATCCCGCCATAGAGATAGATAGGCACCAGTTTCCGGTTCCCGGTGAGGTCCTGAAGGATATAACCGAAAGCCCAAAGCCAGAACATATTCCCGATAAACCGGAAGAGATGCTGATCGGCAACCATGTAGGTGAGCACGGTCCAGGGCCGGCTCGATAGCTTATCCAGATTAGCCGGCAAAAAGATCCAGGAAAGGACATTCTGGTAAGCCGAAGGGTTTTGCGAATTCAATGAATAAATAACGTATACGAACTTCAGGATAGCGAAGACTACGGCGTTGATGATCACCAATTCGACCAGCGCATTCCCATCCTGCCCCAGTGTCATCTTCTTGCGATAGTTATCTTCCATTACACGCATACGGTTATTATATTATATTGCCTTTAGTCTTAACGTTTTTGACCCGCAAACAGTTCAGTAAAAATTTCGCCTGTCCGTCTTGTTCCAATAGATCACCAGCAGCAACCCGACGAGTCCGCCACCCAGGTGAGCCCAATGGGCTACGCTGTCGCCCGCCGAGGGGCTTACGCCGCTCCACAGCTCGATTGCAGCATACCCGAGGACGAACCATTTGACCTTGATGGGCACAAAAAAATAGAGATAGATATACTGATTGGGGAAAAGATAGCCAAAGGCCGCCAGACAGCCGAAGATGGCGCCCGAAGCCCCAAGGGTGGGTTCATTCAGCGGATTTTGCGGCGAAAACATAAATTCCTGCTGCTGATCCAGCGGCGCGAGCTGGATCTGCTGGGCAATCGGCGCCATTTCGTGGTACAGGACCGCAAGATGACAAAGGGCGGCGCCGATGCCGCTGATCATATAAAAGGTGAGGAACTTTTTGCCGCCCCAATAATTTTCGAGGACCGCCCCGAACATCCACAAGGCAAACATATTGAAGAGAATATGCTCAAAACCATGGTTGTCATGCAGGAACATATACGTCACGAGCTGATATGGCTTGAAGAGGGCGGAGTGAAAATCGTGCAGGGCGAAGGTGTTGAACATCCATTGCGCAATATTGGAGCCCAGCGTCATTTCAGCCAGCCATACCAATCCGTTGATAATAATAAGGTTCTTAATAACTGGCGGTATCATCTGAAAACTGCCCGGGCGAAATTCTGACATACTCTTCCTTTAAAATTAAGTCTTCAAAAATAACATAAATATTGCTGAGAACCGGTTACAATTACCTGAGCTTCAGCTGCACCACATTTTCAATATGATGCGTATGCGGGAACATATCCACCGGCTGAACCTTTGTCACCGCGTATTTGGCGTCCAGCAAAGCAAGATCACGGGCTTGGGTGGCCGGATTACAACTCACATAGACAACCGTGGGCGCACCGATCTCCAGGATCGCATTCACCAGCCCCGCGTGCATGCCGGCGCGCGGCGGATCGGTGATGATCACATCCGGGCGTCCTTCGCGTTCGAAGAAATCTCCCTGGCAGATATCGATGACATCACCGGCAAAGAACCGGGCATGGCCGATCCCGTTCAGCAGCGCATTCTCACGGGCATCGGCCACAGCTTCTTCGATGGCCTCCACTCCTACGATCCTTCGCGCCTGACGGCTGAGGAAGATACCGATGCTACCAGTGCCGCAATACAGATCATAAACGCTTTCACCACCGGATAGTTCGGCATACTCCCGGGCGACACGATAAAGCCCCTCTCCCTGCCGGGTATTGGTCTGGAAAAAAGACTTGGGGCCGATCTTGAACCGGAAATCCTCCAGCTGCTCCACGACATATCCTTTCCCATGTACGACACGCGGCTCCAGGCCCGTGATACTGTCGTTCCATTTGGGGTTCACGGTCACCAAAAGAGTGGTCAGCCCGGGAAATTGTTGCACGAGCAAGTCGGTCAACGCGCGGGTATGCTTTTCGTCCTCATACCCGATCACGAGATTTGCCATCACCTCGCCCGTTGTGCAGATGCGTAGCTGCAGGTTCCGCAGCCACCCCCGATGTTCCTTGATATCATAAAAGGGCAGTCGATGCAACAGCCCGTAATCCCTCACCGCCTTACGCAGCCCGTTAGTCGGTTCCGCCTGAAGATGGCAAATGTCGATATCCACCACCTTATCGAAAAGCCCCTTCGCATGAAAACCGGCAACGTCCTGTACCGGCGACACCTCCGGGTTGTTGAGCTCTCCGGGCAGCAGAAACCTACGATTCGAAAAGGTATATTCGATCTTGTTCCGGTAACGTCTTGTCTCGGGAGCGCCAAGGATTGGCGTTATCGGCGGCAAAGCCACCTTCCCTATCCGCCGGAGGACGTCTTCCACCTGCTGCTGCTTATACTTCAGCTGGAGGGAGTACGGCAACATTTGCCAACGGCACCCCCCGCACACGCCAAAATGCGCGCAAAAGGGATCTATTCTACTGGCTGAATACTGCTGAAAGGCCGTTATATGCCCCTCCGCCCAATCCTTCTTGTTCCTGGACAACCGCAGGTCGACGACGTCTCCGGGGATAGCATTCTCGATGAAGATCACTTTGCCGTCTACCCGGGCCAGCGACTTTCCCTCTGCCGCATAATCCTCTACCAGGATATTGGACAGCACGATGTTCTTGTTTCTTTTTCTCACGGTGTAAAAATAGTACGATTGATGTACTTTTACCCAAGTATGAAGAATATCCTATCGTTCCTGGTGGCCTGCCTGTGCCTCCTGAAAGCCTATCCGCAAGATGGCTACTCCATCCACCTCCACCTGAAGCCCTATACCGGCGGCAAAGTCTATCTTGGCTATTATTATGGAAAGATCAGAGCGCTGGCGGATTCAACCATGCTGGATGCCGATGGCAACGGCGTCTTCACGGGAAAAGACAAACTCACCGGCGGTGTGTATTTCATCGTTTCGCCCAGCAGAGCCGTCCTTTTTGAGCTGCTGATCGACAGCAGTCAGCGTTTCTCCATCTCAGCCGATACGACCAAACTGCCCGCGAGCCTGACTTTTACCGGTTCCCCGGAAAACACGGTCTTCCTTGGCTATACCCGGTTCACCTCGACCAAAGGCGCGGGGATCACCACTACACAAAAAGAATTGGCCGCAGCCCGCACCCATGCCGATTCCACCCGACTTAAAGAAAAGTTAAAACAAGAGAATGACGAGCTTCAGCACTACCGCGAAGAGCTGGAGACCAAATATCCCAATTCCCTGCTGGCGGAGCTCTTTCGGTTACTCAAGGATCCCAGGGTACCTGCTGCCAACAAACAGCCCGGCGGAAAATATGACAGCAACTATGTCTACCACTATTATAAGGCCCACTACTGGGATGACGTCGATTTTACCGACGACCGGCTTACCCGTACACCCATCTTCGAACCCCGGCTGGACCGCTACTTCCATGACCTCGTCCCGCCGCAAGCCGATTCCATCGAGGCGGAAGCCGATATGATGCTCCTGAAGGCCAGGGTCAGCAAACAAATGTTCCAATACTTTATGGTTTACTTCGTTCAGAAATATGTGAACCCCGAATACATGGGCCAGGACGCTGTCTTCGTCCACCTATTTGAAAAATACATCAATACGGGGATGACGGAGTTCTTCACGGAAAAATACCGGAAGTTCTTGAACGATAGGGCTTATAGCTTGATGGCCAATTTGATAGGAGAACCTGCCGCCAATATGGAAATGGTGGACACGGCCGGGAAACCGCTTCCGCTCTACAGCGTCGATGCTCCGTTCATCGTGATCTGTTTCTGGGATCCCACCTGCAGCCATTGCAAGGAGACCGTTCCTAAGGTGGATTCCATATTTCAGGCTAAATGGAAGCAGGAAGGCGTAAAACTATACGGTGTCATGGTGGATGGCGGCAAAGAGGCCTGGCTGCAATTCATTAAAGATCACAATTTAACCTCCTGGATTCACGTTTATGAGACCAAGGAACACCAGGACAGTGTCGAAAAAGCCGGCCAGCCCGGTTTCCGCCAGCTGTACGATGTGTATCAGACCCCCATCCTCTATTTACTGGACAAAGACAAACGCATCATTGCGAAAAAACTTTCTTATCAACAACTTGACGAGGTCATAACTCTCAAAATGCGCCAAAAAAAATCCAATTGATATGTGCCAACCGGTCAAAAAGTTTACTCTTTTTCTCACCTTTTTGCTCCTGTTGTCCGGCCTTCACGCACAAACTCTTTTTACCGTCGACGGCAACCCAGTGACCAAAGACGAATTCCTGAAAGCCTACAATAAGAACAACAACGGTCAAAGACCGTCCGAAAGATCGTATCGGGATTACCTGGATCTCTATATCCGCTATAAGCTCAAGGTGCAGGCTGCCTATGATGCCCAGCTCGACACGCTCGCTTCACAGCGCACCGAACTACAAAATTTCCGCTCCCAGGTCGCCGAGTCCTATCTCAAAGACGAGAGCAGTCTTGATAAGTTGGTGAAGGAGGTGTTTGAACGCGGGCAGAAAGACGTCCGCCTGGCCCATATCCTCATCACGCTGCCAAAGAATGCCCTGCCGGCCGACACGCTAAAGGCCTATGAAAAGGTGATGACCGCCTACAACGCCCTCAAAAGGGGCAGGAAATTCAGCGAAGTGGCCCGGCAATATTCAGATGACCCGAGCGTAAAGATCAACGGCGGCGAGATCGGCTATATCACCGTCTTCACCCTCCCTTATGAGCTGGAATCTTTGGCTTATTCGACACCCACGGGAAAATTCTCCAGACCTTACCGCACCAACGGCGGCTATCATATCTTCCTGAACGAAGGCGGGCGAAAAGCACTCGGCCGGATCAGGATCGCGCAGATCCTGCTGTCTTTTCCGCCGGAGGCAACCGCGGCTATGCGCGACGAGGCCCGGCGCAGGGCGGATTCCGTTTATGGCAAGCTCCAGAATGGCGCCGATTTCGCTACCATGGCGCGCGTCTACAGCGGCGACAACCTCAGCTACCAGAGTGGTGGAGAAATGCCGGAATTCGGCATCGGCCGCTACGATTCGACCTTTGAAACCACTGCCTTC